>CATOJE010000035.1 GCA_951800145.1 uncultured Lachnospiraceae bacterium | reverse complement strand
CTCCTTTTGTATGCGGTAATTCCTGATTGTTTGTTTTTTGATTATAATATACAGGTAAATCCGCGAAGATGCAAATGTGGGGTCACTACATATTATCTATGAGTATAAAGCCGATAATATTTCCTCCACCGAGGCAGTAAAGGGCACCTATCTGGATAACTTTAAGCAAATTTTTGACCTGTACATTACCGACTCTGTGTGTGAGCCCACTCTTTTATCTGGAAAGACAGGAAGCGACGCAGCGGCAGAGTTTGCCTTAGGCGAAGCAGTATTCTATCAGAATGGAACCTGGGCGTACGGAGATATTCAGGATAATGATGTAGCAGATGAGGATCTGGGCATGCTTCCCATCTTTATCGGCGGCGAGGGCGAGGAGAACCAGGGCCTTTGCACTGGATCCGAGAACTACTGGTGTGTAAATTCCAAGGCGTCTGAGGCAGATATTCAGGCAACCCTTGATTTCCTCCAGTGGGTAGTAGAAAGCGATACCGGACGGAAGGCACTGGCAGAGGAGATGGGCTTTGTGACTCCATTTACCACCTTTACCGAGGAATATCTCCCGGCAAATCCTTTAGTTGCGGCAGCAGATGAGTATGTAAAGAACGGAACCACCTCCGTGAGCTGGAATTTCACCACCATGCCCTCTGAGGAGTGGAAGAATCAGCTGGGAAGCGCTATGCTTGAATATGCTCAGGGCACCGGCGACTGGGATGCTGTAGTAAAGGCATTTGTGGACAACTGGGCAGTGGAGTACCAGGCTGCAAACAATTAATAAAACCAGCCCATTAAAAGAACTGATTATGGCTGCCGCAAAATACCATTCCCCCACTTATGTATTTTGCGGCAGCCTTGTATAATAAGAGGAGTAAACTATGGATAAGGCCATTAAACGTTATTTCCCTGTTTTTGTGCTGCCGACCCTGGCGGCCTTTACTATGGGTTTTATTGCGCCGTTTCTTGTGGGCGTATATCTGTCATTTTGCAAGTTTACCACCATCAATGATGCGAAGTTTGTAGGCGCGGTGAATTACACAAAGGTATTTACCGATGCCACCTTTGTCCACGCGCTGTGGTATACAGCTCTGTTTACCATCGTCAGTGTGGTGCTGATTAACTTTTTCGCCTTTGTAGCGGCTATGCTTTTGACCAGGAAGATTAAGGGGACCAATCTGTTTCGGACCGTCTTCTTTATGCCGAACCTAATCGGAGGAATTATACTGGGCTATGTGTGGAACCTGCTGCTGAATGGCATTTTGCTCCAGTTTAATAAAACGCTGACCTACTCCTCTGTCTACGGCTTCTGGGGGCTGGTGATCTTAATGTGCTGGCAGCAGATCGGCTATATGATGATTATTTATATTGCCGGAATTCAAAATATCCCCGGGGATCTGGTGGAAGCGGCAAAGATCGACGGAGCCAATGGCTGGGATATTTTAAAGAACGTTACCATTCCCATGGTAATGCCTTCCATCACCATCTGTACCTTCCTGACCTTGACAAATGGCTTTAAGCTCTACGATCAGAACCTGGCTCTGACTAATGGGGAGCCGTCGAATATGTCAGAAATGCTGGCCCTCAATATTACCAATACCTTCTATGGAAGGGCAGGCTGGGAAGGGGTAGGCCAGGCTAAGGCAGTGATTTTCTTTATCCTGGTGGCTGTCATCGCTCTGGCGCAGAATGTATTTACCAGAAGTAAGGAGGTGCAGCAGTAATGAGCGCAAAAAAGAAAACCACAGACAATATTCTTACCCTTGTTTTTTCGCTGCTGTCCCTGCTCTATCTGTTTCCCATAGCTCTGGTGGTAGTAAACTCCTTTAAGAAGAAGGCCTATATCAGCAAACGGCCATTTTCCATCCCCTCCGGAAAATCCTTTGTAGGGTTTGAAAATTATCTCAATGGGATTGAAAAGACAGGATTTTTCTCCGCCTTTGGATGGACTCTGTTTATCACCATCTTTTCCGTGGCGGCGATTATCCTGTGCACCTCCATGTGCGCCTGGTATATCAGCCGGGTAAAGAATACCTTTACCAGCATGCTGTATTATTTATGTCTTTTTTCCATGATCGTTCCCTTCCAGATGGTAATGTTCCCTCTGTCCAAGATTGCCAATATGCTGGGGCTTTCAACTCCATGGGGATTGATCGTAGTTTATCTGGGCTTTGGGGCAGGGCTGTCTGTCTTTATGTTTACCGGCTTTGTAAAGTCCATTCCCTTAGAGATAGAAGAGGCGGCTATGATCGATGGCTGCACCCCTATCCACACCTTTTTCGATGTAGTGCTTCCCATTATGAAGCCTACCTGCGTAACCGTGGCGATTTTACAGACTATGTGGATCTGGAATGACTATCTGCTGCCCTACTTAACACTAAATATGAAGAAGTACAAGACAATCTCTATCGCGGTACAATATCTGCGGGGCGGATATGGATCCATTGACATGGGCGCCATGATGGGTGTGCTGGTTCTGGCAATTATTCCTATTGTAATTTTTTACCTGGCCTGTCAGAAGTATATCATCGAAGGTGTGGTTGCAGGTGCGGTAAAAGGATGATATGATAGTAGCGAATGAATCGAATTGAATGGAATGAAGGAGGAATTACCAATGAGAGAATGCGGGATGCTGCTGGCGATTTCCAGCCTGCCGTCACCTTATGGAATCGGATCCTTTTCCAAGGAGGCCTATGAATTTGTGGATGCCCTAAGACGTGCGGGACAGAAATATTGGCAGATTCTTCCATTAGGGCCCACTGGATATGGCGACTCTCCCTATCAGTCCTTCTCTGCCTTTGCAGGGAATCCCTATTTCATCGATCTGACTGCGCTGATTAAGGAAGGGCTTCTGACAGAGGCGGAATGCCTTCTGGCGGATTTTGGAGGAAGCAGACGGTATGTCTCCTATGATAAGCTGTATCTGAATCGTTTTCCCCTTTTAAAGAAAGCCTTTGGGCGGTGGATGGAGAAGGAGGGGACAGAAGGAGCAAGGGAGATCTTCCACGAGAAGCTTCAGGAGGAGACTGGAGAATATTGCTTTTACATGGCGGTGAAAAATCACTTCCAAAGTAAACCCTGGACAGAGTGGGATGAGGATATCAAGCTGCGAAAGCCTCAGGCCATGAAAGACTTTCGGGAGAAGCTTCAGGAGGAGATTTGGTTTTACCAGTTCCTCCAGGTAAAATTTCAGGAGCAGTGGGATGCACTGAAAGCCTATGCCAATACTCAGGGGATCAAGATTATCGGCGATATTCCTATCTATGTTGCCTTTGACAGTGCAGATGCCTGGGCCCATCCGGAGCTGTTCCAGTTTGATGAGGAGAATATGCCGACCGCAGTGGCCGGGTGCCCGCCAGACGGATTTTCCGCCACTGGGCAGCTTTGGGGGAATCCTCTGTACCGATGGGAATACCATAAGGAGACGGGCTATGCCTGGTGGCTGAAGCGGATGGAATACAGCTTCCGCCTGTATGATGTGGTGCGGGTGGATCATTTCCGCGGATTTGACGAGTACTATTCCATCCCTTACGGGAATGCCACAGCAGAGCATGGAACATGGGTAAAGGGACCAGGCATCGGGATTTTCCGCCAGATGGAGGAGCATTTTGGAACCAAGTCGCTTCCTATTATCGCAGAGGATCTTGGTTTTTTGACGCCCAGCGTGTTAAAGCTGGTTGAGGATACTGGATTTCCCGGGATGAAGGTTCTGGAATTTGCCTTTGATACCAGGGAGGAGAGCGATTATCTGCCTCATAATTACACGAAAAACTGTGTGGTTTATACGGGAACCCATGATAATGATACAGTCCGCGGATGGTTTGAGAAAATGCCGGAGCAGGATAAGCTGATGGCTCTGGAATATATGAACGGATCAAACGGCGAGGGGCCGTGGGTGAACTGGGATTTTATCCGTCTGGCCCTGGCCAGTGTAGCCAACCTGGCTGTGATACCGGTGCAGGATTATCTGGGGCTGGGCAGTGAGGCCAGGATGAATGAGCCCTCTACATTAGGCGATAACTGGAAGTGGAGGCTTCAGGCAGGAGAGCTCAGTGATGAGATTTGCCAAAAGGCCAGAAGGATGGCCCGCCTGTACGGACGCTTTTCATAAGTGGGTTTGAATCGAAAAGGATACAGACAGGAAGAGGAGGGGGAAGGTGGAAACGATTACCATAAAGGATGTAGCGAGAATCTGCGGGGTAGGGGTCAGTACGGTTTCACGGGCGATTAATAACCATCCGGATATTAACCAGGAGACGAAGGATCGAATTATGCAGGTGATTAAAGAAAATCACTATGTTCCCAATAACAGCGCACGGAATTTGAAGCGCTCCGAGGCCAGAACCATCGCTGTCCTGATTAAAGGTATCACCAATCCCTTTTTTGCCAGGATGATCCAGATTTTAGAGGAGGAAATCCAGAAAAAGAAGTATTCCTTTGTGCTGCACCGGGTAGATGAAAGAGAAGATGAGGTGGATGTGGCAGTTGAACTGATTAAGGAAAAGCGCCTGAAGGGAATTATATTCTTAGGCGGCTTCTTTACCCACAGCCGGGAAAAGCTGCAGCAGCTGACGGTTCCGTATGTATTGAGCACCGTAGGGATCCTAAATACAGGAGAAGAGGGGGCGTCTCTGGACTATTCCTCTGTGTCGGTGGACGACTTTGAGGAAAGCTATAAGATGGTAGATTATCTGTGCAGCCTGGGGCACAGGGATATTCTGATTCTGGCATCCTGCGAGGATGACGAGAGTATCGGAGCGTTGCGTCTGGCCGGATATCAGAAGGCATTAAAGGATCACCAGATTCCTTTTCGGCCGGAGCACTGTATCTATATGGATGAAGGTATCCAGACCTATAGTATGGAAAATGGATATGCCTGTATGAAACGGGCGCTGGCGGAAAAGCTTTCCTTTACCGCGGTGTATGCTGTGTCAGACAGCACGGCCATCGGCGCCTGCCGGGCTTTGATTGAGGCAGGAAAAAGAGTGCCTCAGGATATTTCCGTGGCAGGGTTTGACGGCCTGGACATCGCCCGGTTTTATCATCCGTCCCTGACAACCATCCGCCAGCCGGTGGAGAAGATGGCGTATGCCACTATCCGGCTTTTGTTTAATGAGATTAAAAAGGGCAGCGGGCATCAGCAGCTGGTTTTCCCGGCAGAATTAGTTACCGGGGAGTCTACCAGAGCTGTGTGCGGGCCTGGGGAAGGGTCCCTGTCCCCAGGCGGGCTTTAAGCGGCTTCGATTTACGGGGTGGTAGTATCGATATAGATGCTTACCTCCCCGTTTTGTTGTCCGTCTGCGGAGGTGGTGGCCTCCGGCTGTGTTTCTGCCGGAATGGATGTTTGCAGCTGACCGGCGGTCGGGGACTCTCCTTCTTCTGACCTTGCTTCCCAGGCGCTTTCCGCCGGAATCTCCGTCTCCGGAGAAGGAGACTGCTCAGAGGCAGCTTCCGGTGGCAAGGGCTCCTGGGCAGCAGAGGCTTCGAGGGGATTCCCGTCCGGATCCAGAACCTGAGTGTGGGTGCTGAAGGTAGCCTGCATCACGTTCCCAGCCAGATCACTGGCATGGATTATGAGAGGCTCCTCTCCCATGGCAAAGGAGAAGGTTCCGGTGAGCTTATCGGACCAGATAGGGGCGTTTGAAATGCCCGAGGGAGTTACGGCGGTAATGGAGGCGGGATCCAGCCCGGACTGGCTGTCTTCAAAGGTGATGGTAAGAATCCCGTCTTCCATGGTATACTGGTCATTGATCACAGGCGCCACATCGTCCAGAATATTTACATGCTCATATTGCAGAGCGGTCATACCGTTTATGGTTTTGGCATAGATTTCAATGACCCCGTTTTTGGAGATTTCCCCGGTGTAAAGGTTGCGCTTTTCACGGGTCAGCAAAAGCTCTGCCCCCTCCTGGGCGGAGGTGAATTCCGTAATAGGCAGAAGAGAGGAAAGGGTAACGGTGACAGAGGAGGTTTTATAATCCTTGGTATCCGCCACCTGGATGGTGATATGGGGCCTGGCGCTGACCAGGATAAATAATACACCATTAATAATTAGAAAGGGGAGCACATAAAATAACAGCACGTTCATCCATTCACTGCGTTTCTTTGGCCTGCGCACCTGGCGGCGGCTGTTTGGATCTGACTGGGGCTCCCTCGGTTCACGTTCGTATATTCGTTCCATAAAAGTCCTCCTGACAAATAATAGAATAACAGAAAACAAAGAATCTTACAAGTTTATCTTCTACATTTTGCCCGGGTATGTTATGATAGGAGAGAGGCAAAGGGGAAGCGTGTGGCCAGTGTATACATGAAAGTGATGGAGGGCAGGGAATGATCGTAAAAAAGGCGGTGGCATTTGCAGAGGCAGCACATCGGGGGGCTGTGCGCAAGGGGACGAATATCCCTTATATCACACATCCGCTGGATACGGCGGTAATTGTAGCGTCGATCACAGAGGATAAGGAGCTGATTGCAGCAGCAATTCTGCATGATGTTGTGGAGGACGCCGGGGTTACAAGGGAGGAGCTTAAGGAGGCCTTCGGCAGCCGGGTGGCGGATCTTGTGATGGCTGAGACGGAAGATAAGACGAAAACATGGATGGAGAGGAAGAGGGCCACTCTGGAGCACTTAACCCATGCCTCCAGGGACGAGAAGATTCTGGTGCTGGGGGACAAGCTGAGCAATATCCGCAGCACTGCCAGAGACTATCTGCTGTTAGGAGAGGTTTTCTGGAACCGGTTCAATGAAAAAAGAAAGGCCCTTCATCAGTGGTATTATGAAGGGGTGGCAGAGCAGCTGAGGGAGCTGGCGGATTACCCTCAATACCAGGAGTATGAAACCCTTTGCAAAATGGTATTTCACAGTCATACTCTGTTTCCAGAAGAAGGGAAATAGAATTATCCAAAATTTACCTGTATATTTTTGTAAAAATACTTGAAAAATAATTGGATTATGATATAATGTCAATATGGCGGTATCATTCTTATATCGCCGGCCGGAGCTCCGGCAGCTGGTTTGTTCTGAACCAGCGATTCCAGATGTCCCGTACATTGAAAACAGAAAAGAAATCGCTCTTCGTTTCCGCGATTGCGGAAAGGAGAAGCTATGAAACAAATAAAAAGGAGAACAAGAATAGCAGCGCTGCTCTTAGCACTGGTGTTCTTGCTGTCTCCGGTGATCTCCCTGATACAGGGAAGCGGACAGGCGCTGGCGGCGATTTTTAAGATCACGCTTCTGGAAAAGGGAAATCTTCTTACAAGTACAGAATTTGAGTTTTTTGGAGAGGCCATCGACAGCCCGATTTTATATTGGATGAAGGAGGATGGGACTCCTCTCTTCTGCATTCAGCAGCATAGGGCGATGCTTGAGGGAATTGAAGGCCATGAGTGGAATGAGGAATATGGAGAAAGTAAGAGCCTATCGGAGCAGAAGTATGAATTAGTATCCATTGTTCTCCAGTGCTGCGGGATGATAAAGGGCGAGCATCATACCCTGACCCCAGGGGAATACATTGCAGGGCAGGCCTCTGTGTGGGGGATTACATCCTGGCAGTACACCGGACCGGATCAGCTGCGGTCAGAGTTAGAGCGGCTGCAGGAATATATTGGAGATTGGAATGGCTGCCCTGCAGAAGAGTCAAAGGCCCAGGCGGCGGCCAAGATAGAGGAAATTCTTCAGGCGATTGAGGATTACTATGGAAATTCCAGCAGCTATATTCCAGAATTTGCCTCCAAGTACCAGGAGGATGCGCCGATCTGGCCTATGGAGTGGGAGGAGGACAGATGCTTTGTCACGTTTTCTCTGGGAGAAAAGGCAGAGGAGATAAAGGAATTTGACTATGAGCTGCCGTCAGGCTGGAGCTGGGAATGGGAGGGAGATCAGATCACCTTCCAATGCGAGGATCCAAAGGAAGATGTGATTGCAATCACAGGAACCGCAAAAGAGGGATCCGGGCTGGGGAGCGCCTATCCCATTGGCCTGGTTTATCTGGTAGGCTCATACCGCTATAGCGGGCTGCAGACATTGGCTGCTTACGTCGAGCAGAATATGGCCTGGCAGTGCTATTTTAAGCTGTCAGTACCAGAAAAACCAGAGGATCCAGGGAGCTGGGAGCTGCCGGAGGTGAGGCACTACCGGCATCAGGAGGACTTCCGGGCACTGTACGGAGTGGAACTGATGAAGATCGATGGGGACAGCGAGGATGCCTTATCTGGTGCAGAATTCCAGGTGATGGAGTCCTTTGATTCCGGGCAGTTAGAAGGAACCGTATTGGCTCCAGAGCAGTTTGAGACCTGGAGCGGCTTTAAGGCACGGTGCCCGGAAGGCATTACCAGTGAAACCGGCAGGCTGCGCCATTGGGACCAGAAGGAGTATCACTATGAAAAGACGTACTGCGGCGGCCACCCGGATCCGGAGATTTTATATGAGGGAAATTCAGAGCTGCTGCGGGAAAAGCTGGAGGAAGAGGCCTGGGATGCATGGGAAAGGGAGGTTGAGGCGTGCAGCGAGATATGTGATTTCCACGCAGTGGATGGAAGCGGTGAGGGAATGCTGGAGGCGGAACGTGACTTGGCGTATCAGCAGTTTATCCATTTGCTCTATGGGTATACCTGGAAGGAGACAAAGCCTCCGAAAGGGTATGAGGCCTTAAAGGAGGGACTGTCAGAGGAAATTTATGTGGCTTCCCAGCAGGCGGGAGGACAGACAGAGGGCAGAATTACATCTGCAGCAGCATCCCAGTATACGCTTCATGGAATAGAGCAGACAGATGCAGCGGTGGCCAGCCGCAGTGATGCAGAGGCAGGGCCTGCCATCCGGCTGGAGCTGTTTCCCCAGGAAGGGAGCATTCAGGCAGACAGACCTTTGCTTAAGGAGGATGCTTCAGAAGCATCGGTTCCTACAGCAAGCCGTGAGGCTACCCTGCCAGAGGCCAGCCGCAGCCATGCTTCGGCTGCAGGCAGTGACAGCTTAAAGGACGCATCCCCCTCTGCGGCTGAGCCGGAGATCAGGGAGGAGCTTCAAAAAAGAAGGAGGCAAGGCCAGAAGCTTATATGGCTAACCAGTATGGTGGCGCTCAGAGATCAAGGTATGGAAGAAGCGCCGGAATTTTATCAAATCGTGGTAAAGAATTATAAGGAAACGCCGCCAGAGGAGACAAAACCGGAGGAAACGCCGCCAGAGGAGACAAAGCCGGAGGAAACGCTGCCAGAAGAAACACCGCCCCCGCCGGAGGAGACGCTGCCAGTTGCCACACCGCCCTCCTCAGGAGGCGGGAGAACCTCTTTTTCACCGCCCTCCACCCGGATTGTGATGGATCCGCCTCCTCTGGAGGCAGGGCTCCACAATGGGTGGATAAAGGCCGGCTATGCGCCGCCAGAGCTTATCAATGATGAAGGGGTTCCCAGGGGTGCCGGGAACCGGCTTGCCCTGCCGAAAACCGGAGATAAAGGTTTGGGAATGCTTCCCGGGATCTTTTTGGCCGCAGCCGCTGGAATGTTTGCCATGCTGTGGCTTAGAAGGAAGAAAAGCCATGGACAGAGCCGCAGAGTAAAGGACCGGCATCTCCTTGGCGGCATGCTGGCGGTGATGATCGTATCTCTGGCAGGCGGTGTGGATGGATATGGGGCGGAGACAGAAGGAGAGGAAGCCTTGCCTGAGCAGCTGGTGCTTTATCTTGCTGTAGAGGATGAAACCGATCTTCCAAGCCGGGAATATGTGGATGAGGAGGGAAGGGAGTATATGCTGGATTCCTGCCAGCAGGTGGAGAAGGTAGAGCCAGAGCTTCGGGAGCCGGCCAGGGAAATCCTGACCTATGAGGGAATCGAGCGCGTAGAGCAGATACCAGACCAGGTGATGGTTAGCAGGCAGAAGGAGGAGGATGGACGCAGAGGAAGCGGGGAGCTGAGGCAAACCGGAATTTCTCAGCTTGCGTCCCACTGGCAGGATGATTTTTCAGCTTCAGTAGTATTTTATGATTATGGCTCAAGCCAATATGCGCTTCAGGGGGATTTCGTCCCTGGCGAAATGGAGCTGCAGTATCTTTTGGAACATCCAGATTTGATTCTGAATGAAATCGGATGTGATGCAGAGCAATACGAAATTCTGGAGCTTGCCTGGGATGGGGACGCCTATATGGATCAGGATATTCCCTGTAGGAAGGCAAAGGCCAGGGGGCGGAAGCTGGTATGGGACTATCAGGTGTTTTATGAGGGAGAGATCCGCTATCCAGAGCGCTCTTTTATGGAATGGGAGGCTGTTTACCAGAAAGTGCCGGAAACTATTATAGCAGAGCCGGAGGAAACAAAAGCGCAGGAAGAGGAGGTAATCCTGGAAGAAGCAGTTCCAGAGGCTCCAGCTGCGCCAGCATCTAAGCAGACAGCCCGGGCCAGGCTGTGGCAAAGGATCTGCACAGTGGCGGTTTTTACAGTATCGCTTACCATTCTGCTTCCTTCTCTTATGTACCTGGCTGCATTTTTGTGGAAGAAGAGGAGACAAGCCTGGAAATTATCTGAAAAATAAGAAAAATAAGGGGAGATTCAAACTTATTTTCATAAAAAATAAAACTTAAATTAATAAAGATACCTTCATTTTCTTAAAAAATATATAGTAGAATATCCTTGCACCGAAGTAAAAAATCAACAGGTAAGGAGTGTTTTATTGTATGAAAAGAAAATGTACGATTTTAGCGGCAGTCTGTGCAGCGATTGTCATGACAGCCTGCGCACCGAAAACTACTGAAAATACGTCTCCGGAAGCTACTCAGAGTACCACAGAGGAAGCAGCAGAGACGACAAAGGAGGAGATAAAGGAGGAGACAACAAAGGCTGAGGAAACCACCAGAGCAAAAGCAGAGAAGATGGTGATAACCGGCCTGGTAGAGAGTGTGGATCAAAAAACAGTGACCTTAAAGGGTCAGGATGAGGAAGAGTATCAAATCGATTTGAAGAATGCGGAGACGAAGAGCGGCGATCAGGAGGTAGGCGAAGGTGATGAAATTCAGGTGGTATTTCTGGATGAAGCGCTTCCAGTAAAAAAAGCAGAATCCTATCAGATCATCAGCTCTGCTGCCATGCGGGAGATGATGGATCCAGTAATCAGCGGAGTGATTACCGAATCAGGAGATGATTCGGTGACGGTGGAGATGGAGGATCAGAAGAGCTATACCTTTTCCACGAACATTGCCCAAGTGGTAACAGGAGAAAAAGGCCTGGGAGCAGGCGAGTATGTGGAGATCACCTATCTGGGCACCCTGAATCAGGGCGTGGCGCTCCGGGTTATTACCGAGGAGGGCTCCGGGGATGCGGAAGCCACCTACAATGCGATAAGAGGCACCCTGCTGTCTGCCTCGGATGCTTCGCTTACCATAGAAGCAGCCGACGGGACCCAGTTTACCTTCACGGTAGGGGATAATGTGGTTGTGTCTGATTATTCTGTCGGTGATGAGGTAGAGGTCATCTATGAGGGAAGCCTGACGAATAAAAATGCTGTGGCAGAAGGCATCGAATAAGTGTGCAAAAAATCTGGGATTTTATCTGAAAAAGAAAGGAGCTCTCCATAGGAGAGCTCCTTTATGTTAGAAAAAGGGAGGAGAGCTGATTACGATATCAGTTAATCAGCCCGAGTATTATGAAAAAAATCTTATAAGCAATTTTTATTTGCTATGGTTAAAGTATATCGGCAAATCGTGAAGAAATCATGATGGGGATATGAAAGTTTTTTAAAAGATTTTTGAACAAAATGTGAACATCTGTCGGTAGGCAATTTCCATGGGTTTTCAAGATGTCTAAGATATGCTATACTGTAACAGCAGGAACGATAATTATTAAGGAGAAAATGAGAGATGAAAAACCCAGTTGTAACGTTTGAGATGGAGAACGGCGATGTGATTCGGGCAGAGCTGTACCCGGAGGTTGCACCAAATACCGTGAATAATTTTATCAGCCTGGTGCAGAATGGCTTTTATGACGGACTGATTTTCCACCGGGTGATTGCAGGCTTTATGATTCAGGGAGGATGTCCGGATGGAACCGGAATGGGCGGCCCAGGCTATTCCATCAAGGGAGAATTCAGGCAGAATGGCTTCCAGAATGATTTAAACCATACACCTGGCGTGCTTTCCATGGCCAGAGCCATGTCACCAGACTCCGCTGGCTCCCAGTTCTTTATCATGCATGAGACAAGCCCCCATTTAGATGGCGCCTATGCCGGCTTCGGCCAGGTAATCGAGGGGATGGATGTGGTAAATAAAATCGCTCAGGTCCGCACAGATTACAGTGACCGGCCGATGAAGCCTCAGAGGATGGCAAAGGTCACGGTGGATACCTTTGGTGAGACCTATCCGGAACCGGAGAAGTGCTGAATATGAGAAAAGAGCTTTCCATCACAGTTGAGGGAATGGCAGAAACGGTGGTGGTTTCCGATGAGCCTTCGGCCCTTTTGGCTGCAAAAGCAGCCGGAGGGGCCATTCTTGGTATCTATGACCCGGCTAATCTTTTGGAGGCGCCCTTTGGGGTGCCTTATTTGATCCAGGAGGAGGAAGAGATCACAGAGGAGCTTCTGGAGCGGATTGTCAGACGGCACCGGGGACTGCCCTGGAGGATTACAGAGACCAGGCGGCTGACAGTAAGAGAGCTGATCCCGGAGGACTGGGAAATCCTGAGGGAGGGTGGATTTCCTGCTTTTTTTGAGTATCAGGAATTCTTATCCTATTGTGCCTGCCAGTATCCATTTTACGAATACGGCATCTGGGCAGTAGTGGAAAAGCGCCGGGGAATTCTTTTGGGAGCGGCCGGCGTCTGGGACTGGCAGGAGGAGGCAGCAGAGAAGGATCCGGGAAAGCCTGGAGGATTGGAGATGGGCTACTGGATCTGCCCCGGAGAAAGACAGAAGGGATTTGGGAGAGAGGCGGTGGCAGGAGTGCTTCATTATGTGGAGGAGAATCTGGAGCGTCCGGTATATATAAAAATCCGGAAGGGGAATATCCCCTCCCGGAGGCTGGCAGAGGACTGCGGCTTTACTGTGGCTGCAGAACAAAGCGGATCCAGGACAATATGGTATCGGCGTGGGTAGTGCCGGTCATAACACTGATGTAACCTGGCTCGATGGCAATCCCGGTCTTTTCCGGAATGGAGGTCAGGCTTAGGTCGATCCCGCAGGGAATGGACTGGCCCTGAGAATCCTTTGCATAATACACAGAGTCCTTCACCTGCTCCCACAAATCATCAGGAAGGAGCTGCTGCAGATCCATGAAGGCTTCTAATTCCATATAGTGATCGATATTAACAGGGTCAGAAATCATCAGGTCCAGATCTCCGGTGGCAACCATGGCGGAAATTTTCGCCATATTGGCATACTCAATCTCTGTACCATTTTCCAAATGGCGGAGATGGATAGAATCGTCGGAGGTTATCCGGTCCTTCTTGCCATATCCCATAGATTCCTTAAACTCCTGATCAAATGCTTCGAAATTTGTGATGCCCGTAGAAGTATTATTGATAACAAGATAGGATAATTGGGTGGTAAAGGTGGAATTGTAAATCATATTTCCTATCAGATAGAGAACGAAGAAAATTGCTGCCAGGGCAAGCATGTGCAGCTTATAATATTCCCAGATATACCAGAGCCGGTCCCCCCAGGTCATTTGCTTTAACTTCTCTCTCTCCCGTTTACCTTCTGCCTTCAGCTGTTCTTTGATTGACATAATTTATCTCCTTGCAGATGTTGTTTCAATGATATGTTTTCTTATTGTATCACAATTTTTCGGAGGTGGTTGTAAAATTTTTATGAAATACACAAGAAAATTTGATTTTTTCCTAAAAGTCCGCTATACTAAGCTTTAAGTAATAAAGCTTGTAATACAGTCAGAAAAGAGGTTTATAGCATGTTTCAGGGGATATTTAATTATGATAATCCGGTATGGCGCTATATCGGGAAGTTCGGGGACCTTATGATGTTAAATGTATTGTGGATTGTGTGCAGCATTCCGATTTTTACCATCGGCGCATCCACCACCGCCTTGTACTATGTCACATTGAAGCTGGCCCGGGATGATGACGGGTATACCATTAAGTCCTTTTTTAAGTCCTTCAAAGAAAATTTTAAGCAGGCTACGGTGATCTGGCTGATTCTTTTGGCCACCGGGGTGATTTTAGCCTTTGATCTGTACTTTCTGCTGAATGTCCTTACCGGGAGCTCTATGATACGCACGGTCTTTATGGCAGCCATCGGCGCGCTGTCCTTTATCTGGATTTTTGTATTTACCTTTGCATTTCCCCTCCAGAGCCGGTTTTATAATCCCATAAAGCGGACACTGTTTAACGCGCTGTTTATGTCAGTACGTCACCTGTTCCGCACCCTGGGGATCCTGGTATTGGATGCGGCCCTCGTGCTTATGGGATATTTGTCTGTTTTTTACGCTCCTCAGTTTACCGTGCTGGCTCTGCTTTTTGGCGTCCCGCTGATTGCTTTTGTGAATTCCTATATTTTTAATGGTATTTTTAAGAAATATATTCCCGAGGATGAGAATGGAGAGGACAGCGGCGAGCTGCGGCCTATCCTGGAGGATGTGGCGATCGTGGCGCCTAAGAGCACACAGCAGGCACAGGAGGATGAATAAGTAGTGAGAAAAGGGCCTGCTGAGCGGGCTCTTTTTGTATGCAAAAAAATACTTGAAATATGACGAAAAATGTCATATACTCTCCATAAGGATATTGTATACAAAATAATGTATTTTGAACACAGAACACAAAGTAAGAGGTAATTATGGGAAATCATTTAAAGCTAAAGGCATATGGGAAGATTAACCTGGCGCTGGATGTGCTCCGGAAGAGGGAGGACGGATACCATGAAGTGCGGATGATCATGCAGACTGTGGGAATTTATGATCAGGTGGATTTACTGCGGAAAAGAGAACCCGGGATCACAGTAGAGACAAACTTAACCTACCTGCCGGTAAATGAAAATAATCTGGCATATCGGGCGGCGCAGCTTCTGATGGAGGAATTTTCAGTAAAGCAGGGGCTGCATATCCAGCTGAGAAAATTCCTTCCTGTGGCAGCCGGCATGGCAGGGGGGAGCAGTGATGCAGCGGCAGTGATGTTTGGGGTGAATAAGATGTTCCAGCTGGGACTTTCCACAGAAGCACTGATGGAGCGGGGGGTAAAAATCGGCGCAGACGTGCCCTACTGCATTATGCGGGGAACCGCGCTCTCTGAGGGCATCGGCGAGAAGCTGACGCCTCTGCCCCCCATGCCCCAGTGCCATGTGGTGATTGCAAAGCCGGGAATCAGCGTTTCCACCAGATATGTGTATGAAAACCTCCATGCTAATGAACTAAAGCCTGAGCAGCACCCGGATATCGACGGGATGACAGCGGCGATACAGGCCCAGGATCTGCCCCAGGTGGCGGACAAGCTTGGGAATGTACTGGAGCTGGTGACAGCAGAGCGCTACCCGGTAATCCAGGAGATCAAGGAGGTAATGAAAATGGGCGGAGCCCTGAATGCTCTGATGAGCGGAAGCGGGCCTACTGTATTCGGGCTTTTTACGGATCCGGACGCCGCCCAGAGGGTATATGAGGAGCTTCGGTACGGAACACGGTCCAGGCTGGCAAAGCAGGTGTACCGAACGAATTTTTATAATACGAGACAGGAAGAATCATAGAGGAATGCAGCGAGGAGGAAAGGTTTTATGGGAAGCGACTTTAAAGTAACGATGAATGAATATCTGCCTTTGCGGGATGTGGTTTTTAATACATTGCGTCAGGCGATTTTAAAGGGAGAGCTAAAGCCAGGAGAGCGGCTGATGGAAATCCAGCTGGCGGAGCGGCTGGGAGTGAGCCGTACCCCTATCCGGGAAGCGATCCGGAAGCTGGAACTGGAGGGGCTGGTTTTAATGATTCCCCGAAAGGGAGCAGAGGTGGCAAATATTTCTGAGACAAGTTTAAGAGAGGTACTGGAGGTTCGCAGATCCTTAGAGGAGCTGGCTATCGAGCTGGCCTGCAACCGGATTTCCGGAGAAACCATACTGGAGCTGGAGCGGGCAGAGGAGGCCTTTGCAGAGGCAATCCAAAAAGGGGATCCCATGGATATCGCGGAAAGTGATGAGCGGTATCATGATGTGATTTACCAGGCGACAGAGAACAGCCGTCTGGTACAGATTTTAAATAATCTCCGGGAGCAGATGTACCGCTACCGGCTGGAGTACATAAAGGATGAGGATAAACGTCAGATTCTGGTGGTAGAGCATGAACGCATTCTCCGGGCGCTAAAAAGCCATAATATTCCAGAAGCAAAAAGTGCAGTGCGGGAGCATATCGATAATCAGCAGCTGACGGTCGCCAGAAACATCAAGGAGCGGAGCGCATAAAAAATTGTTAAAATTTGATAAAAACCATTGACAAAGTGACAACCTGTCATTATTATAAGTGACAGGTTGTCACTTTATGTTTTTGTAGTTTGTCCGATCGTTATGGAGGGAGGCTTACGCGGATGCCGACAGAACGTTTTTACCATTTGCCAGAGGAGAAGAAAAGGATGATTCGGGAGGCGGCTGTGAAAGAGTTTTGCCGCGTGCCGCTGGATAAGGCTTCGATCAACAAGATTGTGCAGAATGCGGACATATCCAGAGGAAGCTTCTATACATATTTTCGGGATAAGGAAGATGTGCTGGAGTATATTTTTGAGGATGTGATTTCCCAGGTACAGAATTTTTGCATAGAATTTTTGACTCAGGAAAAGGGGGAGTTTTGGAGGTTTCCGAAAGCGCTTTTAGAATACACCATCCATATTTGTGAAAACAACAAAATGTTCGTACTCTCTCAGGTAGCCCTGGGAAACCGGACCATGATGCAGCTGCTGCAGAGGAAGATTGGCGGTATGATGGGGGGGCCGTTTTGCCCTAAGAAAATATTAGAAAAGGGGAAAAAGGATCCGGCGGTCTGCCTGGAGCAGTACAGGGATAAGGCGGATCTGACGCTTCAAAGGTTATATCAGCTTACGGACTGCAGTAAACTGAAGATAAATGATTTTGAGGATTTTCAGGAGCTTTTTTCTCTGTGCATCTTAAATATGATAATGACCATAGGCGAAATCTACCAAAAGGGAGTGGAGAAGGAGGTAGCAGTGAAGTCCTTTGATAAAAGGATTCGTTTTATTAAATATGGTGCGGCAAAGGGCTGACGTAATTGGAATACTGGAACCCAGGCCGCCTGTAGGGCGACAGATTTTTTATAGTAACGATAGAGCAGAAGGAGAGCGAAGGCATGAAAAGAAGTGCAAAAATAATTATCGGAGTTATCATTATCGGGATACTTGCTGCAGCCGGGCTGCGGCTGCTGAAAAAGGAGCCGCCCATCGAGGCCGCCCCGCTGCCCAATGTATCCATAGCAAGTCCGGTCAAGGGAGACATCACTTTGGAGAGCGGTCTGATCGGAACCGTGGAGCCATCAGACATTATTCATGTAACCCCCAAGGTAGCCGGAGAGATCGCGGAAGCCTTTGTGAAGGCCGGGGATGTGGTAGCTCAGGGACAGCCCCTTTGCCGCATTGATAATGCCAAGCAGATTGACAGCGCCAAGATCCAGATGGATACCGCTGCAGTGGCGATGCAGAACGCCCAGGCAAATTTAAGCCGGATGCAGGTGCTTTATGCTGCCGGAGATATTTCTGCCCAGTCCTTTGAGCAGATCCAGACCCAGGCCCGTTCTGCCCAGCTTCAGTATGAGGCGGCAAAGCTGGGGTATGACACCCAGGTGGAGTACAGCACAGTGACCGCTCCCATAAGCGGAGTGCTGGAGAGCGTCAGCATGGACCTTCACACCATGGTTTCCCAGAGCTCCGTGTTATGTGTAGTGACTGGGGAGGGGATGCGGAAGGTGGCCTTCGCGGTGCCGGAGCGGATTCAAAGGAATTTAGCTGTGGGAGATGGCATCCACTTAGAAAAGCAGGGAAGCGAGTACCAGGCCGTGATCACCAAGCTGGCTAATATGATCTCCCCCCAGACCGGGCTCTTTGATGTGGAGGCGACTGTGGAGAATGGAGGGGCGCTGGCTACTGGAAGCACGGTAAAGCTTTATGTGATTTCAGAGCACATAGAGGGAGCCATTACGGTCCCGGTGGATGCAGTATATTATGAGGGCGGAGACGCATATCTGTATGTAAGCGAGACGACAGCAGAGGGAGTGATGGTACATAAGGTTCCTGTGGAAACAGGTATTTTTGATGATGAGAAAATCGAGATCCGCTCTGGGATCACCATGGATGATTCTGTGATTGTCACCTGGAGCTCTGAGCTGTATGAGGGCTCTATGGTAAATGTAGTTACCCAGGCCAGTGCACAATAAATAAGGAGGCGGCTTTATGAATTTGACAAAAACAGTCTTGAAAAGGCCGGTAACCACCGTTTTGTGTGTGCTCTGCCTTGTGGTATTCGGCCTTCTCTCAGTAATGAACTCAAAGCTTGAGCTGACACCGGAAATGGAGATGCCCATGATGGTGGTCAGCACGATTTACGCAGGAGCCAATCCCGAGGACATCAATGATCTGATTACCAAGCCAATTGAGGATGAGGTGAGTACCTTAACCGGTATTGACAGCATCACCTCCATGTCCAATGAGAACGTGTCCATTGTGCTGATGCAGTACGAGTACGGCACAGATATGGATCAGGCTTATTCGGATTTAAGGAAAAAGATCGATGCCTTAGAGCGGGATCTGCCAGAGGATGCCCAGGCTCCCAATATCATGGAATTTAATATCAATGACCAGGCCAGCATTTACCTGGCAGTGAATAATCCGGAAGCCGGGAATCTGTACAATTATGTGAATAACCAGATTGTACCGGAGTTTGAAAAGCTTTCGGCAGTTGCCAGCGTGGAGATCAGCGGAGGCCGGGAGGAATACATCCAGGTAAAGCTGGATGCAGAAAAGATGCAGCAGTACCACCTGACCATGCAGTCAGTGATCTCTACCTTGTCTAGTGCGGACTTTACCTATCCGGCAGGGAATACAAAGGTGGGAAGCCTGGATTTATCTGTTTCTGCCGGTGTGGAATACCCTACGGTAGACAGCCTAAAGCAGATTCCCCTGGTAACAAACAGCGGAAATATCCTCTATATGGAGGATATTGCAGACATTGGCTATCATCTGGAGGATGCGGCCGGCGTGGGGCGCTATAACGGGAATGACACAGTGATGGTCAGCATTAAGAAGCAGCAGCAGTCCAGCGCCATGGATGTTTCCAGACAGGTAACCCGGACGATAAACAATCTGCTGAAGAATGATGCTGGATTGGAAATTATCGTAATCAATGATGCCAGCGACCAGATCAGCAGCTCCTTAAAGTCAGTGGCCCAGACCATGATTTTAGCGGTTGTAGTTTCCATGGTTATTATTTTCCTGTTCTTCGGGGATTTAAAGGCGTCGCTGATCGTGGGAACCTCCATCCCCATCTCCATTCTGGCTGCCTTGGTGGGCATGTGGGCAGCCGGCTTTTCTCTGAATGTGATTACTATGAGCGCCCTGGTTTTAGGCGTGGGCATGATGGTGGATAACTCCATCGTGGTGCTGGAAAGCTGCTTCCGTTCCACGGAAAAGGTGGGCTTTAAGGAGTACGGGGAAGCCGCTATCAAGGGAAGCGGCATTGTAGTGCAGTCCATTATCGGCTCAACTGCCACCACCTGCGTGGTATTCCTTCCCATGGGACTGATGAGCGGCATGAGCGGCCAGATGTTTAAGCCCCTGGCCTTTACCATCGTATTCTGTATGGTGGCCTCCCTGATATCCGCTATGACCATAGTGCCGCTGTGCTATGTATTTTACCGGCCAAAGGAGAGAGAACATTCTCCGGCAGGCGGCTTCGTGCGGGCGCTGCAGGATAATTACCGCAGCATTATGAGGGTGGTGCTTCCCAGGAAAAAGACAGTTATGTTAATCACAGTAGTCATGCTGATCCTGTCCTTTATGATGGCAGGGCAGCTCCGGATGGAGATGATTCCGGAGGGAGATGAGGGAACCATCAGTATCAGCATTGAAACCCGCCCCGGCCTTACCATTGAGCGGGCCGATGAGATCTACCGGCAGGTGGAGGCTGTGGTGACAGCCGAGGAGGATCTGGATTCCTACGTGCTTTCTGCCGGCAGCAGCGGGCTGAGTATGATGAGCGGAGGAGGGGCCTCCCTGACCGCCTATTTAAAGGATGACAGAAAGTTAGAAACCGATGAAGTATTAGCGAAGTGGAAATCGTTATTAAGTACGATGGATGACTGCAATATCACCTTGGATACCAGCAGCATGATGAGTGCCATGTCCATGAATAATGACACCTATGAACTGATTCTTACCAGCACCCAGTATGATGATTTAAAGGAAGTCTCCGATGACATCATGGATGCATTAAAGGCCAGGCCAGATTTGACCAAGGTCCACTCCACTTTGGAGAATGCAGCGCCGGTAATCAAGATTCATGTGGATCCGATTCAGGCAGGGGCAGAAGGGCTGACCCCGGTTCAGGTGGCAGGCAGCGTCAATCAGATATTAAGCGGCAGCACAGCCACGACTCTGGAGGTGGATGGAGAGGAGATCGACGTAAAGGTGGAATATCCTTCTGAGGATTATGACACCATGGATGAGGTCCGGGGGATTATGCTCATGAGCCCCACTGGAGCCAGCGTGGCATTAAGCGATATTGCAGAGATCCGCTTTGAGGACAGCCCTCAGAATATTATGCGTTCCGATCGTCAGTATCAGGTGACCATCAGCGGCGATTATACCGATGCGGCGGACAGCGACCTCTTAGCCAACCGGACAAAGATCTACCAGGAGGTGGTAGAGTCCAGGCTGGGGACCACCGTGACTGTGGCGGAAAATGCCATGACAGAGCAGATGTATGAGGAATTTAACTCCCTGTTCCAGGCCATTGCCGTGGCAGTATTCCTGGTTTTTGTGGTAATGGCTGCGCAGTTTGAATCACCGAAGTTTTCCTTTATGGTTATGACGACCATCCCCTTCAGCCTGATCGGCTCCTTCGGGCTTTTATGGCTGGCGGACTGCAGCATCAGCATGCCCTCCCTTCTGGGCTTCTTAATGCTGGTTGGTACAGTGGTTAATAATGGAATTCTTTATGTGGATACGGTGAACCAGTACCGGGCAACTATGGATATGGAGACGGCGCTGGTGGAGGCGGGGACGACCCGTCTGCGCCCCATCCTTATGACTACCCTGACTACCATCGTAGCCATGATTCCCATGGCATTTGCCTATGGGGAGAGCGGCGAGATGATGCAGGGGCTTGCCCTGGTAGACGTAGGGGGCCTGATTGCCTCGACGGTGCTTGCGCTGCTAATGCTGCCAGCGTATTATTCGGTGCTGAGCCGGAAGCCGAAGAAGCAGGTAAACTACGATTGATTTAGATTCATAGAAAGGAAATTGCCGATGAAGAAGCAAACGTGTCTTTCCGCATTTTTTCTCGCAGGTCTGATGACAGCAGCCCTTCCAGTTCAGGCCCTGGCAGCCTATTCGGACAGTCCGGAATTTGCCAGGACTCCCCAGGAATGGGAACGGCTTCGGGATAATACCCTGGAGTATGAGGAAGTGGAGGATTTGATTCACGAATATAATATAACGGTATTGAACAACCGCACCAGCTACCGGGATTATCTGGGGGATACCTCAGACGACGTGGCACAGCGGTACCGGGACGCGGCCCAGGAGCTGTGGGACAGCATCCAGTATCCGGATGATCCTGCAGACGCCAGCTATGGTCCCATGCTGATGGCGGCGCAGATGAGCGAGACCCAGGCGAGGAATCTGGAGAAGCAGGCAGATAATAATGTAGATGACTCCCAGAGCATTTTCCTTCAGTATGAGCAGGTTGAGAAGGGGCTGGTTCTTTCTACCAAGCTGAATCTGATCTCCTATGCCCAGAAGCAGCTAACTGAACAGCTGAATCTGGAAAATAAAGCGCTGCTGGAAGCGAAATATCAGTCTGCCCAGATACAGGCAGGGGTGGGGAATGCCACCCAGATGGATGTGCTCACTGCCCGCCAGGCGGTGGAGCAGTTTGACAGCACCATGATCAGCAGCCAGAAGGAAACCCAGACCTTAAAACAAAAGATTTGCCTGGCTACAGGCTGGAGCTATGACGCAGACCCGGTGTTCGGGCCCCTGCCAGAGCTGGATCTGGCGCGGATCGATGCCATTAATTTTTCAGAGGACCAGGCTCTGGCTCTGGAGAATAATTATACCTTGCGGATTAACCGGCGTAAATATGAGAACAGCACAGATGCGGCGATTAAAGAAGGCCTAGAGAAAACCATCTATGATAATCAGCAGAAGATTGCTTCTGATATGACGGTGAAGTATCAGTCCCTTCTTAATGCCAGAACCTCTTATGAGCTGGCCCTGGCAGAGCAGGCGGTGGCAGCGCAGAATCAGGCGGCCATGGGCAGGAGATTTGCCGCCGGTACGGCCAGCCGTCTGGAGTACCAACAGGAAAACTATACATTGGCAGAAAAGAATGTGGCAGTGGAAAATACAAAGCTGGCGCTGCTGACAGCATGGGAAACCTATGAGGGGGCGGTGAACGGCCTGGCTGCAGCATCGTAAATCCAGAGGAAAGGAGACCGTATGGGAAAGAATAAAGGCAGATTCCGGCGCCCTGTATCCGGACTTGCGGCGGCTTTGGCTCTGGCTCTGGCGCTCCCTTCAAGCATTCCGGCAGCAGAAAAGCCGGCGGATATGGAAGAAGACACCTGGACACGGCTTCAGGATAATGTGCTGGAGTATGAGGAGCTGGAGGACCGGGTACAAAGCTTTAATCCGACCCTGCAGCAGATCGTAAAGTCCATCAATGACAGCTACGATGATATTCATGATAATATTGTGGATTATCAGGAGGCGTCCAATGATTTTCAGTGGCTCTATGAGCAGGCAGTAGAGGAAGGCGACTATATGTCTGCTGCTATGTACCAGATAAACCGGAAGATCACCATGAATATGTCCAGCCGCTATCTCCAGGCAGAGAAAAGAAAGGATACAGCCATTGAGAGAAACACCAGGCAGTACCGGAAGATGTTTACCTCCGGCTGCCAGCAGCTGATGCTGGCCTATAATAAGATGGCGGTAAATCAGGCCACCCTGGAGAAGCAGGTAGAGCTTTATGGCGCCTTAGCCTCTATGTCCGGCACCCAGAATGCCATTGGCATGAATGTAACAGTGGATGTTCTGTCAGCCCAGACCCAGCTGTATTCGGCTCAGAACTCACTGACTGCGTTAAAGGATCAGATGGCTTCGGTGAAAAGCAGCCTTCTCCTGATGACCGGATGGGATTATAACAGCGATGTCACCATCGGGGCAGTTCCCAGGACAGATGTAAGTGAATTGGACGCCATTGATCTGGAAGCAGATAAGTCCATTGCCCCAGGCTATAATTACACAGTGCTTTCTATTAAGAATGCGGCTCCTAATGATATGGACGGGGATGGAAAGTATGAGAATAAGGATTATAAGGCCAGGGAGCGGGGCGTGGATCAGGCCAGGCAGCAGCTGAACATTACTCTGGATGACCTGTACCTGACGCTTTACGAGAAAAAGGCCGCCCTCCAGGCTTCCCAGACCGCATTCCAGGCTGCCCAGCTGAAATGGGACAGCGCAAACCGGAAGTACCAGATGGGAATGCTGGGGAGAGCCGAGTATCTTGGGGAGGAGATTGCTTATTATGCATCCAAAGGCGCATACGAGTCAGCGGATCTGGATCTGACCCAGGCGATGTTGAATTATTACTGGGGTGTACACGGCTTAGGCGAGCTTGCACAGCTAGCTGAGGAGGCTGGATAAAATCTCCCGGATACGAAAATCAATATGAATCACAGGACGCTCAGACAAAAGTGCCTGATAGTTCTCCTGGGACAGGATCTGCTGTAATTCCTGGAGGGAGGATTCCGGCACTGTGGTCAGAGCGTCTTTTGTAATGCAGATTTTCGGGTAGAGCACACACCACCAGTTATGTCCCCGCCCGGCTCCGATGGTCACATTCGCTGCCTGGTAGGTTCCGGCAGGCAGCCGGAGATCCCCGTAGTATTTTTCTGGAAATTCACAGGATGCCAGGGTCAGGGAAACAGGATAATCCTTACCCTGGCTGCGGATGAAGGCTTCGGCCTTTTCCTCCAGGCTTTTCTGATTATTTGTGAGGTAGCAGGTGAGATCCTCCTTGGTCCATGCTTCCTTCTGCTGCTCCAGATCTGTGTAAATCTGCTCCAGAAGATAGGACTTTACCTGCAGCTTCAGCCTTTGATCTGCCTGGGAATTGCTGTTTGCCATAACGTGGAAGCGGAGGATTTCTGGGGCGATCTCCCTGGCCAGCTGGTACTGCTCCAGACGGATCTGGGCAAGCATCAGCAGTCCGGCTGCCAGAAAGCAGCCAAGAGATAAGAAAAATTTATGCTGGTATTGATAATGCTTCATAGTGAATAAGCTTCCTTCCTTTGATGATTCTAATTGTAATTATAACCAGATATGCTATAATATAAACGTTAGCCCAAGGAAAGGCAGCATAATAAGGAGATAGATTATGGAAAAGTTAACAGCAGCGGTTATTTTCGGCGGCCAGTCATCGGAACATGAGGTTTCCTGCATGTCGGCCGCTAATATTATCGAGCAAATGGATGAATCGGTTTATAACCTGATACTGATCGGGATCACAAAGGAAGGGCACTGGCTTAAGGCAGATTCCATCCAGGCGGTGCGCCAGGGCAGCTGGAGAGAGAGCCGGACAGAGGCAGTTCTCTCCCCGGATGCCACGAAACAATGTGTGGTGATCACGGATCCACAGGGGCAGGTTACCTGGGCGCCGGTGGATGTGGCCTTTCCAGTGCTTCACGGGCGGGATGGGGAGGACGGCACCATCCAGGGGCTTTTGGAGCTGGCCAGGATTCCCTATGTAGGCTGCGGCGTCCTGTCCTCTGCGTTATCTATGGATAAATTGTACACAAAGCTTATCGTGGACCGTCTGGGAATTACCCAGGCAGAATATGAGCCGGTGATGGCAGAGGAGCTGGAGGATATGGAAGAGGTGACGGCGCGGATCGAGAAGAAGTTTTCTTATCCTGTGTTTATTAAGCCGTCTAATGCCGGATCCTCCAGGGGAGTGAGCCGGGCAGACTCCAGGGAGGAGCTGGAGAAGGGGCTACAGCTGGCTGCCTCAGAAGACAGGAAGCTGCTGGTGGAAGAGATGATCTGCGGCCATGAGGTGGAATGCGCTGTGTTCGGCGGCGGGAAGGAAGAGGTGATTGCCAGCGGTACAGGCGAAATTCTGGCAGCAGCCCAGTTCTACGATTATGATGCAAAATATCACAATGCCCAGTCAAAGACTGTGACAGACCCAGATCTGCCGGGGACGGCATCTCAGGAGATCCCACGTCTGGCGAAGGAGATTTTTAAAGCAGTCGATGGATACGGTCTGGCCAGAGTGGATTTTTTTGTGAAGGATGACGGGACTGTGGTGTTTAATGAGATTAATACCATGCCCGGCTTTACAGCGATCAGCATGTATCCCATGCTTTGGGAGGCACGGGGTATGGGAAAGAGGGAGCTGGTGGGGAAGCTTTTGTCCCATGCCAGAAATCGGTTTTAGCCAGAAGATGGGAGAGTCAAAATGACAAAAGAAGTATTGATTACCATCAGCGGTTCCCAGCTGATGAATGGTGGAAATGATGATATCGAAATGATGACCACCGGGATGTATTATCTGAAAAACGGAAAGCATTATATTACCTACGACGAGGTGCTGGAGGGCTTTGAAGGGGTGGTAAAGAACGTGATTAAAATCCAGCCGGACAGCCTGGATATTATCAAAACCGGAGTTACCAATGTCCATATGACCTTTGAGAAAAATAAAAAATATCTCACCTGCTACGCCACACCTCTGGGGGGGATGATGATTGGTCTGAACACAAAGGACATTCGCGTGATCGAGGAGGAGGAGGGCCTAAAGGCCACAGTGCAGTATTCTCTGGATATTAATTACGAGCATGTGTCAGAATGCAATATTATGGTAGACATCCGCTCCCGCGTTCACACCCAGGAGACCTCTTCCTGATATAAAATGGAAAACCTGCCTTTAGGGGCAGGTTTTCATGTAACCGCTTTTGCCGGATGCTTATGCTTTCTTTTTGCCGGCATCCTTCTTGCCGGATTCCTTGGACGCGGTTTTCGTCTTATTCTTTTTAAATCTTGCGAAAAAGCCCTTCTTGGCTGGCGCAGTCTCCAGCTTCCCTCCGCGGACGCTCTTGATCTGTGTGATGTAAATCCCGCTTACCACTGCCTTTACCTCTGCCTTTACAGGAAGGGTCTGAAATACCTTATCATCTGCGATAAGCGTCATGATCTTCGGCCCCACCTTGGCCTTAACGATAGGAAGCTTGGCCCAGAACATATACTTGGGCGTCTGGTCTATGACCATCTTGGGAAGCCCGGATTCCTTTACCTTCAAACGTTTTTTGTCAATAATCAGCATGGAGACCACCTGCTCAGCGGCCTTCATCAGCGCCTGCTGCTCCACCTGTCTGCGCTCCATCTTTCGGCCAAAGTAATAGAGCACGGCCAGGATGATGACTAAAATCACCAGAATTACGAACAATACCTTTAAAAATGTACTCACCTTGGGGAAACCTCCAATCTTCCGTGTGGCAAAAAGCCTGTCCCTCACAACCTGTTTTTGCCCATTATCTAAACTAGTATACCATTGAACGGCAAAAAAGGCAAGAGAAAAATGCTTGACAGCTTGACAGCCTTATGATAAGATGGAATGTGCACTATTATGGAGGCGTAGGCCTATGAATAGCTAAAAAGTCTTAAGAATCAAAGAAAACAGGGGTGAAACGTCAATGGAGAAAAGCAGAATGCGTCCGGTGAAGGCCGGTAAAGGCATGCGAATGAGCTTTCAGAGACAGAAGGAAGTTCTGGAAATGCCGAATCTGATTGAGATTCAGAAAAACTCTTACCAGTGGTTCCTGAAGGAAGGCCTGAAAGAGGTTTTTGAAGACATCTCTCCCATCGCAGACTTTGCAGGCCATCTAAGTCTGGAGTTTGTGGACTTTACATTATGCGAAGATGACATCAAGTATACCATAGAGGAATGCAAGGAGCGGGATGCCACATATGCAGCTCCATTGAAGGTTCGGGTGCGTCTTTATAATAAGGATAAAGTGGATGAGGGATTTAACGAGCACGAGATTTTCATGGGCGACCTTCCGCTTATGACGGATACAGGCTCCTTCGTGATCAACGGAGCAGAGCGGGTTATCGTAAGTCAGCTGGTACGTTCCCCCGGTATTTATTACGGCATTGTCCATGATAAAGTAGGAAAGGAATTATACTCCTGTACCGTGATTCCCAACCGGGGAGCATGGCTGGAGTACGAGACAGATTCCAATGATATATTTTACGTCCGTGTAGACCGGACTCGGAAGGTGCCGGTGACGGTGTTAGTGCGCGCCCTGGGCTACGGAACCAATGCAGAAATTATCGATCTGTTCGGCGAGGAGCCGAAAATTCTGGCCAGCTTCGGCAAGGATCCTTCAGAGACCTACGAAGACGGCTTATTAGAGTTATATAAAAAGATCCGTCCCGGCGAGCCATTAAGTGTGGATAGTGCAAAGAACCTGCTGGATCTGATGTTCTTCGACCCCAGAAGATACGACCTGGCGAAGGTGGGTAGATATAAATTTAATAAGAAGCTTCACCTGAAAAACCGCATCAAAGGCCATACCCTGGCAGAGGATGTGGTGGATGGAAGGACCGGCGAGATTTTAGCGTCCGCAGGGACCACAGTGGATCGGGAGATGGCAGAAGCCATTCAAAATGCGGCGGTTCCCTACGTGTGGATCGAAGGCCCCACCAGAAAGCAGAAGGTGCTTTCAAATATGATGGTGGACTTAAAGAGCTATGTGTCTTTTGATCCCAAGGAGGCCGGTGTTACAGAGTTAGTATTCTACCCCGAGCTTGAAAAAATTCTGGAATCTTATGGAGACGATGAGGAAGAGCTAAAGGGAGCGATTCATCGCGGGCTCCATGATCTGATTCCGAAGCATATCACCAAGGAAGATATTATCGCTTCGATTAATTATAATATGCATTTAGAGGAGGTGGTGGGAACCTCTGACGACATCGACCATCTGGGCAACCGCCGGATCCGTGCAGTGGGAGAGCTTCTGCAGAATCAGTACCGGATCGGCCTTTCCCGCATGGAGAGAGTGGTAAGAGAGCGTATGACCACCCAGGATGTGGATTCGCTCACCCCTCAGTCCCTGATCAATATTAAGCCGGTGACGGCTGCGGTAAAGGAGTTTTTCGGAAGCTCCCAGCTGTCTCAGTTTATGGATCAGAATAATCCTCTGTCCGAGCTTACCCACAAGCGCCGTCTCTCCGCCTTAGGCCCCGGCGGCCTTTCCAGAGACCGTGCCGGATTTGAGGTCCGTGACGTACACTATACCCACTATGGCAGGATGTGCCCCATAGAGACGCCGGAAGGACCGAACATCGGCCTGATTAATTCCCTTGCATGCTATGCGCGGGTGAACCAGTATGGATTTGTAGAGGCGCCCTACCGTGTGGTGGATAAAACCGATCCCCTGAATCCGAAAGTAACCGACGAGGTGGTGTATCTGACTGCGGATGAGGAGGATAATTTTATCGTGGCCCAGGCGAATGAGCCTTTAGATGAGGATGGCCACTTTGTTCACAATAATGTATCCGGACGTTTCCGGGAGGAGACCTCCGAATTCCAGAAGAAAAATATTGACTTAATGGACGTATCCCCAAAGATGGTATTCTCTGTGGCTACCTCCATGATCCCCTTCCTTCAGAATGACGACGCCAACCGTGCGCTGATGGGCTCCAACATGCAGCGTCAGGCAGTGCCTCTTTTGAAGGCAGAGGCTCCTGTAGTGGGAACCGGTATCGAGGGGAAGGCGGCAGTTGACTCAGGCGTATGTGTGGTGGCGAAGCATGACGGCGTAGTAGAGCGCTCTGCTTCCAATGAGATCATTATCCGCCGGGATAAGGATGGCCAGAGAGAGTCATACCGCCTGACCAAATTTAAGAGAAGCAATCAGTCAAACTGCTATAACCAGAAGCCCATCGTGTTTAAAGGCGATCATGTGATGGAGGGGGAAGTAATTGCAGACGGACCCTCCACAGATAATGGCGAGATCGCTCTGGGCAAGAATCCGCTGATCGGCTTTATGACCTGGGAGGGCTATAATTACGAGGACGCGGTTCTTTTAAGCGAGCGCTTAGTTCAGGAGGATGTGTATACTTCCGTCCACATTGAGGAATACGAGGCTGAGGCCAGGGATACCAAGCTTGGGCCGGAGGAGATTACAAGGGATGTTCCCGGCGTAGGTGAGGACGCCTTAAAGGATCTGGATGAGCGGGGAATTATCCGCATTGGCGCGGAGGTGCGTGCCGGAGATATCCTGGTGGGGAAGGTGACTCCTAAGGGAGAGACGGAGCTGACTGCAGAGGAGAGGCTGCTGCGCGCCATCTTTGGAGAGAAGGCCAGAGAGGTGCGGGACACCTCCTTAAAGGTGCCCCATGGCGCATACGGCATCATCGTGGATGCCAAGGTATTTACCCGGGAGAACGGCGATGAGCTCAGCCCTGGAGTGAATCAGACGGTACGCATCTATATTGCTCAGAAGAGGAAGATCTCGGTAGGAGATAAGATGGCAGGCCGTCATGGAAATAAGGGTGTGGTTTCCCGGGTACTTCCAGTAGAGGATATGCCCTTCCTTCCCAATGGGCGTCCCCTGGACATCGTTTTGAATCCTCTGGGCGTGCCTTCCCGTATGAATATCGGGCAGGTTCTTGAGATCCATTTAAGCCTTGCGGCAAAGGCGCTGGGCTTTAATATCTCCACTCCGGTATTTGACGGAGCGAATGAATTAGATATTATGGACACATTAGATGTGGCCAATGACTATGTAAATATGGAATGGGAGGAGTTCTTGGAGAAGTATCAGGATACCTTAAAGCAAGAGGTTCTGGACTACCTGGGAAGCCATTTGGAGCACCGCAGCCTGTGGAAGGGCGTGCCCTTAGGCCGGGACGGCAAGGTACGTCTCAGAGACGGACGGACCGGGGAGTATTTTGACAGCCCGGTAACCATCGGCCACATGCATTATTTAAAGCTTCATCACCTGGTAGATGATAAGATCCATGCCCGTTCCACAGGCCCATACTCCTTAGTTACCCAGCAGCCATTAGGCGGAAAGGCCCAGTTCGGCGGCCAGCGTTTCGGCGAGATGGAGGTTTGGGCTCTGGAGGCTTATGGGGCTTCCTATACCCTCCAGGAGATTCTGACTGTGAAGTCAGATGATGTGGTGGGCCGTGTGAAGACCTACGAGGCGATTATTAAGGGTGAAAACATCCCTGAGCCAGGTATCCCTGAATCCTTTAAGGTGCTTTTAAAGGAGCTTCAGTCCTTAGGCCTGGATGTAAGGGTGCTGCGGGATGATAATACAGAAGTGGAGCTGAGTGAGAATATCGATTACGGCGACACGGACCTTCGCTCCATCATTGAAGGCGACCGCCATTACCATGACGAGGAGTCTTTTGAGAGTTACGGTTACCAGAAGCAGGAGTTTAAGGACGATGAGCTGGTGTCCGTAGAGGAAGATGATTATGAGGAGGATGATCCTTACCTGGACGACGAGGATGAAGGATTTGACGATTCCTCAGATGAAGAATAATAGAAGGGAGTATCGCTCATGCCAGAGACAAATGAAACTTATCATCCGTTGACCTTTGACGCCATTAAGATCGGCCTGGCTTCTCCGGAAAAGATATTAGAGTGGTCCCACGGCGAAGTGAAAAAGCCAGAGACCATCAATTACCGGACCTTGAAGCCGGAAAAGGACGGACTCTTCTGTGAGAGAATCTTCGGGCCTACCAAGGACTGGGAATGTCATTGCGGCAAGTATAAGAAAATTCGTTATAAAGGCGTAATCTGCGACCGGTGCGGCGTAGAGGTTACTAAAGCAAGTGTTCGTAGGGAGCGAGTAGGCCATATTGCACTGGCCGCTCCTGTATCTCATATTTGGTATTTTAAGGGAATTCCTTCCAGGATGGGACTGATTCTGGATATTTCTCCAAGGACCTTGGAGAAGGTGCTGTACTTTGCCTCCTATATCGTGCTGGATCCAGGCAAGACCAGCCTTCAGTACAAGCAGGTATTGTCTGAGAAGGAGTACCGGGAGGAGATCGAGAAGAATGGCTATGGCTCCTTCCGTGTAGGCATGGGAGCAGAGGCCATCCAGGAGCTTTTACAGGCCATCGACCTGGAGAAGGATTCGGAAACCCTGAGAAAAGGGCTCAGAGACTCTTCCGGGCAGAAGCGCGCCCGGATTATCAAGCGCCTTGAGGTGGTGGAGGCCTTCCGCAACTCTGGCAATAAGCCGGAGTGGATGATCATGACCGTGATCCCGGTGATCCCGCCGGATATCCGTCCCATGGTACAGCTGGACGGCGGCCGGTTTGCCACCTCCGATTTAAATGATTTGTACCGCCGGATTATTAACCGGAATAATCGTCTTGCACGGCTTTTGGAGCTTGGAGCGCCGGATATTATCGTCCGGAATGAAAAGCGTATGCTCCAGGAGGCTGTGGATGCGCTGATTGATAATGGCCGCCGCGGCAGACCGGTGACCGGCCCTGGAAACCGGGCATTAAAGTCCCTGTCTGATATGCTTAAGGGCAAGCAGGGGCGGTTCCGCCAGAATCTGCTGGGAAAGCGTGTGGACTATTCCGGCCGTTCTGTTATCGTGGTAGGACCAGAGCTAAAGATTTACCAGTGCGGCCTGCCAAAGGAGATGGCCATCGAGCTGTTTAAGCCCTTCGTGATGAAGGAGCTGGTTTCCAATGGAACCGCTCACAACATTAAAAATGCGAAAAAGATGGTCGAGCGTCTTCAGCCAGAGGTTTGGGATGTGCTGGAGGATGTGATCAAGGAGCATCCGGTGATGCTAAACCGCGCCCCCACCCTGCACCGTCTGGGAATTCAGGCTTTTGAACCCATTCTGGTAGAGGGTAAGGCCATTAAGCTTCATCCGCTGGTATGTACGGCTTTTAATGCGGACTTTGACGGCGACCAGATGGCAGTCCATCTGCCCTTGTCTGTGGAGGCCCAGGCTGAATGCCGGTTCCTTCTGCTCTCGCCCAATAACCTGTTAAAGCCTTCAGACGGAGGTCCGGTAGCTGTGCCTTCTCAGGATATGGTTCTTGGCATTTACTATCTGACCCAGGAGCGCCCTGGCGCAGCTGGAGAGGGAAGCATCTTCCGCAGCGTAAATGAGGCGATCCTCGCCTATGAGAATAAGGCAGTAACCCTTCACAGCCGGGTAAAGGTGCGGGTTAAAAAGACGCAGCCAGATGGAACGGTAAAGCAGGGAATCATCGACTCCACTGTGGGAAGGTTCATCTTTAATGAGATTATTCCTCAGGATTTAGGCTTTGTAGATCGCTCTAATCCGGAAAATGAGCTGAAGCTGGAGGTAGACTTCCATGTAGGAAAGAAGCAGCTGAAGCAGATTCTGGAAAAGGTTATTAATGTTCATGGAGCCATCCAGACAGCGATTACCCTGGATGATATTAAGGCCATTGGCTATAAGTTTTCCACCAGGGCGGCCATGACGGTATCCATCTCGGATATGACAGTGCCGGAGTCGAAAAAGCAGCTGATCGCAGATGCCCAGATGACGGTAGATCATATTTCTAAGAATTTCCGGCGTGGCCTGATCACAGAGGAGGAGCGGTATAAAGAGGTAATCGAAACCTGGAAGAATACAGATGATCAGCTGACCCATGATCTGCTGACTGGTCTGGATAAATATAATAACATTTTCATGATGGCAGACTCCGGAGCCCGTGGCTCTGACAAGCAGATTAAGCAGCTGGCGGGAATGCGGGGCCTGATGGCCGATACCACCGGACATACCATCGAGCTTCCGATTAAGTCGAACTTCCGCGAGGGCCTGGATGTATTGGAGTACTTTATCTCTGCCCACGGCGCCCGGAAGGGACTGAGCGATACCGCGCTGCGTACAGCAGACTCCGGTTATCTTACCAGACGTCTGGTAGACGTATCCCAGGATCTGATTATCCGTGAGGTGGACTGCTGTGAGGGGAAGGAGATCCCCTACATGAAGATCAAGGCCTTTATGGACGGCCAGGAGACCATTGAGTCTTTAAAGGATCGTCTTACTGGGCGCTATATCGCAGAGACCATCACCGATCCGGATACCGGGGAAGTGATTGTGAAGGAAAATCATATGTGTACGCCCAAACGGGCAGCGGCTGTGATGGAGGTGCTGGAAAAGACAGGACGCAAGTCGGTAAAGATCCGTACCGTCCTCTCCTGCAAGTCTCATATCGGCGTCTGCGCCAAGTGCTATGGGGCGAACATGGCCACAGGACAGCCAGTGCAGGTTGGCGAAGCAGTAGGAATTATCGCAGCTCAGTCTATCGGCGAGCCTGGTACCCAGCTGACCATGAGAACCTTCCACACCGGCGGCGTGGCCGGAGGTGATATCACCCAGGGTCTTCCCCGTGTAGAAGAGCTTTTCGAGGCCCGTAAGCCCAAGGGCCTTGCCATTATCACAGAGTTTGCCGGAGTGGTAGCTATCAAGGACACGAAGAAGAAACGGGAAATCACTGTGACAGATAATGAAACTGGTAATTCCAAGACCTATCTGATCCCCTATGGATCCAGAATCAAGGTTCAGGACGGCCAGTATCTGGAGGCTGGCGATGAGCTGACCGAAGGATCGGTTAACCCCCATGATATTTTAAAGATCAAGGGCGTCCGGGCAGTGCAGGATTATATGATCCAGGAGGTACAGCGTGTGTACCGCCTCCAGGGCGTGGAGATCAATGATAAGCATGTGGAGATGATTGTCCGTCAGATGTTAAAGAAGGTAAAGGTGGAGGAAAGCGGCGACAGCGATGTGCTGCCAGGCGTATCCATGAATGTGCTGGAATTTAACGAGATGAATGAGAACCTTATCGCTGAGGGTAAGAAGCCGGCGGAGGGCAAGCAGGTGATGCTGGGTATTACCAAGGCGTCCCTGGCTACGGACTCCTTCTTATCAGCGGCTTCCTTCCAGGAGACCACCAAGGTTCTTACGGAGGCTGCTATTAATGGCAAGATTGACCACCTGATTGGACTAAAGGAAAATGTGCTTATCGGTAAGCTGATCCCTGCCGGAACCGGTATGAAGCGCTACAGTAATGTGCGTCTGAATACAGATTACACCATGGAGAAAAATTATTACGACGGGGAAGAGGATGAGGACGAAATCACCGAGATTCCTCTGGAACTGGACGATGAAGATGATTTAATGGGTGAAGTGCTGGATTTCGGCGAGGAAGAGGAGATCTGATTATAAATAGCCCAGACATGGGATAATGTAAAAACCCGCTCAGGATTCTTCTGAAAGGAAGAGCCTGAGCGGGTTTTGCGTGGACAATCGCTTAATGAGAAGAGCCTGGTCCGCCGGTCTGCCCGGCAACCGGGCCGCTGCCGTCGGCAGAGCTGCTGCCTCCGGAGCCTGGATTAGTGCTTCCGGAGGAACCGGAATTCGAGCCGCCAGGACCTCCGGTAGAGCCTGGATTTAAGTCGGAACCCGGATTCGAGCTGCCAGAGGGGGCAGAGCCAGAGGAGGTGTAGGATGAACCTCCCGGGCCATAGCTTGTATTTGACCCAGAGGGACTATTCGCATTTCCTGCTACCGTGGCATTTACGCCAGATGCGTTCTGACATACGCCGTCAGCGGCGAAGGTGTAATTCTGCCCGTCAATTGTCAGAGTGGCATTAGCAGCCATCTTTCCTGTGGCAGGATCCAGATAATAGTACTTGCCGGATATCTGAATCCAGCGGGTCAGCATATGCCCTGCATTATTAAAATAGTAATATGCGCCGTTAATTTCTTTCCAGGTTCGGGCCATTTTCCCAGTACCTGGATCCATATAATATTTATTTGTCCCATCACTGAGCCAGCCGGTGAGCATCCGCCCGTCTGTATTCAGATAATAATAGTCGCCGGCGATCTCGGTCCAGCCGACAGCCATCTTCCCGTCAGAGCCAAAATAATACCAGTTATTATCAATCTGCCGCCAGGCAGAGACCACGCACCGGCCGTCGCCGCCTTCCCGGAAATAATACCAGGCATTATCCATAAAGCGCCAGCCCTGCATCATGGATCCATCGCTGCGCAGGTAGTAGTATTTGTCATCCTCCTTGATCCAGCCCTTTACCATGGAACCGTCCTGAAGATTATAGTACCACTTTTCCCCGTCCTTTACCCAGCCGGTGGACATCAGTCCATTCGCTTTAAAATAGTACCATTTCCCATCAATCTGCTTCCAGCCCAGAGTCATCAGACCGGTAGACAAATCCATATAATAGTAGCCATCGCTGGTCTGTATCCATCCTTTGCGGACAGAACCATTACTTTCCACATAAGTCCAGCTGTTCCCTGATTTCGTCCATCCAGCTGCCATAGAGCTCACAGCCGGGGTCAAGGTGAGAAGTCCCGCCAGTCCGGCGGCAGCAGCACATTTCCATATCTTTTGTTTCATAGCTTCCCTGTCCTCCTTACTATCTTTTTATTATAGCACAATTTGCCGGGAAATGCTGAACATTTTTATTACGAATCTTGTGGCAGCTTACGCCCATTGTAACAGTTCAGACGGGGCATCTTCTTGCCCGTCTGCGTCGGACAAAAGCTGGGATGTCCATCCGATGTGGAATTCAAGATGAATTTTGGCTTACAAGCAAGCTTGACGCCCCAAATTCATCTCGAATTCCTCGCCGT
>CATOJE010000034.1 GCA_951800145.1 uncultured Lachnospiraceae bacterium | reverse complement strand
ATGGTGCTTGCGACACCGCCCTATGGGGCGAGCAGTAACAATGACCCTTTGGAGGGTCATCATCAAACCACCAGTTGAACTGGTGGTTGGTGACTTAAAATATTTACAACCCCCACCCGCTTTGCCTCAGGCTTTGCGCCGATATTACAGACAATGGCTGTGGTTACACAATCCCCCAGGTAGATGCCTACCAGCACAGCATAAATCTCCCCAAAGGTAAGCTGGCCGGAGGTAGAAAAGGCCTGAAGGATGCCGATGGTGGCGGAAGAGCTCTGAAGCACGAAAGCGACGCCTGCCCCGGACATATAGGCCAGGAAAGGATTATCCCCCAGACTGGAGAAAAGCCGCTCCACGATCCCGCTGTCAGCCAGGACGCCAACTGCGTCGGTCATATTCAGAAGCCCGGAAAACAGGATTCCAAAACCGATAATAATATGCCCTGCCTTGCCGGAACTGCCAGACTTTTGCCCCATGATGATGATAATGCCGATAATCAGGGCCAGAGGCGCCAGAGTGGAGGGCTTTAGAAACTGCAAAAACCAGGTCCCCGAGGAATTCAGATCCAGAAGCCGGATAATCTGTCCGGTAACCGTGGTTCCTACATTCGCCCCGATGATAATCCCAAGGGACTGCCGCAAAGATATGATGCCGGCCCCCACAAGCCCGGAAGTCAGCACAATGGTGGCCGTGGAGGATTGAACCATAGCCGTCACCGCCAGCCCCAGAAGAAAAGCCTTGACAGGCGTCCCGGTGATCCGCTCCATAGCCTTCTTCAGAGTCCCGGAGGAGCTGGCCTTTAAGCCGTCTCCCATCATACGCATACCATAGAGAAACATAGCCAGTCCGCCAAAAAGTGTTATCCCATTAAAAATATTCATCCTTCTCACCATGACAAAAAATGTTACTGTTTACGGCCCTGCCGTTCACAGCAACAGAATGCACACAAAATGGTCTTTTTGACCATTTTGGCGCTGCGGTCCTCGGGTTTCATGTGACGTTCACTCACATGAAACCCTGGCGGGATACGCTGTGGATAGTAACAAAAAAATACAAAAAAGGTTAAATTCCGCATTGTCTTTTCCATTATATGATCTGCGGGGGGAAAAGTCAATCTCCAGAAAAATCCCGATAAAATTATACAAACAAAGGACAGAAAAGAGGAAATGTGGTATAATATCCACGAATGCGAAAAGCAGTGCGGAAAAGGTTTGAAAAGAAGCTGCGTTGTGCTCGCACAAAAGCAGCTTCTTTTCAAACCTTTTCCATAGGGCCGGAGGCCCATGAGCGAACGGGAGCGCCAGCGGACGTGAGCCGCACTGCCCGTGAGCGAGCGGGAGCTGCACTGCGGCCTTATGATATAATAATGAAAGGACCCTTTTCCAAAGATGGACAATACAATTCAAATTTTACAATCAGTACAGCAAGGAACCATGACCATAGAAGCCGCCGCTGCCCATCTGACTACAAGCCGGTATGAAGAGCTTGGCTATGCAAAGCTGGATGTAGATCGAAAGTCCAGAACCGGTTTTGCCGAGGTAGTGTTCTGCAGCGGCAAGTCAGATCAGCACCTGCGTTCTATCTATCACTCCCTATACGAAAAGGAAGGAGAGGTATTCGGGACCAGAGCCTCCGGGGAGCAATACCAGCTGTTAAAACAGGACTTCCCCCAGATCCAATACGATCCCATATCCCGTATCCTAAAGATCCAGGAGAAGGCGAAGGAAGCCATAGGAAAAATCGCCGTGTGCACAGCCGGGACAGCCGATATCCCGGTGGCAGAGGAGGCAGCCCAGACAGCCGAATATTTCGGCACCTGTGTAGAGCGGATCTATGACGTAGGAGTCAGCGGCCTTCACCGGCTCCTGTCCCGCCTGGACAGTATCTGCCAGGCGAACTGTGTGGTGGCGGTTGCCGGGATGGAGGGGGCCTTAGCCAGCGTGATCGGAGGCTTGGTAAGCCGCCCGGTAATCGCCGTTCCCACCTCGGTGGGCTATGGAGCGAATCTCCACGGCCTATCCGCCCTGCTGACTATGATCAATTCCTGCGCCAATGGGATCGCAGTGGTAAATATTGATAACGGCTATGGGGCCGGCTACATGGCCACACAGATCAACCGCCTGGCCTGTGGATGGAAGCCGCAGGTTCCGGAAAAGTGAGAGAATGAACTGGAGAAAATAAAATATGGAAACACTGGAAACAACAGAAATAAAGGCGTCAAAAATAAAAGCGTCAAAGACACGTCTGTCAGAATACAAAGAGAAGTGTCAAAGACTTCATGCCCTGATCCACGAATATGCCAGAAGGGATCTGGCAGTGGCATTTTCCGGAGGCGCGGACTCGGCCCTGCTCCTGAAGCTGGCAGTGCTTCATGGCATGCAGCAGAAAAGCCAGGTATATGCCATGACAGCCAGCACAGAGCTTCATCCTCTGGAAGATATCTCCTTAGCTAAAAGAGTGGCGGAGGAAACGGGTGCAAAGCATGTGGTTCTTACGGTCAGCGAGCTTAAGGAAGCCGGGATCTCTGATAACCCCCAGGATCGGTGCTACCGGTGTAAGCATTACCTTTTTCAAGCCATCTTAAAGGAGGCAGGCCGCATGGGGGCAGAGACGCTCCTGGAGGGGACCAATGCAGATGATCTTCTGGCCTACCGCCCGGGGCTGAAGGCGATTCGCCAGCTGGGGGTGCAAAGCCCCCTGCTCCAGGCAGGCTTTACCAAGGAGGAGGTGCGGAGGCTGGCTGGAGAGTACGGGATTTCCGTGGCGGACCGTCCCTCAGCCCCCTGCCTGGCCACCCGATTTCCTTATGGAGCGCCCTTAACGGTGGATGGGCTCAGGCGTGTAGAGCAGGGAGAGCAGATCTTAAAGACATTAGGACTTTATAATGTGAGGCTGCGGATCCACGGGGAGATCGCTCGGATCGAGGTGGATCCGGATAACATGGGGAAGCTGCTTGCAAATCGTGAGGAAATGATAAAAGGGCTGAAAGCCCTGGGATATTCCTACATTACCATGGACTTAGAGGGCTTCCGTTCCGGAAGCATGGATGTGGGACATCTGACAGAATACGGAGGAGAAGGAAATGGGCAATAAATTATACTTAGAGTGTTATTCAGGAATCAGCGGCGATATGACGGTGGCCGCACTGCTGGATCTGGGGGCGGATCAGGAGGTGCTAAAGAGAGCCCTTGACAGCCTTCCGGTCCAGGGCTTCCAGACGAAGATTACCCGGGTGCAGAAATCAGGCATTGACGCCTGCGACTTCCAGGTGATATTGGATGCAGAACACGAGAACCATGATCACGATATGGAGTATCTCCACGGCCACGACCATGGCCATTCTCATGACCACGATCACAGCCACGATCACGAGGAAGCCCATGTACACAGTCACAGCCATGATCACGAGGAAGCCCATGCACACAGCCACAGCCACGATCACGAGGAAGCCCATGCGCACAGTCACAGCCATGATTACGAGGAAGCCCATGCACACAGCCACAGCCACGCTCATGAGGCCGCCTGTGCACACAGCCACAGCCATGATCATGAGGAAGCCCATGTACACAGTCATATCCACGATCACGGGGACGGCCACCATCACCACGAGCACCGTGGAATGAAGGAGATTCGGGAGATTATCAGCCAGGCGGACATGACAGAGCACGCCCGCAGCCTTGCCTTAAAGATTTTCGGGATTCTGGCAGAAGCAGAATCAAAGGCCCACCATGTCCCGGTGGAGGAGGTACATTTCCATGAGGTGGGAGCCATTGACTCCATTGTAGATATTATCGCCTCCGCGGTTTGCCTGGATAATCTCCAGATCACAGAGACCATAATCCCGGTACTGTGCGAGGGGACAGGGACGGTGCGCTGCCAGCACGGTATCCTTCCCATCCCGGTTCCGGCAGTGGCGAATATTTTACAGACCTGCCAATTACCAGTGCAGATAATCGATGCAGAGGGAGAATTCGTAACCCCCACCGGGGCGGCTATCGCGGCAGCCATGATTACCAGCAGGAGGCTCCCAAAAGAATTAACCATAGAAAAGATGGGAATCGGTGCAGGCAAGCGCAAGTATGAGCGTCCGGGAATCCTGCGGGCGATGCTGATCCAGGACAGATCCGAGGAGCAGGATGTGATCTACAAGCTGGAGTCCAATATTGACGACTGCAGCGGGGAGGTACTGGGCTATGTGCTGGAGCAGCTTTTTGAAGCAGGGGCCAGGGATGTCCACTATCTGCCGGTTTTCATGAAAAAGAACCGTCCTGCCTGGCAGCTGAATGTGATCTGTAAGGAAGAGGACATACCCGGATTGGAGGCGATTATTTTCCGGGAGACCACCACCATCGGGATCCGCAGGGTCAGGATGGAGCGGACGGTGCTGAAGCGGCAGCAGAAGGAAGTGAAGACCCCTTATGGAACCGTCCGGGTCAAGGTGTGTGAACTAAAAGGAGAACCGCGGTTTTACCCGGAGTATGAGAGCCTGATTGAATTGTGCCGGGAGAAAAAGCTCCCCTATGTGGACGCATACCAGATGGCAGTCCGGTGCTGCCAGGAGGAGACCGGGGGAGTGCCTCAAAAATAAGCTTGAAAATAAATGCGGAGGTTTTTTCATTGAGAGGAAAATTAGGAATCCTGCTGGCAGCGGCGGCAGTGGCTGCCTGGCTGACAGCAGGAGAGAAGACCAGCAGCATCATCTATGAGGCCTGCAGCCGTGTTGTATACTTAGAGTCCGGAGACGGGGAGAAATCCCTGTATGAGCACCAGTGGGCATTAAAAAATGAGGGGAAAATCAAGCTGGTGGAGCGGATCAGCGGGAATGTCCTGATGTCTGGCTCCTGGGTAGACAAAAGCACGGAGCAGGCAGACGATGTGCTGCAGATTACAGAGGGCATGCCAGGCCTGGACATCGGCGCAGAGCAGGCGTGGGAGGTGTACGGGCAGGCTACGTTAAGACAGCCGGTGATCATCGCCCTGATTGATACCGGGGTGGATGTGGGACACCCGGATCTATACCCGGGTATCTGGAGGAATCCAGGGGAGATACCGGGAGACGGCATAGACAATGATGGGAATGGATACATTGACGACGTGTATGGCTGGAACTTCTGCGATGATAATAATATCCCCTATGCCGGGCCAGAGGATGACCACGGAACCCATGCGGCGGGAACCATGATCGGATCCTGGGATGGAAAGGGAATTACCGGGATCGCAGACAGCAACTATGTGAAGGTGATGGTGCTGAAGGCCCTGGGGGCAGATGGAAAAGGAGATTCTAAGGACGTGATCGCGGCAGTCCAGTATGCCAAGGAAAACGGCGCAAGGATCTGTAATTTAAGCTTTGGCGCCCCTACCTACGACCCCCAGCTGGATGCGGCAATCCGGGATTCCGGAATGCTCTTTGTGATCTCAGCAGGAAACGGGGACCCTTCCGGCGCCGGTCTGGACATCGATGAGACCCCGGTGTATCCAGCCTCCTTCTCTGCCGGAAATACCATCACTGTGGCGAATGTAGTCTTTGACGGCAGTCTTCACCCCAGCTCAAATTATGGGAGAGGAAGCGTGGACATCGCCGCGCCAGGCTCCTACATTTTAAGCACTACCTCAGGCCACGGCTATGGATACATGACCGGAACCTCTATGGCGGCGCCTATGGTCACAGGAGCAGCGGCGCTGATCGCCTCCTGCCGCCCGGAACTGTCTGTGACAGAGCTAAAGGATGCCATCCTGACCTCCGTCCGAAAGTTGGACACCATGGAGGGAAAGGTGTCCACCGGGGGGATACTGGATGTGTATGGGGCTATAAGCTATAAAAAGTAGAGATGGTAAAGGAGTAATTAGGTGCCACATTGACAGTGCAGAAAAAATATATTATAATAACAAAGAAACCAAAAAATATGGATAATTTGGAAGTATAAAAACAGCAGAGGTGATTTGTATGGCAGCAACCAGCAGTTCATTCGCTGAGAGGAAGATTATTAGTGTATCCACAAAACGTCAGGTTACCATACCTCAGAAATTTTTTGATTTGTTAGGCTTTCAGAATGAGGCAGAATGCAGCTTAAAAGATGATGGGATTTTCATTCGCCCTGTGCGCATGGGGGGGAGCGAGTTTGCGGAGAATATTCTGGAAGATCTGATCGCGCAAGGATATACAGGTAAGGAACTACTTGAGAAATTTAGAGAGCAAAGCAAAAAAATCCGTCCAGCGGTTATACAGCTCATAGCAGAGGCAGATGAGATTGCCAAAAATGGAAAAGCTACTTCTTTGGATGCGTTGTTTGGGACGGAGGACTGATGAATGTATGAACTACGATATTCTAATGCAGCGCAACGGTATTTTAAAAAGATAAAAGAGAAGGGGTTAAAAGCGGCATTTAAAAAAGCTTTGGAAACGATAGGGAACGATCCGTACTGCGGTACTCTGAAAGCAGGAGATTTAGCAGGAATTTATGGCTATGACGTTTTTTATAATCGAACTAATTATGAAGTCGCTTATCGCATTTATGAAGAGGAAGGTAAAACAGTCGTTGTTATTATGGCAGGAACAAGAGAAAACTTTTATAGTGAATTGAAACGATATTTGAATTAGAAGGGGTTGTCTGGGTTTTCATCCGAAAAAAGGAGAAAAATAACAACTGCTATAGAAAAGGGACAAGTGCCATGGAAAATGGCTCTTGTCCCTTTCTTAAAAAGAAAGTATAATGGTAGCAGAAACCAGAGGAGCAAGGAGGCTGCTATGACATATGAGCACGGAGGCGACATCTACAGCCAGAGGATCCAGTGGGATTTTTCGGTTAATCTGAATCCCTTAGGCATGCCGGAGAGGGTGAAGGAGGCAGTCCGGCGGTCTGCGGATTTCTGCGCCTGCTATCCGGACAGTCTTTGCCGTGAGCTGGTGAAGAAGCTGTCCGGATACCATTCCGTTTTGGAGGAGGATATACTCTGCGGCAATGGGGCGGCGGATCTGATTTATCAGATAGCCTTCGCGGATCCGCTGAAGGAGGGCTGGGTCCTGGCTCCCGGATTTTCAGAGTATGAGAGGGCCCTTGTGGCTGCCTCTGCCAGAGTACATCCCTTTTACTTAAAGCGGGAGGAGAATTTCTCTCTGGACATAGATGGGCTGATCCGTGCATTAAAGGAAGAAAAGGCGGGAGAGGGCAGGGCATTATTCCTCAGCAATCCCAATAATCCTACGGGTCGTGTGGTATCCGGGAAGGAGATAAGGAGGCTGGCGGGCTTTGCCGAGGAAATGGGGATCCGCCTGGTACTGGATGAATGCTTTCTGGACTTCTGGGAGGGGGAAGAGGAGGATTCCCTGATTCCTCATCTTAAGGGTTTTCCCCATGCCGTGGTGCTGCGGGCATTTACCAAGCGCTATGCCATGGCCGGCCTTCGGCTGGGATACTGCATCACCAGGGATCCTCTGCTTTTAGACCGCATGGCCAGGCACCGCCAGCCCTGGACGGTATCGGTACCAGCCCAGGCGGCAGGAGAGGCAGCCCTTGACGAGGAGGAATACCGGAGGAAATCGGATCGAGTGATCCGGGAGGGGAGAAGACAGCTGAAGGATGGCCTGGAAAAGCTGGGCTTCTGGGTATGTGATTCCCAGGCAAATTTCCTTTTGTTCCAGGATTTAAGACGGGAGGGCCGGGACGGAAGGCTCTTTTTCAGGTGCAGGGACCGAGGGCTTCTCCTGCGGCATTGTGATAATTTTCATGGGCTGGACAAAAGCTACTATCGTGTGTGTGTGAAGGGGGAGGAGGAGAATGCCCTCCTTTTGGATATGCTGAAGGAGCTGACTGCCGGATAAAACTATTTGCTGTACGATGTACCAGATAGTCAGCATGCGAACAGGATAAAGGCGGCGGCCTGAAGGGCTGTCGACAGAAAGGACAGAACAGGATCATGGAATTGTACCGAATTATTCTGGTGGATGACGAGGAGGAGGCCAGAACCAGCATTATCAAGAAGATCAACTGGCAGGAGGCCGGCTTTCAGGTGATCGGCGACGCGGAGAATGGGCAGGATGCCTTTGAAAAGATCGAGGCCATGGAGCCGGATGTGGTGCTCACTGACATCCGGATGCCCTATATGGACGGGCTCACCCTGGCGGAGCGGGTGCGGGAGAAGTATCCCTCCATTAAGATGGTGATCTTCTCCGGATTTGATGATTTTGAATATGCCAAGCAGGCCATCAAGCTGAATGTGATCGAGTATATTTTAAAGCCGGTGAATATGGAGGAGCTGACTGCCATTTTAAAGAAAATTAAGACCTCCCTGGACCAGGAGCTTGCCCAGAAGCGGAATGTGGATCTGCTGCGGGAGCATTACCGGAGAAGCCTTCCCATCATCCGGGAGCAGTTTTTAAATGATATGATTCACCGGAGGATTTCCGGGGCTGAGATCGAGGAAAAGCTTACCGAGTATCAGATCGACATCCTCCACGCGAAGAAATGGGCAGTTTCTGTGATTGAGGTGGAAAAGGGGGAGATCAGCCAGGAAAAGCGGCTTTCCCTGCACCAGGAAAAGGAGCTGATCCCCATATCTGTGCGTCAGCTGATTTTGGGAATGCTCCGGGGCTACTGCCGGATCGCGCTTTTTACCTCTCCCCAGGAGACAGAGCAGGTATTAATCGCGGCCATTGATGAGGGCAGCACCCAGACCGGTCTGATTAATGTTCTTGGAGATGTGTGCAAGGAGGTAAAGCGTGTGCTGGAGGTGCCGGTTACCATCGGCATCGGAAGAGGTGTGGAGAGCCTGACTGAGATCAGCACCTCCTACCGCCTGGCTATGGATGCCCTGGGCTATAAAGCCATCATCGGCACGGGCAGTACTATCTATATTAATGATGTGGAGCCTATGAATCCAGGCAAGCTGGTATGGGACGGGCGGGATGAGTCAGAGCTTTTCGCCGCGGTGAAGTTCGGGCCGGAGGAAAAGATACGGGCAGTGGTGGAGGAGATCGCCCAGCGGATGGAGCAGGCTAAGGTTCACGCCAGCCAGTGCCGGATCTTTATCCTGGGTGTAACCAACAGCCTGATCCAGATGGTGCAGCAGTACGATCTGGATTCCGCGGAGATCTTAGGGGGAGAGAATGGCTGTCTGGAGGGGCTGGAGGGCGGCTTTAAGCGGGAGGACTTCCGGAGCTGGCTGACCCGGATCGCCCTTCATATTAACCAGGCCATGAATCAGGAGCGGGAGAGCTCTATGAAGCAGATCATCCAGGAGGCCAAGCGCTACATCCAGGAGAATTATCCGGACCCGGAGCTGTCGGTGGAAAAGATCTGCCGCCATCTCCACATGAGCCCGGCGTATTTTTCCACGATGTTTAAAAAGGAGACGGGACAAACGTATATTGCGCATCTGACTGAGGTCCGCTTAAACAAGGCAGTGGAGCTGCTAAATAAGACAGAGGATAAGACATACGTGATTGCCTCTAAGGTAGGCTATCAGGAGCAGAATTATTTCAGCTATGTGTTTAAAAAGAAATTCGGAGTTTCGCCGTCGAAATACAGGGGTGAAAGGATAACCGCAGGATGAGAGAAGAGAAACAAAGCCTTCTGTCCGGAATGGGGATACGCTATTCCATCTTTATATACTTCACGGTAACGGCCTTGATCGCCATTGTCATTATCGGTTTGTCTCTGTACGATCGGTTCTCCGGCCAGCTGACGGAAGCGATCCAGGAGGAAAATCAGATCCTTATGACCCAGGTGAACCGGTCAGTGGACGCTTATCTCCGGAATATTATGCGCCTTTCCGACGCCCTGTATTATGGAGTGGTGAAGAATACAGATATTTCTCAGGACGCCATCTTCGATAAGATGAAGCTTCTCTACGATAATAATGATGACTCTGTGGAGAATATCGCTCTTTTTTCCAGAGAGGGGGAGCTTTTAAAGGTGGTTCCCGCAGCCAGGCTGAAGGCGAATGAGGCTGTGACCGATGAGACCTGGTTTCAGGACGCCCTGGAGAAGACAGAAAATCTTCACTTTTCCATTCCCCATGTCCAGTACATCTTTGACAATATGGAGAATCAGTACCGGTGGGTATTCTCCGTGTCCCGGGCAGTGGAGGTGACCAAGGGCGCTTCCGTGAGCCAGGGCGTCCTGCTGATCGATATCCGCTACAGCAGTCTGGAGCAGCTGCTAAACAGCGTCACCCTGGGAAACGGGGGCTATGTGTACCTGATCAGCAATGAGGGGCAGATTATCTATCACCCAAAGGCACAGCTAATCGACGCAGGAAGAGCCCAGGAAAATCATATTCAGGCGGCGCAGTACCGGGATGGGATTTACCAGGAAAGCTTCCAGGGGGAATCCCGGTATGTCACCGTGAAATCCGTGGGGTATACCGGCTGGAAGCTGGTAGGGGTAACTCCGGTGCAGGGCATGTCCTTTAGCGGCCTGAAGACCAGGCTTTTTATCGTCTTTATTGTGGCCCTTATCCTGTTTATCCTGTCAGTGATCAACTATTACATTTCCTCCCGGATTACCAATCCCATCCATGAGCTGGAGAAATCAGTGCAGGAGCTGGAGGAGGGGAAGCTGGACACAAAGGTATATGTGGGGGGCTCCTACGAGATCCGCCATCTGGGCCGCTCCATCACCAGCATGGCCAGGCAGATCCAGGTTCTGATGGACGATATTGTGGCAGAGCATGAATCCAAGCGGAAGAGCGAGTTCGATACCCTTCAGTCCCAGATTAATCCTCACTTCTTATATAATACCCTGGATATCATAGTCTGGATGATTGAAAATGAGAAAAAGTCCGAGGCAGTAAAGGTAGTCACTGCCCTGGCGCGGTTTTTCCGAATCAGCTTAAGCAAGGGGAAGAGCATCATCCCGGTAAAGGATGAGCTGGAGCATGTGCGGAATTATCTGATGATCCAGCAGATGCGGTTTAAGAATAAATTCTCCTACCAGATCCAGGCAGCGGATGAGGTGATGGAGCTGGCCAGCTTAAAGCTGATGCTCCAGCCCCTGGTGGAAAATGCCATTTACCATGGCATGGAATTCATGGACGGGGACGGAGAGATTTTCGTGCGGGTTTTCTTAGAAGAGGGAGACCTCCGCTTCCTGATCCGGGATAATGGGCTGGGCATGCCTCCGGAGCGGGTGGAAGGCTTATTTTCCAGCCAGGGGCCGGTTCACTCCGGCCGGGGCTCCGGCTCCGGAATCGGTGTGCGGAATGTGAATGAGCGGATTAAGCTGTATTTCGGCGAGGCCTACGGCCTGACCATCCAGTCGGAGCCGGACGAGGGGACAAAGGTATGGATCACCCTTCCCTCCCTTTCCTGCAACGAGCTTTTGGAAAGGGAGAGGGATCCGGGAAGGAGTGAGAATGCAGCAGGGGAGAGGAGGGACAGCCATGGAACAGGGAAGGCATAGCGTCTTTTTTGCATGCTCGGCCGGGGTGCTGGTGCTTTTGTACCTTCTCTCCTCCACCAATCTGATTCTCCACGAGAAGAAGGTGGAGATCTACCCGATTTCCGTGATTGTGGAGGATTCCTCGGACGAGGATTATGAAAAGCTGCGGAAGGGGATGGATCAGGCAGCGGAGGCGCTTCATGTGGATTTAAATTTTATCACCCTTTATGAGCCGAATGATCAGGAGCAGCAGCTCCAGCTGATTTCCAGGGAGATCTCCGACGGGGCAAGGGCTGTGATCTTCTCCCCGGCCGCCCCGGCTAAGGCTGCCCCGGCCCTGGATGAGATGGTATTAAACAGCCCCCTGGTGGTGCTGGGAAATCCCTTTCCTCATCCCCAGGTTCTCTGCGGAATTTCCATCGATTATATGGAGGCCGGCCGTCTTCTGGGAGAAGCAGCGGGGGAGCTTTCCGGGGATTATCCCATTTACCTGATTACCCAGGGGCTGGATTACGGCTATGCCAGAGAGCTGAAGGACGGCATCTTAAAGGCCCTGGGGCAGCAAGAGAAGCGGGTTACTTTGTATCCTTTAAACTCAGAGGATGACTGCAGGCAGCTGATTGAGAGCACTGTGTACCCCCAGAGCCAACAGGTGATCCTGATTGCCCTGGACGAAAAAAGCCTGGAGGAGGCTGCCCGCGTCCTGGAGGAGAGCAGCGTCTACGGGGGGCAGGTGATGGGGCTTTTTGGAATCGGTGGAACCAACCGGATATTAAACTATCTGGACAAGGGAATCATCCGCGGCCTGGTGGTGCATAACCTGTTTGATGAGGGATACCTGAGTGTGGAGAAGGCGGTGGAGGCCATCCAGGAGGGAGGAGGCACCCGGGGGCAGATTACCCTGGAGGCTTACTATATTACAAAGGAAGCCCTTCGGGATTCGAAGTATGAGAAAATGCTGTATCCCATAGACTGACCGGTGGGTACAGCTGAGTTGAGGGACATATGAAAAAGACTTGGAAAATATTGTCAGTCGCTTTGATTCTGGTTCTGCTCGCAGCAGGGGCAGGGCTTTGGAGGCGCCAGAAGGAGGCGCAGGGACAGGAAAAGACAGCCATACGGCTGGGGATCCTCCTTTATCGGGGGGATGACACCTTTATCAGCAATGTGCGCCAGGCCCTGGAGGAGCAGGCTAAGGGCTACGAGCAGGAGACGGGGATCAAGGTGGTGCTGACCATCGAGGATGCCAAGGAGAGCCAGAACACGCAGAACAGCCAGGCGGAACGGCTGATTTCCTTAGGCTACGATGCTCTGTGTGTGAATATAGTAGACCGATCCACTGCCTCCGGGATGATCGATGACGCCATGAGCGCCGGGGTGCCGGTAGTCTTCTTTAACCGGGAGCCGGTGGAGGAGGATTTAAACCTGTGGGAGAAGCTTTACTATGTGGGGGCGGATGCAAAGGAGTCGGCTGTACTTCAGGGAAATATCGTGGCAGAGGCCTACCAGAAGGATCCCCGCTCCATTGACCTAGATGGAGACGGGAAGGTGAATTATGTTCTCCTGGAGGGGGAAACCAGCCATCAGGATTCCCTGATCCGGACCGAGTGGTCCATCCAGACGCTGATGGAGGGCGGGGTTCCCTTAGAAAAGCTTACCGGAGGAATCGCCAACTGGGAGAGGAGCCAGGCCTCTGTCCTGATGGAGCAGTGGCTGGAGCAGTTTCCCGGCCAGATCGAGCTGGTGATCAGTAATAATGACGACATGGCCTTAGGGGCCATTGACGCCATGGAGCGGCTGGAGATTCTGGATAAGATTAATATCGTGGGAATCGACGGGACGCCTCAGGGGGTCCAGGCCCTGGAGCGGGGGAAGCTTTTAGGCACCGTCCAGAGTGATCGGACCGAGTATGCCTATGCCATCTTTCATATCGCGGCAGCCCTGGCCCTGGGGCAGGATCCGGAGGAAGCGGTGGAGCTGGAAAAGGGCACATATTACTGGACCCATCAGAAGACCCTGACCCGATAAAGGCGGCAGCTCTTGGCTGCGGGGTTGGTATATTTGTATACAGCAGCTGAGGAAAAAAACGCAGAAATCGTCAATATTATGAAAAAATCAAAGAATTTTCATATTTTATTAAATAAAATCCTATGGAAAAATAAAAAGGCTGGAAGTATAATGTGATCATTGACAGGAACGGCAGATACAACGCCTGCTTCCGGTCAATAAAAATATCCATATTAAAGGGAGGAGATTTTTATGAAACTATTCAAAAAGGTTATGGCAGTTGGCTTAGCATCTACCATGGTACTCTCCATGGCAGCCTGCGGCGGCGGATCCAATGAGACAACCGCAGCAGCAACCACGGCGGCAGAGACCACTACAGCGGCAGAGGCTGAGGAGACCACCAAGGCAGCTGAGGAAGCAGCTGAGACCACGGCAGAAGAGGTGAAAGAGGCTACTGGCGATTTCGACGCTTCTAATGTAACCGTTGGTATCTCCATCTATAAGTTCGATGACAACTTCATGACCTTATACCGCAACGAGTTACAGAGATACTTAGTTGAGGATTTAGGCTTCAAAGAGGAGAATATCACCATCCAGGACGGCAAGGGCGACCAGGCTGAGCAGTCCAACCAGATCGATAACTTCATCACCGCAGGCGTGGACGTTCTGATCCTGAACCTGGTACAGGCTTCCTCCGCTCCCCAGATTACGGACAAGTGCAGCGCTGCCGGCATCCCGGTAGTTTACATCAACCGTGAGCCGGATGTAGACGAGGAGAACCGCTGGGAGTCCGAGGGCATCAAGGCTACCTACGTAGGCTGTGACGCAAGACAGTCCGGTACCTTCCAGGGCGAGGAGATCTTAGAGACCTCTAACGGCGGCGATATCAATGGCGACGGCAAGGTATCCTACATCATGATCCAGGGCGACCCGGAGAATGTAGACGCTCAGTACCGTACCGAGTTCTCTGTTAAGGCATTAACCGATGCAGGCACCGAAGTAGAAGAGCTGTTCATCCAGCGCGGTGACTGGGATCAGGCAAAGGGCCAGCAGCTGACCCAGGATGCATTAACCCAGTTTGGCGAGGACGTAGAAGTTGTATTCTGTAACAACGACGCTATGGCTCTTGGCGCATTACAGGCTATCGAAGCAGCTGGACGTAAGGTAAATGAGGACATCTATTTAGTAGGCGTTGACGCATTAACCGAGGCGGTTCAGAACGTATTAGACGGCAAGATGACTGGTACTGTATTTAACGATCACATCGCTCAGGCGAAATCCGCTGCTGATATCGCAGTTTCCTTCTTAAAGGGCGAGGATGTTGCTCCGGTAAATATGGTAGACTATACCAAGGTTACCACAGAGAATGCTCAGGCAGTGTTAGACGCTCTTAAGTAATAATAATGTAAATTTGCTTAATATAGGGTGTATCATTCTCTGATACACCCTATGTTGTCTCTTGGGAGACAAGATAAGAAAGGAGACAAAGGGATGGCAGAGTACAGACTGGAAATGGAAGACGTATCGAAAAGCTTCCCGGGTGTAAAGGCCCTGGACGGGGTTCACTTAAAGGTACGGCCTGGCACGGTTCATGCTCTGATGGGGGAAAATGGAGCAGGAAAATCCACATTGATGAAATGCTTATTCGGTATCTATAAGATGGATACCGGTTCGGTCCGGATCGACGGAGATTACACCGTGATCGAAAACCCGGATGACGCGCTGCACAAGGGCCTGGCCATGGTGCATCAGGAGCTGCAGCCCATACCAGATCGGACCATAGCGGAAAATATGTATCTGGGGCGGTACCCTATGAAGAAGATCGGGCCCTTCGCCATGGTGGATCACAAAACCATGAACGAAGAGGCGGAAAAGTGGTTAAAAGATGTAAAGATGGATTTTGACCCGAAGGCGAAACTGGGGACTCTGTCCATCGGACAAATGCAGTCAGTGGAAATCGCCAAGGCAGTTTCCCAGAACGCAAAGCTTGTGATTTTGGACGAACCCACCTCTTCCCTGACGGATAATGAAGTGGAAGCCTTATTCCGCATTATCCGGGATTTAAAATCCAGAGGTGTTTCTATGATATACATTTCCCATAAGATGGCTGAGATCCGGCAGATCGCTGACGATATCACCATCATGCGAGACGGAACCTATGTGGGCTCCTGGGAGGTGAAGGATATTTCCGATGATGAGATCGTGCGGCAGATGGTAGGCCGTGAGCTGACCAATGTCTATCCGCCTAAGGAGGATTACCGCACCGATGAGGTGGTGCTGGAGGTGAATGACCTTTGCTCCATCCATCCCCGCTCCTTCCAGCATTGCTCCTTCAAGCTGCGGAAGGGGGAGATTCTGGGATTTGGCGGTCTGGTAGGAGCCCAGCGGACGGAGATCATGGAAGCCATCTTCGGCATGCGTGGCATCGCCAGCGGCGAGGTGCTGGTGAAGGGCCTGCCAGTACATATCCATCGTCCGGCAGACGCCATCCGGGAGGGCATCGGCATGATCACAGAGGACCGGCGGGGAACCGGCATCCTGGGATGTCTTTCCATCGCGGACAATGTTTCCATCTCTTCCCTGAACCAGTATCTGAACGGAGGCGTCAGCCTGAACCATAAACGGATCGAGGAGCTGGTCCAGGAAAATGTGGGCAAGCTCAGCATCAAGACGCCCAACAGCAAAACATTGATTCAATCCTTATCCGGCGGCAACCAGCAGAAGGTAATCATCGCCAGATGGCTGGCAAATAACCCGGATGTGTTAATCATGGACGAGCCTACCCGAGGCATCGACGTAGGCGCCAAGTACGAGATCTACCAGATCATGATCGACCTGGTGAAACAGGGCAAGTCCATCATTATGATCTCCTCTGAGATGCCGGAGCTTTTAGGCATGTCTAACCGGGTAGTGGTTATGTGTAACGGCCATGTAACCGGAGAGCTGGAAGGCGACGAGGCAACGCAGGAGAGGGTTATGAGCTATGCAACCCAGTTTGAGAATTAGGGAGGATAAAAGAATGAGTAAGAAAATGGATTGGAAGCAATTCCTGCTTAATTATGGAATCATCTGTGTGTTAGGGGTTTTGGTAATTACCACCTGTGTTTTAAGGCCAAAATTTTTTTCCTGGAGAAATCTGCAGAGTATCGCCTTAAACGTGGCGCCCCGTTTCATCATCGCGGTTGGTGTATCCGGCTGTCTGATTACAAAAGGTACAGACCTTTCCGCAGGACGTATGGTGGGACTTGCCGCCTGTATTTCCGGCACACTGCTTCAGAAGGCGGACTACTCCGGCCGTTTTGAGCTGACGAAAAACCTTCCGGATTTTCCGGCCTGGTGGGTATTTGTGGTGCTGATTATCGTGATGCTGATCTGCGCCATCTTTGGTTTGATTAATGGATTAGTGGTCTCTTATCTAAGTGTACCTGCCTTCATCGGCACCCTGGGTATGCAGCTGATGGTATACGGCATCTGCCTGGTGTACACCGACGCTACCCCCATCGGCGGCTACCGCAACGACTATACCTATGTGGCTACGGGAAGCTTCTTAGGGATCCCGTTCCTGTTCTGGATCGCCCTGGTGGTGGGTCTGATTATGTGGTTCCTGTATAATATGACCCCCCACGGCAAATATATGTACGCCATCGGCGGCAATGAGCAGGCAGCTGAGGTCAGCGGCGTGAATGTAAAGCGCAGCAAGATCATCATCTACGTGATGGCGGCTATGCTCTACGCCTTAGCCGGCTTCCTCTTAGGCGCAAAGGCCGGGGGAACCTCGGTAAACATGGGTAACGGCTATGAGCTGGAGGCCATCGCAGCCTGTACCATCGGCGGCGTATCGGTAAATGGAGGTATCGGTAAGGTATCCGGCGTGCTCATCGGAGTTATGGTATTCGAGCTCTTAAAGTCCGCCATGCAGTTCTTGGGACTGGAGACGAACCTTCAGTATATCGTACAGGGTATTGTAATTATCGTGTCTATCGCTGTGGATATCCGGAAGTATATCGCGAAGAAGTAAAAAGTTATGAACGTTACAGAAAGCTATGAGTCTTAAGTGACAAAACGCCGGCAGCAGATGACCGGCGTTTTGCTGCTTTTGGGGCTAACGGGCCTGTACATTTGGCGAATGATCACAGGGATTGGCTGGGCAATACTGCGGCTATTTTTCACGTTACTGCTTACAGGCAGTATCCCGCGGGGCACTCTCCACAGGCCAGACGGCTGTTCTGGTATTCCCCGCTGAAGGTAACATCCCTGCCAAACCAGGCGGGAGGGGTAAAGTGTTCTGCTTCCTCCATAGAGGGGAACTCCACCTCCGCCAGGATCAGGCCCTCATAGTCTCCTTCGAACATATCCAGCTCAATGACCAGGTGATCGGAGAGAGGGATCCGATACCGCCGCTTTTCAAGGATCCGGCCGTCTGCCTTTTGCAGCAGATGCTCATATGCCTCCCGGGTGAGGGGAAGATTATACTCCTCCCGGGCTAAAAGGCCCTTGCCCTTGTAGGTGAGATAATAGGTTTCGTCCTCCTTCCGCACCCGGACCACAGGGGAGGTGCTTAAATATCCCTGCTGGAGGTGGCTGGAGGGGTAGGTGTTGTAATCCTTTGGAGGCTGTTCAATCAGATATTTTCGTTCGATTTCCATGGCGTATTCTCCTTATGTGTGTTGTGAATCATTATTTGGTGAATGGTTTTTTGGGTGAATGGTTATTGAATGAATGGCTATTCGATGAAGTACCTCTGGAATTATGATATCCCATAAGAGGAAAAATAGCAAGGCTTCGGTTTCAATGAAGTGATGTATTTTGAAGGAGGTTTATATGAAAAGAAGAGAAGGATTGTCCCAAATAAGCTTGTCTGATTCCCAGAAGAAAAAGCTAAAGGATGAAATCAAGGCATTTTATCTGGATGTACGGGGGGAGGAAATCGGAATCATCGAAGAGATGCAGGTGTTGGAGCTATTTGAAGAGAAGATGGCGCCGATCATCTATAATAAAGCCCTTGAGGATGCGAAAAGATGGTTTTGTCAAATGATGGATAATCTGGAATCGGATTATTACGCACTTTATAAAAATGAGGATTAAAAAATAAGAATTAAGGGCAAGGTTTAAGGGCATTTTTTTAAAGCCCTGCTGGTTCATGCAGGGCGTAGTTGATTCTGACCATATGGATATGATCCTCCCAGACTCCATTAATATTCAGATAGTATTTTGATATCCCCTCATTGACAAAATGATTTTTTTCCAGAACCCGCAGGGATGCCTGATTCCTGGGCATGACATTGGCCTCGATACGGTGCAGATGCAGCTCATGAAAGGCATAATCGGTTAACAGTCCCACAGCCATGGTCATATAGCCCTTATTCTGGGCTTCTTCATCCGACTTATAGCCCAGAAAGGCGGAGCAAAAGGCGCCCCAGATGACATTATTTAATCCGATGATGCCGATAATGCGCTGGGGCTGGCTGGTTAAGGTCAGGTAAAAGCGAAAGGCGGTTTTTTGGCAGAAGTCAAGCCTTTCCTCTTCCAGAAGTTTCCTCTGGTATTCCAGAGAAAAAAATTCTTCTTCGCGTATTGGTTCATATTTTTCTAAAAATGTCCGGTTTCGCTGGTAATAGTCGGTTACCTCGCTGGCAAGAGATGGATCCGCCGGCAGAAGCTGTATGGTATCATTTCCCATAAGGATCTTTGCTCCGTTCTTTCATAGTAAACCCCAGGCAATCCCCAAATTAATGGATTATTGATCTTCCCATTTTTCCCATGCTTTATTTTCCTGATATTCTTGTATCATTTCCTAATATTAGTAACCGGTCAGACGGTTACCTATATTATACTTTATGTATTACAATAAGTCAATACCGGACCGAACATTTGTTTGTAATAAATTCCTTGACAAAAGTATGAAATCGTACTATGATTGATAGTATGATTTCGTACTGAAAGGAGTGTCAGGCACATGAGCTATCAAAATTCAAAGATAATGAAGCGGTATAATCATCTGGTGGGAGAGCTGGATGGAATTTATCATGAGATGGCGTTTAAGCTGGGACTGTCGGACAGCGTCATGAGTATCCTATATACTATCTGCGACAGCGGTACCAGCTGCCCCCTCCAGGATATTTGCCGCCGTTCCGGCTTAAGCAAGCAGACCATTAATTCTGCAATCCGAAAGATGGAGGCGGAGGGATTCGTCTATTTGACCGCTTCCGGGGCAAAGAGAAAGAACGTCTGTCTCACGGAGGAGGGAGTCCGCCTGATGGAGCGGACCGCAGGCAGGGTGATGCAGATTGAGAATGACATCATGACCTCCTGGCAGCCAGAGGAAGTGGAGAAATATCTGGAGCTGACGGAGCGCTTCCTCCTGGCCCTTCGGCAGAAGGCAAAGGGGATCGGAGAGGAGGGAAAGGGATGATACAGCTATCTGATCATTTCACCTACAGACGGCTGCTGCGCTTCACCTTCCCGTCGGTGGTTATGCTGGTATTTACCTCCATCTATGGGGTGGTGGATGGATTTTTCGTGTCTAATTTTGTAGGAAAGACGCCATTTGCGGCGGTAAACTTCATTATTCCGCTGTTAATGATTCTGGGAAGCGTGGGCTTTATGTTCGGCACCGGAGGTGGCGCGCTGATTGCAAGGATGCTGGGTGAGGGAAAGCCTGAGAAGGCAAAGGAGCTGTTTTCCCTGATTGTCGCCGCGTCTTTCGTCTGCGGCGTGGCGCTGGAGGTTCTGGGCTTTTTGTTCCTTCGGCCGGCAGCAGTGGGGATGGGAGCGAAAGGACAGCTTCTGGAGGACTGCGTTCTCTATGGGAGAGTGTGTCTCCTGGCCCTTCCCTTTTATATCCTGCAGTATGAGTTTCAATGCCTTTTTGCAACGGCAGGGAAGCCGAAGCTGGGGCTTTACGTCACGGTAGCGGCAGGGGCTGCCAATATGATACTGGATGCTGTGTTTGTGGCGGCATTTGGCTGGGGGCTGGTGGGAGCCGCCGCAGCCACATCCTTGAGCCAGCTGGTGGGAGGAGTGATTCCGCTGCTGTATTTTAGCCGGAGGAATACCAGCCTGCTGCAGTTTACGGCCTGTAAATTGGACGGAGCTTCCCTGGTAAAGGCCTGTATCAATGGCTCCTCGGAGCTGATGAGCAATATTTCCATGTCTGTGGTCAGTATGCTTTATAATGTACAATTAATGCGGTGGGCCGGGGAGAACGGCATCGCCGCCTATGGCGTGTTAATGTATGTGTGCCTGATTTTCCAGGCTGTGTTTATCGGCCATTCAGTGGGCGCGGCTCCGGTGATCAGCTTTCATTACGGGGCGGGAAACCGGACGGAGGTGAAGGGGCTTTTGAAGAAAAGCCTGATTCTGACCGGGATTTTTGCAGTGCTGATGTTTGCCGCGGGGCAGACCATGGCAAAGCCCTTATCCTTGCTTTTTGTGGGATATGACCAGGAGCTTTTGGATATGACCGTATGGGCCTTTACCATATTTTCCTTCTCCTTTTTGTTTTGCGGCTTCGCCATCTTCGGCTCCGCCTTCTTTACCGCATTGAATGACGGGTTGACTTCGGCTCTGATTTCCTTTTTGCGGACGCTGGTGTTCCAGTGTATCGCGGTTCTGCTGTTTCCGGTATTTTTGGGGCTGGATGGGATATGGCTCTCCACGGTAGCGGCGGAGATGCTGTCCCTGGCAGTGACGGCTTTGTGCCTGGTGAAAAAGCGGAGGCGCTATCTGCCGGCAGCTGCGGATATAGTTTAAAAATGAGGAAAAGAGATGAAGAACCAATATAATCGGACGATCACGGCCTGTTTTGTGGGATGTATCGTGCAGGCGGCAGTGAATAATTTTGCCCCATTGCTGTTTTTAACCTTTCAAAGAAGCTATCAGATCCCTCTTTCCCGGATCACGCTGTTAGTGACGGTTAATTTTGGAATACAGCTTTTCGTGGATCTTCTTTCGGTGGGATTTGTGGATCGGATCGGGTATAGGATGTCTATGGTGCTTGCCCATGGGTTTGCCGCGGCAGGGCTGGTGCTTCTTACGGTTCTGCCGGATGTGCTGTGGGATCCCTTTATGGGGATTTTGATTTCTGTGATGGTATATGCTGTGGGAGGAGGCCTGCTGGAGGTATTGGTCAGCCCTGTGGTAGAGGCCTGCCCTTCCGATAATAAGGAGAGGGCCATGAGCATGCTTCATTCCTTTTACTGCTGGGGCTATGGAGGGGTGGTTTTGATTTCAACCTTGTTTTTCCGCCTGGCGGGGATTGAACACTGGAGGCTTCTGGCGCTGGCGTGGGCGCTGATTCCCATAGGCAATGGAATCCTGTTTATGCAGGTGTCCATAGCGCCTTTGATGGGAGAGGGGGAGCGGGGGCTTCGGCTAAAGGAGCTGCTTGGCATCCGGCTCTTCTGGATCCTGCTGCTTATGATGGTGTGCGCAGGGGCCAGCGAACAGGCGGTGAGCCAGTGGGCGTCCGCTTTTGCAGAGAAGGGGCTGGGAATCTCAAAGACAGCCGGTGATCTGGCAGGGCCTATGGCCTTTGCGATTCTTATGGGAACCTCCAGGGCATTTTATGGAAGATATGGTGAGCATATTGACCTGGAGCGGTTTATGATTTTCAGCAGTGGCTTATGTATTTTATCCTATTTGGGAATCGCCCTTCTGCCAGTGCCCCAGCTTAGCTTGATTGCCTGCGCAGTCAGCGGCCTGTCTGTAGGGATTCTGTGGCCGGGAACCTTCAGCAAGGCATCTGCGGCTATCCCAAAAGGCGGCACAGCCCTGTTTGCGCTGCTGGCGTTAGGGGGAGATATGGGCTGCTCAGTGGGACCGACTTTGGTGGGAATGGTGTCCGGCCTGCTGGGAGATAATTTAAAGCTGGGGCTTCTGGCAGGGCTCGTATTTCCGATGCTGCTGCTTTGGGGCATTATTTTCTGCGGGAAGGTTTCGCGTTGAATTATGTACATGTATTTGTTATACTAATGATGTACTATGTACATGTATTTGTTATAATAATGATGTACTATGTACAACAAGTTTGTGCGCAGTTAGAATCGACGCAGGAAGGAGAACCGGCAAGTATGGCAAAGGTGATAGGGATTGGACATCAAAATTTTGCAGAGATGCTGTCCGGCGGCTGTTATTATGTAGATAAAACAGAGTTTATTCGTGAATGGTGGGAAAATCAGGATGTGGTTACCTTGATTACACGTCCGCGCCGTTTCGGCAAGACCCTGAATATGAGTATGCTGGAGCGCTTTTTTTCTGTGAAATATAAAGGGAAGGGGCAGATATTTGAAGGTCTGTCCATATGGAAATATGAGAAATACCGCCATCTCCAGGGAATCTATCCTGTAGTATTCCTGTCACTGGCCAATGTGAAGGAAACCTGCTATGCCAATGCCCGCAGAAAGATTTGCCAGCTGTTGAGCAGCCTGTATTCTGATTATTGCTTTTTAATGGAGTCAGACAGACTTACTCCACAAGACAAGGATTTTTTTGGCCGGGTATCTGTGGACATGGGAGATGTGGAGGCGGCGCTGGCCCTGGGACAGCTTTCAAAATTTCTTTCTCTATACTATGAAAAAAATGTGATTTTTTTATTAGATGAATATGACACACCTATGCAGGAAGCCTATGTGGGAGGATACTGGAAGGAATTAACCGGGTTTCTCCGGGGAATCTTTAATGCAGCATTTAAGACAAATCCATACATGGAGCGTGCTATTATGACAGGCATCACAAGGGTGGGAAAAGAATCTATTTTTTCAGACCTGAATAATCTAAGGGTGATTTCGACTACCACAAATAGTTATACAGAGTCCTTTGGATTTACCTTTGAAGAAGTGAAGCAGGCCTTGGAAGAATACAATCTGGAAGCTTCATTACAGGAGGTGCGCGACTGGTATGATGGGTTTCGGTTTGGGAAAAGAAAAGAGATTTATAATCCCTGGTCCATTTTAAATTATCTGAAGGAACGGACCTTTGCCCCTTATTGGGCCAATACCAGCAGTAATCGCCTGGTAAATCAGCTGATTCAAAAGGGCAATAAAAATGTTAAGATGCTCATGGAGGATCTTTTAAGCGGGAAAAGAATAAAAACCAGGATTGACGAGCAGGTAGTTTTTGAACAGCTGGAACGGAAAGAGAGTGCTATCTGGAGTCTTCTTCTGGCCAGTGGATATCTAAAGGTGTGTAATTTCCAAATATCTGCCCAAAGTGGTCGGGCAGTATATGAAATGATGCTGACGAACCGGGAAGTTCGCCTTATGTTTGAGGGGATGATCGAAGAATGGTTTTCAGAATCCGTTCCGGCATACAATGACTTTATCCTGGCGATGCTTTGTGATGATGTGAGGAGGATGAATTTTTATATGAACGAAGTAGCCCTCCAGACCTTTAGCTTTTTTGATTCAGGAAATGCCCCGTCTAAAATGGAACCAGAACGCTTCTTTCACGGTTTTATTCTTGGACTTATGGTAGATCTATCAGACCGGTTTATGATTACATCCAACAGAGAAAGCGGATTTGGAAGATATGATGTGATGCTGGAGCCCAGAGACAAGCAGGACATAGCATTTATCCTGGAATTTAAGGTTTATGATCCGGATTCCCATGAGAAAACACTGGAGGACACAGCGCAGGCGGCGCTGAAACAGATCAAAGAGAAGGAATACGGGGCAGCCTTGACTGCAAAGGGAATCGATCCGAACCACATCCGGTCATATGGATTTGCATTTGAAGGAAAAAAGGTTTTGATCCAGGGAAATTAGGCAAGGATGTTTAGCTGAATATAATCCAGACAAGATACCAGTTCACGAAAAGGAGAACGAGAACATGAGGAAGAAAAAAGCAATCGCCCTTCTGCTAACAGCAGTCATAACAGCATCGGCTATCAGTGCCTGCGCAAACCCGGCGGCGTCCGGGGAGGAGGCAGCCGTGCAGACTGCAGAATCTGTGGAGGAAGCAGAGAAGGCGCCCCAGGAAAGGGACACGCCGGCCGGGGAAGAGGATACATCGCCCGGTGAGGGAAAGCAGGAGGCGTATCTAGGAATCGGCACGGTAGGAGATAAGTGGTATGCCTCTTCCATTGCCGGAGTAGTGTCAGGGGAAACCCAGGTTTCTTTAAAGGACGATTATTTTACAGCAATTAATCTGGATTATTTTTCCGATCTCACCATCAAAGACGGCTACTCCTCTGCCGGAGTGTTCCAGGATGCGGATCAGATCATGACCGAGCGCACACTAGAGCTGTTAAAGGAGGAGAATCCAAAGAGCCATGAGGGGAAGCTGGTAAGCAGCCTGTATGAGCTGGCACTGGACTGGGAGAAAAGAAATGAAGAGGGGCTGAATCCAGTGGCAGGCGGGGCGGAAAAAATCAGGGCTATCCGTAGGGTTGAGGATCTGAACGCCTGGGAAACCAGTGAAAGCAGTGTATTTTCCTGCAGATTAGCGTCCTTTCAAATCGAAAACTCCATGGCGGATTCAGGGAATTACACCGTAGAGATTTACTCCACAGAGCTCTTTTTAGAGGATCCCGGCGAATATTTCCAGCAAACCGAGGACGGAAGGCGGACGGAGGAATACTGTAAGAACGTGGTTTGCTATATGCTGGACAGGCTGGGATATTCCAGGGAAGAGGCCGACCAGGTGTGGTCAGGCTGCCGGGCCTTTGAGGCTGAGCTTGCAGAGCATATGCTGACCCGGGAGGAGTTATACTCCGATGATATTTATGACAAGATTATTAACACCTGTACCTTGGAGGAGCTGGGAGAGGCCCAGGGTAATTATCCCCTTGTAGAGGTGCTGAAGGCCGACGGGATGGATGGATCGGACACCTATAACCTGACTGAGCCGGAGTGGCTGTCAGCCCTGGGAAAGCTATATACAGAGGAACATGTAGAGGATATCAAGGATTATTTGCTGGCCCATTATGTTTTTAAAACGGCGAGAAAAACAGACAGGGATGCCTATGATGCAGTACAGGGTTATAGGAATGAGCGGTATGGCATAACAGGAACCCTTCCCGAGGAGGAGATAGGGCTGGCTGTGGTAAATTCCTATCTTTCCAGGGCAATGGACTATGTGTACATCGACGCCTACTGTACGGAAGAGGAGCGGCAGCGGGTCATTGACCTGATCCATGATTTTGCCTCCTATTACCGCAAAATGCTGGAGCAGGAGGACTGGCTTTCAGAGAATACGAAGCGTCTTGCCACGGAAAAGCTGGATAACCTTGCCATCCGCGCATGCTACTCAGACACCCGGGAGGATTATTCAGGGCTAATATTTGCGTCAAAAGCAGAGGGCGGGACATACATCGAAGCCCTGGAGGCCATCCACCGGCATGGGCTCCAGCTGGAGCAGGAGAAGATCAACCAGAAGGTGAACCCGGATCTTTGGCTGATGTCAACCAGGGAGGTGAATGCTTACTATTCTCCGCCAGATAACTCCATTAATATTCTCTGCGGTACATTGGTGGGGGCCTTCAGCATGGATCAATCCGATGAGGCAGTGCTGGCCACTGTGGGCGCCCAGACCATTGGCCACGAGATTACCCATGCCTTCGATACTAATGGCGCGCAGTTTGATAAGGACGGCAATTACCACGACTGGTGGGAAGAGGAGGACTATGAGGCCTTCAATGAGCGGGCCGGCCGCCTGGTAGAATATATGAACCAGATCATTCCCTGTGCAGAGCTCCAGCCGGTGAACGGGGAGATGCAGAAAACAGAGATGATCGCCGATCTGGGCGGCATGAAGGCGGCGTTGATGATGGCAGAGGATCAAGAAGATTTTGATTACGACACGTTTTTCCGGGCGGCTGCCAGAGGCTGGGCTATGATTGAAACAAAGAACAGCCTCATCAGCCAGCAGCAGAGCGATTCCCACCCCCTGACTAACCTTCGGGTAAATATCCCGCTGCAGCACAGCGATGAATTTATGGAAGAATATGATATCCAGCCAGGGGATGGGATGTACCTGGCGCCGGAGGGGCGGGTGAATGTGTGGTAGGTAGCCTGCCTCTGATATTAATCCGAAATCCGGCACCAGGTCATGATGGTGCGGGCCAGGATTTTAATGGAATCCAGGTAATCCCTGGCATAGACCCATTCATTATTGGCATGCATCTGCTCCGTCAGCCCCGGGCCGAAGATTACGGTTGGGGTATTCCCATAGCGGTTAAGATGGCGGATATCCGCGGCGCCCTGGCGCCCGCTTACTACCGGCGCACGGTTCATCACCTGAGTAAATTCCTCCTTCAAAACCGTGACAATGGGCGTGTCTTCCGGGATGGAGGAGGGCTCGGCGAAATATCCGGTGAAGAGGATCTTTGGAGGATTTTTAGCCAGCCAGTCGCTTTCCCTGGCGCACCGCTCCCGAAGGAATGCAGCAAACTCCGCCTTTACCTGGTCCGAGTTCTCGCCGGGCACCGTAGCCATAGAGCCTTTTAGCAGGCAGGAGTCCGGAAATGCGCTGGCGTAGGAGCCGCTTTCAAACTGTCCGACCATACAGGGAATCGAGCTTAAGATGTCCGGGTACAGCGGATGGCGGATCTTCTTAATCCGTTCCGCTTCAAATTCCGATACCGCCTTCGTAGCTATGTAACCTAAGTCAATGGCATTGACTCCCTCATACCGCTTCTGGATTCCGGCAGCCTTTCCCTGGATGTGGATCTCAAACCAGATCCGGCCGATGGATCCCGGCTGAACACACATGCTGGAGGTCTCGCAGCAGATCCCTGCATCCGCCTGATAGCCCTTCATCACACAGGCTAAGGTGCCGTTTCCCGTAAGCTCCTCGTCCATCACGTACTCCAGGATAACATCTCCCTTTACATTTACATGGCATTCCTTTAGCACCTTCACAGCCATGGTCATGGCAGCTACGCCGGACTTCATATCCGAAGCTCCCCGGCCATAAATTTTCCCTTCTTCCAGATCTCCGGACCAGCATCCATGCTCCCAGTTTCGGGCGTCGCCCTCCGGAATCACATCCACATGGCCGTTAAACAGCAGCGACTTGCCGCCTCCGGCGCCTGGAAAGGTTGCCACTACATTAGGACGGTTTTCATAGGGCATTTTAGATTCCACAAAGGCAGGATGGGTCTTCAGCTCTTCTAATGAGGGCACAAACCTGTCCACCCTGGCTCCAAGCTCCTCCGTATACTGGGAGAGAAACTCCTGCATCGGCGATTCATTTCCGGTTACGCTGGGAATCCGCAAAATTTTCTGGAGAAATGCAATCAGTAAATCCTGATTTTCTTCAATCCAATGTTCCACCTGTTCATATTGATTCATAATGTCAGCCACCTTTCTTTCCCTGATTTCCGATGAATATTTTTCTGAAGTAAGCCGTCATGGCCGCCCACTTGAATAAAATGCATGGCCTTGAACAACAACCTCTGTATTCCATCATAGCAGTCAATGGAAGGAATGAATATAGTATATTAATACAAAAGAAAAGAAAATAGATTAGTTAAAAAGAATAAAAGCATCTTGCTGATACAGAAAAAATGGGATATGATGAAAGGGAAGAAAAAGAACGAAAGAAGGCCGGAGGAAACATGACAGGGATAAAGCTGAAGGAGATAATGGAAATCCCGCCCTTTTCCAGAGCGGAATTAATAGGCGGGAAGGGCGGGACGGACCGGATGGTCAGCTCTGCGAATATTCAGGAGGTGCCGGAGGTGGAGCACTGGCTTCATGGAGGGGAAATTCTCTTTACTGCGGGATATGCCTTCCAGACCGCGGAAAAGGGGCTGAGGCTGATGGAAGCGCTGGAGGAGAAGGGGGCGGCGGCCCTGGCGGTAAAGCCGGGGGCATATCTGCCTGAGATACCGGTGGAAATGATTCAATACGCAGATGAACATGATTTTCCTCTGTTTTTATTGCCCGGGGATCTGCCCTATATGGACTGTATTCTGCCGATTTTTCACCAGATTACCCAAAGCCAGATCGCGGTGATGAAGCGGAACGAAGAGATTCACAACCGTCTGATCCAGGTGATGGTGGAGGGGCTTGGCTTAAAGGGACTGTGCTCTGTGTTGGGACAGGTGGTTCTGGGAACAGCAGCGGTGGTGAGTCCCCGGGGAATGGTTCTTGCCCTTGACCTGGGGGGCGAAAAGGAGCAGCCGGCTGGATGGCGTTTTTCAGAAAATGCCTTGCGGAGGATGAAAAAGAACAAATGCAATATTATTTATCATTCCGGCGGGAAACCCCAGATCTGCATTCCGATTTTCGTAAAAAATGAACACATTGCCTATCTGATCCTGGACATGCCAAAGGAGGAGGCCAGCTCCATGGATCTCCTTGCCTTCGAAAATGCCAGCAGCCTGATTGCGGTGGAGCTTTTAAAGGAGCAGACCGCCAGACAGGAGGAGCAGAAGGTAAAGGAGCAGCTGTTAGATGATCTGCTGGCAAAGCGGTATGGGGATGAGGAGGTTATGCTTCGGCGCGGGCGGTATGTGGGCTTTGACTTTACAAAGAAGAGCTGTGCGTTTATCCTGGGAATCGATTCCTTTGAGAACTGCCTGTCCGGAACCAGGAAGCTGTCGGAGAAACGGATACAGAAAATAAAGAGTGACATGCGCGCAGAGCTGGAGCATCAGTTTTCGGAGGAGAAGATTCCTGTGCTGCTGTTAGGAAGCGGCATGGATATTACAGGACTGATGCAGACCGAGAGCAGAAACCGGGCGAAAAGCGGCGTCCCGGCCCTGGAGGCCGTCCTTCGCCGTCTGTCTGCCCGCTACGGACAATTAAATTTCTCCGCGGGAATAGGGAGAGAGAAGGCAGGGCTGGGGAAGGTGACCGAGAGCTGGAATGAAGCCAGGTATGCCATTAAGGCAGGAAGGCGGATCAAAAAGAAGGAGGAGGGGCCAGGGCTTACCTCCTTTGAAAAGCTGGGCTGTCTGTGTTTCCTGAGCCAGCTGGAGGATTCCATGGCTGCAGCGGATTTTTATTATGAATATATGGGGGCGATAGAGCGGTATGACCGGGAAAGTGAAGGCGCTCTGGCGGAGACACTGGAGGCTTATTTTGCCAATGGAATGAACTTAAGAAAAACCGCAGACGCGCTGTATGTCCACAAGAATTCTGTGATCTACCGGCTGGGGAAGGTAGAAAGCCTGCTAGGGAAAAAGCTTTCCGATGACCAGGTCCTGTTCCATCTGCAGCTTTGCCTGAAGCTGCGCCAGCTGAAGGGATAGAACGGATGGCCGGCGGGAGGGACAGGAAAGATGGCCGGCGGGAGGGACAGGAAGGATGGCAGCGGAAGGAAATCAGCTATATAACATGGATTGTATCAAATAACTATAAAATGTAGGCATTTATTAGATTATCATTACAATGACAGAGAAAATGCACCATGCTATACTTTCGGATATCAAACGAAAAGGAGAAAGTAAGCATGGCAAATTTGAACGTGAATTATTGTGGAGTGAATTATCGGAATCCTCTGGTCCTGGCATCGGCCACACCGGGATGGGACGGAGAAGGGATGCGGCTTGCCGCTCAGGCCGGGATCGGCGGGGTGATCCCGAAAACCATCGGCCCGAAGCAGGACTGGGCCGCCCACCCATGTAATGGGCGGATCTTTATGCACCGGTATCACGGGAAGCCCATCGGTCAGATAAATCTGGAATTATTTACCACCATGACCAGAGATCAGTGGCTGACCAAGGAGCTGGCAGTGGCAAAGGAAGGCGGGGCCACCATGCATATCAGCATCCTGGCCATGCCGGATCCGGAGGACACGGCGAAGCTGGTGGAGGAAATCCAGTCTACAGGCATGGCGGATCTTTTGGAATTAAATGTGTCCTGCCCCATGCCGGCATCCACGGTGGGCATGCATATCGGGAAGAGTGCAGAGCGTACCTTCCAGCAGGTAAAAGCAGGGAAAAGCGCGGCGAAGATTCCATTTACCGTGAAATTAACCCCAAATGTGGCAGATATGGTGGAGATCGCCCAGGCGGCGAAGGAGGCCGGCGCAGATGGTTTAACTATCAGCAATTCCATCCGCTCCTTTGCCGGTGTGGATATCGACACAGGAAAGCCTTATCTGTGCGGATACGGCGGATATACCGGACCAGCTATCAAGCCGGTGATCATGCGCCATCTGTCTGAGGTGGCCAGAAATGTGGACATCCCCATCTCCGCGGTAGGCGGCGTAAACAGCTACCGGGAAGTGATCGAATACATTATGCTGGGAGCCACCACGGTGCAGCTGTGTACAGCAGTGATGTGGAACGGCTATGAGTGCATCACAAAAATCATCAAGGATTTAGACCAATGGATGGATGAAAAGGGATATCAGTCCTTTGACCAGATTCGGGGAATCGCACTGAAGGATATCACCACCGTAGAGGAGCTGGCCAAGCTGCCGGCTAAGCATGCAGCCGTGGACAGCAGCAAATGTACCAACTGCGGGCTGTGCCAGAAGGTGTGTATGTATCGGGCAATCTCAGAAAAGGATGGCGCCAGGGTAGTGGACGCGGCCAAATGCGACGGCTGCGGAGTCTGCCAGCAGCTATGTCCTCTTGGCGCGGTTGCGCTTCATTAAGGGGGCGGGCAGATGGGAAAAACAACTGAAGGAGGAAATAAAAGCAATTTTTCAGTGGTGCTGGGGGCCGCCTTTCTGATGGCTACCGCAGCCGTAGGCCCCAGCTTTCTGACCCAGAGCGCCACCTTTACCCAGCAGCTGGGGGGAACCTTTGGATTTGTTATTTTTGTGGCACTGTGTATGTCCATCGTGGTGCAGATCACAGTCTGGAGAATCATCGGCGTTTCCGGCCGGAAGGGACAGGAGATCGCCAATCTGGTTTTCCCGGGGCTGGGCTATGTATTGGCCTTCCTAATTGTAGCCGGCTGTCTGATCTTTAATATCGGAAACGTGGCAGGCTGCGCCTTAGGACTTAATGTTATCTTCGGGCTGGATATGCGGATTGGCACCATCCTGGCTTTGATTCTGTCTGTGTCTATCTTCCTCTCCAAGGAGGCGGGGAAGGCCATGGACAAGCTCACCCAGTTCCTTGGGGTCTGTATGATTCTGCTGATTGCCTATGTGGCTGTTTCCACCCACCCGCCGGTGGGAGAGGCGCTGAAAAAGACGATTATGCCAGATGAAATTCCCTTTATGGCGATCTTAACCATTGTAGGAGGGACTGTGGGAGGCTACCACCCCTTTGCGGGAGGACACCGGCTGCTGGAGGGAGCGGTTTCCGGGCGGGAAAACTTAAAGAAAATCGACCAGTCCGCCATGATTGGGATTATTGTGGCAAACCTGATCCGTATTTTCCTCTTCCTGGCGATCCTGGGTGTGGTTTCCAGAGGCGAGATCCTGGATCCAGAAAACCCGGCGGCAGACGCATTTTTAAAGGCGGCAGGTGTCGTAGGTTATAAGTTTTTCGGGTGTGTGCTGCTGTTTGCCTCCATCTCTTCTGTCATCGGGGCATCCTACACCTCTATGACCTTTTTATCCAGCTTTTCTAGGACCGTGCGGGATCACCGGAATCCGCTGAGCATTGTGTTTATCCTGATTTCCGGTCTGATCTTTTTGTTTGTGGGAAAGCCGGCCAGCCTTCTCATACTGACCGGGGCGCTGAACGGACTGGTGCTTCCGGTAACGCTGCTGATTATGCTGGCGGCTTCCCAGAAGAAAGAGATCGTGGGAGAGTACCGGCATCCAAAATGGCTGCTGGGGCTGTGCGGGTTGGTTACTGTGTTTATGGCATTTTCCGGGATTCGCTCCTTATCCAGCATCGCAGCACTTCTGCATTAAGAGGGGAGAGTAAACGACAATGACGGCAATCCAGGGAAAAAGTAGGCTTTGCATGGAATTTATCCAAAACACCGTAAAGGAGAACCAGGAATCACCGGAAAATCTGGGGGATGAGGCGGCTGCCCAGGCAGTGAAGTTTCACCGGGGAATTCCCGGATATCAGGAAACACAGCTGATATCTCTGGAGCAGCTTAGCCGCCTCCTCGAGGTGAAGGGGATCTTTGTAAAAGATGAGTCCACACGGTTCGGGCTCAATGCATTTAAGGGCTTAGGGGGAACCTACGCCATGTTCCGCATGCTGTGTACCCATTTGGGATGGAATCCGGAGGAAAGGGAATTTGAGGATTTTCAGAAGGAGGAGGTAAGACAACAGCTGTCCCAGATAACCTTTATCACCGCCACCGACGGGAATCATGGAAAGGGCGTCGCCTTCGCGGCAAAATTATTTGCCTGTAAGGCGCATGTGCTGATGCCGAAGGGCTCCTCTTTACAGAGGGCCCGGGCAATCCGGGAGGCAGGACCGGCGGTGGTGGAGATTACGGAGAAAAATTATGATGAGACCGTGGAGCTTGCCTGGGAGATGAGCCGGAGACAGGGCTGGCTTTTGATTCAGGATACGGCGTGGGAGGGATACGAGGAAGTGCCCCGATGGATTATTCAGGGATATCTGACCATGGCCTGGGAAGCGGTCTGCCAGCTGGAAGGCCGGGGAATGGAGCCTACCCACGTATTTTTGCAGGCTGGGGTGGGAGCCATGGCCGGAGGAGTGACGGGATATCTGATGAATCATTACCGTAAAAGGCGGCCTGCGGTCATCATCGCAGAGCCGGAGGCGGCCGCCTGCATTTTCTTGTCAGCCAGGGCCGGAGACGGCAGGGCCCATTCTGTAGAGGGGGAGCCTCAGACGATTATGGCCGGATTAAATTGCGGCACGCCCTGCCGGATTACCTGGCCCATTTTGCGGGACTTTGCTTCCGGTTATCTCTCCTGCTCCGATTCCGTGGCAGCTTACGGCATGAGAAGGTATAGGACTCCGGAACAGAGGGATGCCCCTGTGATTTCCGGGGAGTCCGGGGCAGTAACCTTAGGCGCCGCGGCGCTGCTCCTCCAGGAGAAGGCGTTTTCTCACTGGAAGGAGCAGATGGGATTGGGAAAGGATTCTGTGATTCTCCTGATTAATACGGAGGGGGACACAGATCCGGAAAGCTACCGGGCTATTGTAACGTAATTGTTATTGTTCACAGGGAATGTCCCGCAAGGCGCTCCCTGTGAGTGAAAGTCACAGGGAACCCCAGGGTTTAATATGATTCAAAATGGGGCGCAATAATGCTTGAATCAAAGCCCGATTGATAGTATAATTGTCCCAGTGAAATATTTATCAAGGAGGACAGGATTATGATCAATTGGAACAATATGGATACCCTTGCTTCAATGCAGGAGATTTCCAAGGCAGAGCCCGTGAACCTGGCTCAGGTGATGGCCGGAGAGAGCGGCGCAGAGCGGGTGAAGAAGTACAGCGTACCCATGGCAGAGGGAATGGCTTATAACTATGGGGCCAAGCAGGTAGATGACAAGGTGCTGGCAGGCCTGGCTAAGCTGGCAGAGGAAGCCCAGCTTGTGGATAAATTTGAGGCGCTTTATAACGGAGCCGTGATCAACACCGGCGAGAAGCGCCTGGTGCTTCACCATCTGACAAGAGGACAGCTGGGGGAAGCTGTTGTGGCAGACGGCGTGAATAAGCGTGACTTTTATACCGGCGTACAGGAAAAGATCGCAGAGTTTGCAGGCAAGGTACATAGCGGCCAGATTGCAAATGGGGCGGGGGAGAAGTTTACCACCGTGGTTCAGATCGGCATCGGCGGCAGCGACTTAGGCCCCCGGGCTATCTATCTGGCTCTGGAGCACTGGGCAAAAAGGCATGATACCTTTAAGATGGAGGCAAAGTTCATCAGCAACGTAGATCCGGATGACGCGGCAGCGGTCTTAAGCTCCATAGATCTGGCCCACTCCCTGTTCATCCTGGTATCCAAGTCCGGCACCACCTTAGAGACCCTGACCAATGAATCCTTTGTGAAGGAGGCCTTAACAAAGGCAGGTCTGGATCCTTCCAAGCATATGGTGGCAGTAACCAGCGAAACTTCCCCCCTGGCTAAGAGCGATGACTATCTGGCCGCATTTTTCATGGATGATTACATCGGAGGGCGCTATTCCTCCAGCTCCGCAGTAGGCGGCGCCGTATTATCCCTGGCCTTTGGCCCGGAGGTATTCGCACAGTTCCTGGAGGGCGCGGCCAAAGAGGACGAGCTGTCTAAGAATAAAGATATCTTCAAGAACCCTGCTATGCTGGATGCCCTCATCGGCGTTTACGAGCGGAATGTGCTGGGATACCTGTGCACGGCAGTCCTTCCCTACTCCCAGGCTCTGAGCCGCTTCCCGGCTCACCTGCAGCAGCTGGACATGGAGTCTAATGGAAAGTCCGTGAACCGCTTCGGCGAGCCCATCCACTACCAGACCGGCCCGGTGATCTTCGGCGAGCCCGGAACCAATGGACAGCACTCCTTCTATCAGCTGCTCCACCAGGGAACCTCCATCGTGCCCCTGCAGTTTATCGGATTTAAGGACAGCCAGATCGGCACAGATGTAGTGATCCAGGACAGCACCAGCCAGCAGAAGCTCTGCGCGAATGTAGCCGCCCAGATCGTAGCCTTTGCCTGCGGCAAGTCCGACGAGAACCGGAATAAAAACTTTGAGGGAGGCCGTCCCTCCAGCATCATCATCGGCGATCAGTTAAATCCCCGGACCTTAGGCGCACTGCTGTCCCACTTCGAAAATAAGGTAATGTTCCAGGGCTTTGTGTGGAACGTAAACAGCTTTGACCAGGAGGGTGTACAGCTTGGAAAGGTGCTGGCCAAGAAGGTGCTGGCCCATGAAACCGACGGGGCGCTGAAGGTGTACAGCGATCTGCTGAATATCTGATTTCCAGCGGTATATTCCCCGCTTTATAATAATTTACTATAACAATTTGCATACATAAGTATAATTATTAGAATACAATACCAGTCCTGCAGGCTTGATACAGGGCTGGTATTGTTAAATTTACAGATAGAAACCGTTACTGTTCGCGGCCTTGCCGTTCACAGACATTGACAAAAGCCATTTTATAAAAGAATGGTGGGAGAGTGAGGATGATGTAACGCTGCTCGCCCGCCCAAGAGGATTTGGAAAAACCTTGAATATGAATATGCTGAAACGGTTTTTCATCGTTAAATATAAGGATCAGGGTCAGATATTTGAGAACTTATCTATAGGGAAAGAGGAGAAATACCATCAGCTTCAGTGGCAGAGCCGGAACGATTTCACTCCGTGGAAGCGATCACTACGAGTTTGACAGAACCAAAATCAAGTGTCTGCTTCTACCATGGATTTGTATTAAGGCTTATAGTAGAATTATCGGATCGGTATACCATTACTTCCAATCGGGAAAGCGGTTTTGGCCGATATGATGCAGTACTAAAACCACGAAAAAGTAAGGACAATGCGTTCATTTTGGAGTTTAAAGTTCATGATCTGCTACCTTACCATGGACTGTGATTTTACGGATATACCCGCTGTAGCCGGAGATGGCGCAGAGCTCCTTCAGCACCCCTGACGCATAAAGTCGACTCCTCACCGGAAAATGCCATTATGTATGATAATCAGGCTGTCTTTGGGTGTGCTCCTGATCAGACTCTCCGGCAGCGCTGAAAAATGGATGGCGGCTGCCGGAGGCAGGGGTTTAGAAAAGGCTCTGATTAACTTGAGCATTATGCTGAGTATCATGGGAAAAAAGAAAATAAAAGAAAGAATACAAGAAAGAAAAAACTGTCTCAAAAGGTATAGGTTT
>CATOJE010000033.1 GCA_951800145.1 uncultured Lachnospiraceae bacterium | reverse complement strand
AAAAGCATGGCCTTCAGGCTTTCGAAGTCCGAATCCGGCTTCATCATCAAAAGCTCCATCAAATCCTGATCCCCCACCGGCCCCGAAGGATATCTGGCCAGGCGCAGGTATAGCCTCAGACAGCATTCCCTGGCTTTTTCCGGACGTTTATTCATAGCCTTTAACTCCTCCAGCCCTTCCGTAAGCCTTTTATAAGCCTCCTTTGGGTTCTCCTGGAGGATAGCCTCCTCCAGCCGGGAAAAATCCGGCTCCCCCAGGCTCTCCCGGACGGAAGCAGCGGATAGTACCTGGAAATCCTGGCAGTAAAAGCCATAGTCGGATATCTCTGCCAGCCTCTCATAGGGACAGCTTTCAGACTGATTTTCCCAGACAGGCATCCAGGAGACAAAAAAGGTCCATTCCAGCCCTTCCTCCCACACCCTTAAGGCTTCCAGAAGTTCCGAAAATCCCTTCTCATCGGATGGAAGTGCAAAAACCGCATGCTCCATAAAAAAGATAGCCAGTCCGGGCCCATTTCCCATGAAATTTTTCAGCTTTTCCAGGAGAAGGCCTCCATAATACCGCTTCTCCTGCCGGCTCCCGGCCTTCGGGATGCATTCCCCCAGAAGGAAGCTCCTGCCAAGGAAAGCGGTAAGCTCCTCCCCTGTCTCCCCGGTTAAAAGGTATTGCTCCAGCTGGCGGTCCTGCCGGCTTAATCCCGCCTCAGGCCATCCTGTGGCTGACGGTTCACAAGCCCTTGCCAGCGCCCTCTGAATCCGTTCCTCCTTCCTCCCCTGGATCTCACAGATCAGCCTGGTTATGATCTCTCCAAGCTCTGTCTGGGAAACCGGCTTTAAAAGGTAGTCCGTCACATGGTAGCGGATCGCCTCTCTGGCATAGTCAAAGCAATCATAGCCGGACAGGACGATAATGGGGATTTCCTGATTCCTCTCCCGTATCCTGGCGATGAGCTCCAGCCCGTCTATCTCCGGCATCCGGATATCGGTGATGATCAGGTCGAATTCCTGCTCCTCTAAAAGCCCTAAGGCCTGCATTCCGGTCATGGCCGGAACCGGAAGGATCTCCATAGACTGCCAGATCTCCATTCCCATCAGCCCCTTTAAGATCACCGGCTCGTCATCAGCCAGCAGCGCGCGATATTTCATGACCAGTCACCTCCCGGCTGAGCGATGGCAAGGCAGACCAGGGTGCCTCTTATTTTACTGCTGTATATTTGCATCTTGCTTCCCCCTCCTCCCAGCATGCGGATCCGCTCCTCGATATTCATCAGTCCCACCCCCGGGCCCTCCCTCTGCTCCCCATTCTTTAGCCGGCTGAGGATTTCTTTCGGGATGCCCGGGCCATTATCCCAGATCCGGATCCTCAAATGTCCCGCCCGTTCACTGGCATGGACATGGATCACACAAGGCGTCATCGCCTTTTCCGCCCCATATTTTATGGAATTTTCCAGAATCGGCTGCAAAGACAGCTTTGGCAGTAACAGCTCCATACACTCCGGAGGGATGGAAAAGCAGACCTCCAGCCGCTCCTCCAGGCGGATCTTTTGTATGGTAACATAGGAGGATACCAGGGCCAGCTCCTCCCGCAGGGGAATCATATAGCTTTTCTGATTGGTGGACTCCCGGAAGATAGCAGCCAGCGCCTGTACCATGCTGGAAATCTCCTGCTTATCACAGTCCATAGCCAGCCAGTTAATGGTGTCCAATGCATTATAGAGGAAATGTGGATGGATCTGGGACTGAAGGGCCTTCAGCTGATACTCCTTCTCCTTGATGGCCCGAAGATAATTATCCTGGACCAGGCGGTTAATCTCCTCTGTCATCAGGTTAAAGTTTAATGCCAGCTTTTCCAGCTCCCAGATCCTTGTCCCCAGATGCTCTAAGGAGATCCTGGCAGAGAAATCCCCCTTCTCCACCATCTTCATCTGCTGCTCCAGATAGCCGATGGGCGCTGTAACCTGGTGAACCACCCTTGCCGTAGCCAGAAAGGAGACAATGACGATGGCCAAAACCGCTGCAGTGAAAAATATCAGCAGCGTGTTAGTGGAGGTCAGCATCCTGGCATAGGGCTGGTAGCCCACATAAGCCAGACCGGAAAAATCCGAGTCAGCCTCCACCACAAAATACCGGGGATTTTTCCGGATATTTTCCAGTATTTCAGGGGATGTAAACACATCCGGCTCTTTGGAATACACCGGCTTTCCCTGATAAAGAATCACCAGGTTTTCATGGGGAAGTTCCCGGGGCCTTCCATCTGCCTTCAGCTTATCTAAGTTTACCCGGACATAAATCCTTCCCAGGGGATACTGCCCTGCAAAGGGGGTGTGGTAAATCTCCCTCCCGTAAATCAGCTCCCCGGAGTCCTCCCTGGCAAACCAGATAGGCTCCCATTTGCTCCTGCGCCCCGCAAACAGCTCCATGGAAAAGGACAGCTCCCTGTCGGTAAAGTTTTCTGTCAGACTTCCTGTTCCATACTGATGTCCCGCCTGATCCGTCACAATGATGGTCACCGCGTCATTGGCCACCAGGGAGCTGGTAATGATGCGGTAATACAGCTCATCCAGCAGGGGATACCGGTCGCTGCTCTGCTGATTCATGGCCGAGAGCGCCTTCCTCACCGTCTTGTCATTGGTGATCTGAAAGGCGATATTCTCGATAAAATGCAGTGTATTTTCAATGCTGGAGAAGGATAAGCGATACCGGTCTCCCGTCTCCTTCTCCATACTCCGTTTATACATGCCGTGGGACAGCACCATCCCGCTTCCTGCAATCAGGAAGAAAATAATGCTGTCCACCAGGACCAGGGCCCGCAGGGCCTGCTGCAGGGTTTTTCTTGTTTTCTGTCCGTTTCTCTTCTTTTCCATATCCCGATTCGTTTCAACTGCTCCTTTTTATCCGGGCTGCCCGCCAGCATCCGCCTCAGCCCTCCAAGGCGCCGCGGAGCACAGGTCTTCCCTCCCGCCGGGACAAAAGCCCCATCTGGGCGATTTCCACAGAACGGATCGCCGAGGTCCCGTCAAACAAGTCACCGTAGCCCTCCGGGATGGCTTCCCCCCGGATAGCCTGTAAAAATAAATCCAGCTCCTTCCGAAGGGCTGTGAGAATATACTGAGGCGGCCTCTCCCCCGGGCTTCCGTAGGCAATTCCCCCATCTGTCCTCTGGAACAGCTTCCGGATCGCCTCCTCACTTTCCTCATCCTGGAACAAGGGGATTATCTCCTCTCCCTCGTCCCCGGTAATCCGGATCCGGGCCGTCTGAAAATCGATGACCGCCCCGGCTAAGATTCCGTTCACCCGGACCATATGGCTGCCTGTCCGGAACCCGGAGCCGTACTCCATGGAAGCCACCTGGCCGCCGGGAAACCGGGCCAAGAGAAGCAGCACATCGTCCTCATCCCCAAAGCCCTCTCCCTGATGTCCCAGATTACCTCCCGCCCCGTAGATTTCCTCCGGAACCCCCAGCATCCACTGGAGCAGATCCAGCTCATGGATGTGGTGGAATAGATGCCCGCCGGACTGAGCCTGCATCTTCTTCCAGCTTACCCCCGCCTTCTTTTTCTCCCATCCGGTCCGCTGGATGTGCATGGATAAAATCCTCCCCAGCTCCCCCCGGTCAATCCTGGCCTTAAGCTCCCAGATTCCAGCATAAAAATGCATGATATGGCCTACCATGAGAACCTTGCCCGCCTTTTTACAGCCATGAACCATCTCCCGGGCATCGCTTACATTTAGGGAAAAGGGCTTTTCGCAGAATATATGCTTTCCCGCCTCTGCCCCCATCAGCACATGCTCATGGTGCAGGTAATTGGGAGTTGCCACAATCACTGCCTGAATCCTTGGATCCTCCATCAGCGCCTGGACACTTTCTGCCCGCTCACAGCCTAATTCCCGGCTTACCCGCTCCGCACCGGCGCCGGGGCTGTACACCTTCACCAGCTCTGCACCCTCCATCTCCCTTACTGCCCGGGCAAATTCAGCCCCAAAATATCCGCAGCCCAGCACACCTATCCCAATCATAGCCTTTCCTCCCATTAAAGTAAAACCTCTCTTCCTGTCTCCCGGCTCTCATTAGCCGCCTCCAGAAACCGTATGATTTCCTCCAGCTCCAGAAGGCTTACCGGGCTGACTCCCTGGTCAAACATCTGGATAACCGCCTCCAGCAGGCTTTCATAGTATCCCCGTTTATCCTTTGACACATCCACTGAAACATGGGTATTTCCGCAGAAAATGCTTCCGCCGAAGTTCTGGCTGCCGGTCCGTAGCCCCCGTATGGTTCCCAGGCGCCCATCCTTCCAAATCCCGGTAATGATATCATAATGCTCCTCATGAACCGCCCTTACGCTGCGGCAGCCCCTTCCCATCACCCGGTACAGCATGTCCGCCATGTGGATGCCGTACCAGAAGTACCCATTCTGGGTGGCGGTAAAGGGCATAGGGCCGAAAAAGTCCGCCCCGTGGATGGGATATTTTTCACAGGCCCTTAAGGCCTCGGTCAGGCTGTCTGCGAACCGCAGGGCAGAGGCGGATAGCAGGGGGATCCCCTTTTCCTCTGCCAGGGAAAGCATTCTCCTGCAGTCCCTGCTGCTTAAGGCAAAGGGCTTATCCACGAAAACCGGCTTCCCAAAGGAAGCGATGGCCTCAAACTGCTCCACCCGCTTCCTGGCGTCCACCTGCTCTAAAAAAACCCCCTCCACCTGCTTCATAACACTGGGAATATCCGGGCAGAGCCTTACCCCCCAGTCCTTCGTCACCGCCTCTGTGATGGAATCCATCCGCCTGTAGCTCATATCAAAGTCCTCTGACCGCTCCCCCGGATATGCGGCAATCACCGGGTGATCCGGGATATGAAAGGGCTCCGATTCCCCGTTTAAAATCCTGGAAAAGGCCTCTGCGTGGGAGGAATCTAATCCGATGATCCCCAAAGGCATCGGGCCCTGCTTAAGAAATACCGGTCCCTGCCTTTTGATAGACTCCATGGCGCCGTCCAAAAGCTTTAAGCATCTCCTGGCAGCTGTCCCGTCGGCCAGGGAGCCATATTCCGGGGAAATCTCCCCTGTCTTTACTAGCTGATGGAAGCAGCCAAGCTCCTCTGCAAAAATCGATTTCATCCAGCTGGAGGTCTTCATCCCCGGCTTTCCAAAGCCCTTTCCTGCATCCAAGTGGTTTGCTTTGTATCCCTCTCTCCTCTCCTGATCCTGGGCTTCTGTCTTGTGGAGGGGAAATTGCTGCCGGGTCATGACGCCATTTTCCTGTAAGTACTCCGCTGTGACACAGGATTCCTTAAAGTCCAGGCGGATTCCCCCCTTTTCCCCCTGGAGCTTCACAAAGTGGTCGCCCTGATGAAAGGCGGATCCGATGGTAAGACTTGCCAGGAGCCCCGGGACGCTCTTCTGCCCGGCAGAGGGAGGGGACGGAAAGTCCATTAAAAGCATCATCATATCCTCCTCATTCCCAAAGCCCGGGCCAAAGTGGGCCATATTTTTTCCCATAGCATATACACACCGGGGCAGTCCCGCCAGCTGGCAGATCAGCTCCGCCTCATGCATATGGTGGTACAGATGCCCTCCGGAAATCTCCTTTTTCTGCTTCCAGCCCACTTCCTTTTGCGGGCCGGCCCAGTCTGTATGTACCGCCTCTATGGCCAGAAGGCGGCCGATGGCCCCCTCAAGGAGCAGTCGCTTTGCCGTCCCCACCCCTGGGATAAAGTTGGTTGTGTGGGCTGCGAAAAAGTGAACCTGGTTTTTCCTGGCTGCCTGTAGCATTGCTTCCACATCCGAAAGGCTTAAGGCCACCGGCTTTTCACAGAAAATATGCTTACCCTTCTCCGCCCCCATCACGGCCGGCAGCACATGGCTGTCATTCGGCGTGGTGATGAAAAGCGCGTCAATCTCCGGATGCTCACACAGCTCCTCCAGGCTGCCTGCCGCCTCTGTATGGAAGCGTGTGGCAAATTCCCCTGCCCGCTCCGGGTCTGTATCCCAGACTGCCAAAAGCCTGGCCCCGGCAAGCTTAGTCAGATTCTCGCCGTGGATTCCCCCGGAATATCCACAGCCCACGATTCCATATCCAATCCATTCCTTCATTTCCATTCTCTCCCTTCTCCGTTTCAGTGCTCTCGGAAACTCTTTGCGCCCAGATGTCCTGCTCTGCCGCTCTGCTCTACCTATCCTGCTCTGCTGCTCTGCTCTATTCTACCGATCCGCCCCCGCCGTCAGCCCTCCGGCGATCCGCTTCTGAATCAGGGAAAAAAACAGGATGGAGGGAATCACCACGATCACCGAGGCCGCCATCATATCGCCCCACTGCAGCGTCTCCATGCCGCCCTTGAGGGAATAAAGTCCCACAGACACCGTCTGCCGGCTCCCGCTGCTGATAATTAACAGGGAGTACAAAAACTCATTCCAGGCATTAATAAAGGCGAAAATCGCGGTAGCCACTAACCCCGGCGCCACTAAGGGCAGGGCTATATGCAAGAACACCCCAGGCCTGGTCAGCCCGTCTATCATGGCCGCATCCTCGATCTCCCTGGGCACCGTCCGGAAATAGCTGACCAGAAGATAGGTGCAGAAGGGAACGGTAAAGGACATATAGGCCAGCAAAAGCCCGGGAAGGGAGTTTGCCAGTCCCAGATTAGACACCAGGATAAAATAGGGGATGGCCAGGAGAATGGGTGGAAACATATAGGTCATCACAATCACCCTGGTAAACCTTTTTTGCTTTCTTCCCCCCAGCCGGGTGATGGCATAGGCGGCCAGGGAGGAGATCACCATCCCCAGGATGGTGGAAAGGGAGGAGTAAACCAGGCTGTTTCTCACATAGGTCAGGAAATCCGTTTTCTCCAGCAAATCCCGGTACCAGTAAAAGGAAATCTCCTCTGGAAGAAGGGACGCGGTATTCGACACGATCTCATACTGCCCCTTCAGGGAGGCGCAGATGACGATCACCAAGGGCCCTGCCGCAAGTACGGCGGCAATGGTCAGAATCAGGTAAGAAGCAATCAGTCCTTTGCTTTTCACTGGCTCACCTCCCTCTCCCACCGGTCTAAAATCCGGAAATACAGGAAACAGGCTCCTGCCAAAAACAGCAGAAGGAGAATGGTTACTGCGGAGGACCGCCCCAGAGAATACAGCGTCCATCCCATGCGGTATGCAAAGATGGGAACCGTCACCGTGGCTGTCCCGGGCCCTCCGCCGGTCATTAAAAAGATCAGGTCAAAGCTGTTGAAAATCCATATGGTCCTGAGGATAATCAAAAGCCCTGCAATCACCCGCACAAAGGGAAGGGTGATAAAGCGAAACCGCATCCAGGCGCTGGCCCCGTCAATCATAGCCGCCTCGTAGAGATCCCTTGGGATGGTCTGCAGGCTTGCCAGAATATTCACCGCGAATAAGGGCACCCCAAACCACACATTCACCAGGCTGACGGTAACCATGGCATATCTGGGATCCGCCAGAAACTGGATGGGCTGGGCGATGAGGCCCCACTGCAGCAGCTTTCCATTGACAATCCCGTACAGATCATTCAGCAGGTAGGACCAGGTGAAGGTGACAATGATCATCGGAAAGGCCCAGGGAATTAAAATCAGGGTGCGGAACAGGCCCTTGAACCGGGTGATCCGGTTCAGGGCAAGGGCCAGGATAAATCCGAGCATCAGCTGCAGGGACAGGGAAATCACGGTGTAAACCATGGTATTCCACAAGGCCTGATAAAATTCTGGATTGGACAGCACAGACTGATAATTGCCAAAGCCTGTAAACTTCAGCGGCTTTCCCAGAAGACTTTTATTGGTAAAGCTGTAAAAAACACTGATGCAGATAGGATACGCCAGAAGCAGTATGGTAACCAGAAACGCCGGTGCTATAAATACCCCACACATGTGGCGGTTGACAAATTTTTTGATCATGCTGTCCCCTCCTGTCTCTTTTGCTATTCCATCAGGATTTCAATGGCTGCATTTAGCTTCTCATTTGCCTTTGCCGCCGCCTCCTCCGCAGGCGTCCCGTTCAGCACCATATCCTGGAGGCATTCCTCGATAATTCCCTGGCTGGTCAGGGCCGCCGCTGCCGGCGTCAGGCCAAAGTCCATGCCCATGAAGGTTCCCTTTTCAATCCCCTTCTGGATGTAGGTAATCTCCTCCTGGAACTGGCGGATGGTGTCATTGTCAAAAAATGCGTCGGAATTTGCCGCCTCAGTGGTAGCCGGAAGCTGCCCGCCGGGGATCAGGTGGAGGAATTCAATATAGCGCTCATTCTCAAAATGGAAGCGGATAAAATCGTATACGGTTTCCGGATACTCGGTCTGATTCCAGCCCATCAGGCCGATGACAAAGGCCGTATCCCCCAGGGTTTCCCCATCTGGCCCCATAAAGGGAACCGCCGCGATCTTATCTAAGAGCTCCGGCGAATTCTGCTTCACCCCATTGATGTGGAAGCCGGAGCCGAAGGCAAAGGTGGACTTTCCCTGGAAGAACACATCATTCTGCTCTGACAGCCCGTAATTAATAGAGCCCTCCGGCGATCCTGCCTTATATAAATCCGCCATCAGCTGAAGGGCCTTCACCACCTTGGGATCCGTCAGATTCCCCTGATCCTCCTCTGTGATCAGGGCCGCTCCCTCCGCCTTGGCAAAGCAGCTGAGAAGCTGGGCGCACATCTGGTCATTCTTCGACATGGCAATGGTAAATCCATACTGGTTCGGCGGATCCGCGATCTCCTTCACCGCGGCTAAAAGCTCCTCCCAGTTTTTCGGAACCTCCAGGCCCTTCTCCTCCAGAACATCCTTTCGATACCACATCACATAGGAGTGAAGGTAGTAGGGAATCCCTAAAATCACATCTTCATAGGTAAAATTTTCCAAAGGCTTCTTCAGGAAGTAATCCTCCCCCAATGCGTCAATCAATGGATTCATGGGAAGGACTGCCCCTGCCTGCTGGATGGCGAAAAGATTATCCGGATTCACGCTGCTTACATCCGGAAGAGCCCCGGCTGCCAGACCGGCCGTCCACTTCTGGGTAAACACGTTCCAGGGGTACACCTCCACATTCACTGTAACATTTGGATGGGCTTCCATATAGTCCGCCACCATCTGATCGATATAATCCTTCCTGGCGCCTTCGGTAAAGGTATGCCAGTAGGTAATGGTCTTTTCGGTCCCGTCATCGGTAACCCCTGCCATGGGATCCGTTCCTTCCGCTTCCCCGGATTTCTCACCGGCGTCTTCCTTCCCCGGCGCGTCTGCCTTTTCTGAGGCTTCCCCGGCCCCGCTTCCTGTGCTCACCGGCTGTCCCGCGGATCCCTTCTGATTTCCGCAGCCCGCCATAATAGACGTAGACACAGCAAATGCCAGCATGATTGCGATTCGTTTCTTCATAATGCTCCTTTCCTTTCTGGTTTGTATCACCTTACACGATATGATTCCCCGGGGTAGGTCAAATGTTTCCTGTGCCTTTATTCTACCAGAGGGCAGGCGGGATGTTAACTCAAAAATCCGATGTAAATGGTTGGAATTCCGGGTGGTTGTACAGCAAACGAAAATTATATCTTTTTAGCCCAAAAATCTATTGACGGCAATCGTCAGAAAATGATATAAAATTTAAGTAAGGACAATCTTTAGCCACAAGAACGGAGGAGCCGCCGATATGGCAAATAATTATGTTTTTAATGATTCCCTGCCCGTAGCACCATTAAAGGTTGCAGCACTGGAAAGCATCGAGCCCTTTGCCCGGAAGGTAAATGACCACATCGTTGATTTCCGCAGAAATGATACCCAGGAATTAATCCGCAGGAAGGCGGATCTGCATTACCGGGGCTATGATGTGGATTCCTATCTGCTGAAATGTCAATGCCCCCGCTTCGGAAGCGGGGAAGCGAAGGCTGTGATCCACGAGTCCGTCCGGGGCGCAGATATTTTTGCCATGGTGGATGTGACTAATTACAGCCTCACCTATAAGGTAAGCGGCAATGTAAACCACATGTCCCCGGATGATCATTATCAGGATTTAAAGCGTCTCATCGGGGCCTGCGCCACCACCGCCCACCGGGTGAATGTGATTATGCCCTTCCTCTACGAAAGCCGCCAGCACAAGCGCACCAAGCGGGAATCCTTAGACTGCGCTATGGCCCTGCAGGAGCTGGTTTCCATGGGTGTCAGCAATATTATCACCTTCGACGCCCACGATCCCAGGGTGCAGAACGCCATCCCGCTCCACGGCTTTGATAATTTCATGCCTACCTATCAGTTTGTCAAGGCCCTGTTCCGCCATGATAAGGATCTGCAGATCGACAAGGACCACCTGATGATTATCAGCCCCGATGAAGGCGCCATGAACCGTGCTGTGTACCTGGCGAATAATCTTGGGGTGGATATGGGGATGTTTTATAAGCGGCGGGATTATTCCCGGGTGGTAAATGGACGGAATCCCATTGTCGCCCATGAGTTTTTAGGAACCTCGGTGGAGGGAAAGACGGTATTGATTATCGACGACATGATTGCCTCCGGCGAGAGCATGCTGGATACCGCCAAGGAGCTGCGGGAGCGGAAGGCCGCAAAGGTGATTGTGTGCTGTACCTTCGGTCTCTTTACCGGCGGCCTGGAGAAATTTGATGAGTTTTATGAGAAGGGATATATTGATTACGTAATTACCACCAATCTGAACTACCGCCCGGAAGAGCTTTTTAATCGGGAGTGGTATGTGGAGGCGGATATGAGCAAATATCTGGCGGCGATTATTAATTCCCTGAACCACGATGTGCCCATTGGCTCCGCCCTGTCTCCTACCGAAAAGATACAAACGCTGATCCAAAATTATCACGCGGACGGATATGATTACTACCAGGTAATCCGGTAAGCTGGAAGGCCGACTGGCGGCAATGTACATGATACATAGGGGAAGCTTATAAATTTTCATTAACGATTACGGCAAAGAGGCCCTGGACAATTCCGGACCTCTTTTTTGCATTTTTTAATCCTGATCAGAAAGGAAGGTATTTTTATGAATCCATCAAGAGAAGAAGAAATTTTAACCATGATCCGCAGTCTGCGCCAGGAGGAAAATCTCCCTCCCCACCAGCAGGGAAATGACCCGGACTACGATGCCAGGCAGGATATCCTGGACTGGATTGAATCCCAGGGCATTTATATTCGGGAATAGAGCTGCAATCTTGGAGCAAAATCACTGGCGTCCAGCTTCAGCTGTATCTTATCTTCCATATAATCCCAGAAAAGCTGCCAAATTCCCTCTTCTCTCCCCGCATTTCCGGTGGGAGAAAAGATATTGGTGGTTGCAGAGGGTGCAGAGATTGGTAACTGTGATCTGGGACAGGGGCACACCGGCCTCCTTTAACACGATTTCATTGGCCTTCCACAGGTCAAGCTGGTATTTTCCCGGCGTTCCATTGGCCTGAAACAGTGCATCCCAGCTTTCCGGGGAAAAGGACTGGCGAAACTTTTCCACCACTTCCTCGCCCACCTCGTAGCAATCTTTACAGATGCTGGGGCCCACACAGGCGATCACATCCTCCGGCCTGGTGCCAAAGGCTTCCTTCATCGCCTGAAGGGTTTTCTCCCCCATCCTATTTACGGTGCCCCGCCAGCCGGAGTGGCTCAGCCCCACCGCCCGATTTTTCGGGTCTGCAAAATAAAGAGGGACACAGTCTGCGTAAAAGGTCACCAGGGTAATCCCGGGGATATCACAGATCAGTCCGTCCACATCCTGGTAATCCCGCTCCCGGATCACGCCCTTCCCCGCGTCCTCTTTTGTCACCAGGCGCACATTGGTGGTGTGGGTCTGATAGGAAACCACCATCCGGTCCCGATCCACTCCCAGGGCAGAGGCCATCCGGGTATAGTTTTCCAGCACATGGGCCGGGTCATCCTCCCTGCTGTAGGAAAAATTCATAGTGGCATATATACCTGTGCTGGCGCCTCCCATGCGGGTGGAAAACCCATTCGCCACCAGCCCGGTCTCCTCTAGGGCGCGAAAGGACAGGTAGGGGACCCCCTTATCCCATATCGTGTTAAATACCCTTCTGTTATCTGCAAAGCTCCAGCGAATTGGCTCCATATCCATTCTCAGCCTCTCTTCCTTTCTGTAAAAATGTGCTCTCGGAATCTCTTTGTGCCTGATTTTGTGAGATGATTTTTGTCAGATGTACACAAATCCTTCTGTCAAACCGCGTCAAATGCATTTTCAATCTGTATTATCCTGCCGTCCCCGTAAAGGGCGATGACGTCAAACCGGCAGGCCCTGTCCTGGTCATATCCATTTTTATACAAATAATACCGGGCTGTGTGATAAATCCTCTGCTGCTTCCTCTGGTCTACCGCTTCTGCCGGGTCGCCGCAGCCGGCGCCGCTGCGGTATTTCACCTCGAAAAACACCAGGCAGCCGCCCCTTTCCCCGATAATATCGATCTCCCCCTGGCGGCAGCGAAAGTTTTGGGCCAGAATCCGATATCCCTTACTGCGCAGAAAGGAAACCGCCTGCTCCTCCCTGCGGTTTCCCAACTGTCTTTTATTCATCCGCTTCCCTCTCCTTTACGAATTTTCCGATAAAGGTTTTCCGATGGATGGGGCAGGGGCCATACTCCCTGAGCGCCTGAATGTGGGCAGCTGTGCCGTAGCCCTTATGTTTTCCAAAGCCATATTCCGGATAGAGCTGGTCATATTCTGCCATCATGTGGTCTCTGGTCACCTTTGCCATCACGCTGGCAGCTGCGATGGACAGGCTGATCCCGTCCCCATGGATCAGCTTTACCTGCTTCATGGCCAGTCCAGGGATCATCACCGCGTCATTTAACAGCACCTCCGGCTCCCTTGAAAGGCCAAGGACTGCCTTTCGCATAGCCTCATAAGTGGCCTGGAGAATGTTGATTTCATCGATCCGCCCGGGATCTGCCATGCCAATGGCCCAGGAAACCGCCTTTTCCTGGATTTCCAGGTAAAGCTCCTCCCGCCGCTTCTCCGAAAGCTTTTTGGAATCATTCAGATGAAGAATTTTCAAGCCCTTGGGAAGGATCACCGCCCCGGCTGTTACCGGCCCGGCTAAGGGCCCCCGCCCGGCCTCATCCACCCCGCAGATAAAGGAGGCCCAGGAATACTGGCGCTCATACACAAGCATCCCATCCAGCCTGGCTAGTTCCTTCTCCAGCTTCTCCCCTGTCAGTTCCTTCCTTCTCCCCATATCCTCCTCCATTCATTGCTGTTCACGCCTGGTCAGACGGTAAATCGCGCTCTGTACTTCTTGCCTTATCTCTCCTTCACCTGCCTGTTGCCTGCCTGCTTACAGCGGGCGGCGGACTTACAGAAAATCCGACGGCAGCTCCAGGGTGATCCGCCCCAGCTTCCCGCTGCGAAAGTCGTCAAACAGAAGCTTCGCCGCCCGGGTAAGATCCAGCTCCCCGCCCTTTTTTAAGCAGGCTCTGGCCCTGGCGATCTCCTCCAAAAGCTTCTCCGGGGTTTCGCCCTCCGCCCCATAGCGGGTCCTTACCGCCTCCGGATAATGCTCCCTTAAAAACCCTAAAAGCCCCCAGGCCAGCTCCTCCTTAGGCAGAATCTCATCATTTATGGAGCCGATGCAGGCAAGCCTTTGTCCCACCTGCGGGTCCTGGAATCTGGGCCACAAAATCCCCGGGGTGTCTAAAAGCTCCAGGGTTTTATTCAGGCGGATCCATTGATTACCCTTGGTCACCCCCGGTTTATTTCCGGTTTTCGTGCAGGCCTTTTTGGCAAAGGCATTGATAAAGGTGGATTTCCCCACATTCGGAATCCCCACCACCATAGTCCGTATGGGCCGGTTCAATATCCCCTTTCTCCGATCCCGCTCCAGCTTCTCCTTACAGGCATTGGCCACCGCTCCATTGATCTGCTTTAAGCCATTGCCCGTGCGGCAGTCCATCTTTACTGCCTGGATATTTTGGGAAAGAAAAAAGGACATCCACTGCTCATTAGCCCTCTCATCAGCCAAATCCGACTTATTTAACAGGATCAGCCTGGCCTTTCCCCGGCCTAATTGGTCGATGTCCGGATTCCGGCTGGAAAGAGGCGCCCTGGCATCCACCAGCTCGATCATCAGGTCAATCAGCTTGATATCCTCCTCCATGGCCCGTCTGGCCTTCATCATATGTCCCGGATACCACTGTATATTCATATTCCATTCCTTTCCTCAGACATGATGTCGGGGTCAAAAGGTTTTTGACCCCTTTGATACCGGATTGCTCCGTACTTATCGGATCCTCCCCATCTCTACCGTCGGAAGGATCCGGAACCAGACCTTGCCAAGGATCTGCTGCTCCTTCACATTCCCCACATTAACAAAGCGGCTGTCCTCGCTGGAATCCCGGTTATCACCCAGAAGGAAATATTCATCCTCCCCAAGCTCCACCGGATTCTCCGCCAGCCCGGCCAGGGCGATCTTCTTCGAATCCTCCAGCTCTGGTATATCTGGTATGCTTTGGCCATTGATCTGAATTTGTCCGTCCACAATCTGAATGGTTTCTCCCGGAAGGCCGATCACCCGCTTAATGTTCTGCTTCTGATCCTCCCGCTGAAACACGACCACGTCAAACCGCTCCGGCTTACCCAGATCGTATCCGATTCGGTTCATCAGCACCACATCCCCGGACTCTAACAGGGGAGACATGGAATTCCCCATCACGGTTATCTGGCCGCCGAAGGCATGCACAGTAAAGCAGGCCATGGCAATTACCACAATTATATCCGTCACCCAGCAGACCAGGCGTCGGAGCAGGTTTGTCTCTTCTTCCACGAAAAAATCCATTCATTCACATCCTTTATAAGGTTAATGAAAGGGACTATGTTTCATAGTCCCCTCCAAATACGTCCATCTTCGAATTATTTTACTAATTCTTTTACCTTGGCAGCCTTTCCTACACGGTCTCTTAAGTAGTTCAGCTTCGCACGTCTCACCTTACCTCTGCGGACTACCTCGATCCGATCAACAAAGGGAGAATGAACCGGCCAGGTCTTCTCCACGCCAATGCCGTTTGAATTCTTTCTCACGGTAAAGGTCTCTCTGGATCCGCCGTTCTGTCTCTTTAACACAGTTCCCTCAAATACCTGGATTCTCTCACGGTTTCCCTCTTTGATCTTGTTGTATACCTTTACAGTATCGCCAACATGGAACTCCGGTACGTTTTCCTTTAACTGGGTGGCTTCGATGCTTTTAATAATATCGTTCATTTGTGAACCTCCTTGTACTATTTGATGTTCTTACATACGATTCTGTATCAGAGGACCATCTCTTATCGTCACAACATTTAAATTCTAGCATATGGCCGGAAAGAATGCAAGGACTTTTTTATGGATCCATAAAGTCGAACAGGCTCAGCTGCCTTCCATTCTCCCTTTTAGGCTTAGCGTGGATTTTCGTCATCATATGCTCCGGCAAATCCTTCAAAAAGACAGAATCCTTTCCAGAAGAGGTAAGAATCAATTCCTCCTTTGCCCTGGTAAGGGCTACATAAAAAAGCCGCCTCTCCTCGAAGAGATCGGTCTCCAGTCCCTTCCGCTCCAGGGGAATCAAGCCCTCCTGAAGATTATACAAAAAGACGACAGGAAACTCCAGTCCCTTTGAACCATGGATTGTCATTAATCTTACCGCATCATTGCGATAGGTTTTGCAGCGCTTTAAGTCACCTTCCTGGCCGAGGGAGAGGGTATAGAGCATTTCCTCCATGGTTTTATGAAAAACTGCCATAGATTTTAATTTTTCCATGGAAGGATTTTTCTGGAAACCCATGGTGCGATTCCACATTTCCCAGATTTTCTCTGGTTTTTCATGTTTACATAATAATTTTATGTAAACTTCAGCTAATTCCTCATATGTAATTGTCCCATTTTCCCCATTTCCCTTAAGCCCTAATAAAGCCTGGCACAATTTTTTCGAAAAATCCAGGGGATAACATAGGCTTTGAAAGAAATAAAGGCTTCCCTTTACACAATCCTCCTGGAGGAAGTCCTCCCGTCCATGGACAATATAGGGAATACTCTCCTTTTTCAGGCAATACTCCAGAAGCTTTGCCTGGCGGTGGGTGCGGTAAAGCACTGCAATTTCTCCAAAGCTTCTGGGCCTTGAACAGACAAAGCCTTCCTCCGCATCCAGCATATCGATGCCGCCTACGAGACGGTTGATCTCCTTTGCAATGAAAATCGCCTCCTCCATATCCCCTAGCGCCTGCAATCTGCGGACAGGAGCGCCAGAGGGGCACTTGGCTATGAGCCGTTCCTCCTGGGATTTGGGCGGGAGAGCCTCCTGGGAGAGATTTAAAATCTCTGGCGTGGAGCGGTAATTTTCCCGCAAATGGATCACTTCTGTCTCTTTTTCCTGACAGAAATGGGAAAAGCTTTCACTGTCAGCGCCGCGGAAGCCATAGATAGCCTGATTGGGATCCCCGATAATAAAGCTTTCCCTCCCAAATTCACCCCAGGCCTGAAGCATGCGGTACTGCAGCGGACTGATATCCTGGAATTCGTCCACCAGCAGATAGGGGAAGCGAACCTTGTCCTCCCTGGCTAAGGTCAGAGCCTCCAGGAGAAGATCGTCAAAGTCCAGAAGCTGGAAATTCTTTAATTTTTCCTGGTAACGTGTCACCGCCTCCTCTGAAATAGCCCTTGAACGCTTTCCCTGGCCTTCCAGCCCCGTCTTCCACTCTGAAATAGCCTGGCGCAGCTTTCCCGGGCTTTCCTTCAGCCCTAATTCCTCCTTAAGCTCCTTAACCAATTCCAGGGACATATCCTCATCTGCCAGAGTAAATTCTCTTCCCGCCTCCTTTAAAAGCTCGTAGCTGATGGAATGAAAGGTGCCGATCCGAAGGTTTTTCACAGCCCTTTTTCCCTTTAGCTGCTGCTCCAGCCGGGCCTTCAACTCCGCCGCGGCCTGATTCGTAAAGGTGACTGCCGTGATCTCCCCTGGCTTTACCCGGCGGTTTTGCAAAAGATAGAGGATGCGGGAGACCAGTGTCTTTGTTTTACCGGTCCCCGGCCCTGCTATCACCGCGATTCTCGGCGAGACCGAGCGGACTGCTCTCTCCTGCTCCTGGTTCAGGGGACTTTCTGCAGCCTCTGCGGCGCCTGCCCTGTCCTTTGCCGTTTCAGCCTTTGTCCCGAACCCTTCCCCTTTTCCCCTCTGGGAAGCCGCAGCGGGATTCTCCATCGCCGCGGCAGTCTCTTCTTCTGCTGCCTTTTCTGCCGCCTTCGACCCGGACTCTAAATCCGCGCCTAGGACCATTGGCTTCCCTGCAGGCCCATTCATCCCTGTATGATCCAATCCAAACATGGTAATCTGCCCGTCCATAGAGTCTAACTCCCAGGGCTCGAACAAACGGACTGTGCCGTATTCCCCATCAAAGCCCGGGAAGCGCTGTACCTTCCCCGCCCGCAGGCGCCGGATCCCCTCTCCGATAAAATAGCCGGCTTCCTTCTGGATTTCCTGGATGGGAAGCGTTCGGAGGATAAAAAACTCAGTTCCCAGTTTCTCAATCATCCGTTCATACTGCCTCTGTACAGCCACACTGGCGGCGGTGCGCCCTGTGGATGCGGCGATAATTTCCGGCAGCGGTACAAGGCTCTCAAAGGGCCTGGCGCCTGAGGGAAGATAGCCTTCCTTCCGATCCGCCAGCTGATCCACCCGATGAGATACCCCCATGGTCAGCTTCTTCCCGCATACAGGGCACTTCCCCTGATACTTCTCTGCTTCCTCCGGGCTTAAGCAAAGATTACACTTCCGGTGGCCGTCATAGTGGTACTTCCCCTCCTCCGGGAAGAATTCTATGGTTCCCGCCAGGCCCTTCCCCTCCTGAATGGCATGGTATAATCCGGTGTAGCTCATGGGAATATCAAGGAGATTTGCCTCCCTCCCCAGCTTGGCCGGGGAATGGGCGTCGGAATTCGAGATCATCTGAAGAGAATCCAGTGCGGACAGACGCCAGTTCATAGGCGGATCTGAGGACAGCCCGGTCTCAAATGCATGGATATAGGGGGTCAGATCCTCAAAGCATTCTTCTATGGTGTCAAATCCGGAGAAAGCGCCGAACATGGAAAAATGGGGCGTCCATATGTGGGCGGGCACAAACATCGCCCTGGGGCAGATGTCCAGGGTGATTTCCAGCAGATCCCGGCTGTCCAGCCCCAGAATCGGTCTGCCGTCGGAATGGATATTCCCAATGGCTTCCAGCCTTTGCGCCAGCCGATCCGCCTCCTCCAGGCCAGGGAGAAGAATTACATTATGCACCTTTCTGGTCCGCCCATGCTTCTTATAGATAGAGCTGATTTCCCCGGAAACCACGAATCTTGGAACTCTTCCCCCTCCCGGCCCGCTGCATTTCATGCGCAGCTCTTCCTTTAGCTGGTAAAAGCCTTCCTCCGCAGGAGCTAATTTCTCCCGCAGCTCCTCTCTCCAGGCCGGGTGGGTAAAGTCCCCTGTGCCCAGAATATCAATCCCCTTTTTCCTGGCCCACAAGTCCAGCTGCTCCGGCGTGCCCTCCTTGCTTGTGGCCCTGGAATACCGGGAATGAATATGTAAATCAGCGATATACATGGCGCCCTCCTTTTCTTAACTCACGGCTCTTCCTCTGCCGTTCACAGCCCCTTTTAATTTCCCGTGGGAATGTATCCGGACAAGGCGGATGCCATATGGCTGATGGGCATGGTCTGCAGGATGACCCGTCCCGGGCCGGTCAGGTAGGTATGAAACAGCCCTTCGCCTCCCACCAGCTTATTCTTAAGTCCGGGAACCTGGCGGATGTCCATGGTTACTGTGCTCTCATAGCCAGCCACGTACCCGGTGTCCACCAGGATCTGCTGGCCCGGCGCCAGATCATACTCCACCAGATCGCCGTCGATCTCCACAAATGCCAGGCCTGCCCCGGAAAGCCGCTGCATAATAAAGCCCTCCCCGCCGAAAAAGCCTGCACCCAGCTTCTTATGAAAGGCAATGGACAGCTCCACTCCGGCCTCCGATGCCAAAAAGGCGCTCTTCTGCATAATCATCTCCCGGCCAAGTCCCACCTCCACCGGCAGGATCCTTCCCGGAAAGCTGGATCCAAAGGCGATCATGCCGTCCCCTCTGGCCGTGTAAATGTTCTGGAACATGCTCTCCCCGGAAAAGGCCTTGGAAAACATCTTTCCCAATCCGCCTCCCCTTGTGTCCATCTCCATGTTGGGGGACATCCATACCATGGACCCCTTCTCCGTAATCATGCTCTCCCCGTCCTGAAGCTGGCACACAACCACCGGGAAGGAGCCGCCCTTGATCTCATATCTCATCTTCTTATCCTCCTAAATTATGCTTCTCCTGTGTCGTTTGGTATCTTCCCTTCTGCGCAGGACTCCTCTCCTGGCAAAGCCTGAAGCAGCCGCTCCCTGAGAATCCCGGCCAGAAATTTCCCCTCCTTTTTCGAGAACCTGGCCTCCTCCAAAAGGTCCGGGCGGCGCTCCAGGGTGCGGAGAATCGACTGCTTGCGCCGCCATTCGTCAATATTTTTATGGTGTCCGGAGAGGAGCACCTGGGGCACCTGCATGTCCCGGTAGGACTCCGGCCGGGTATACTGGGGATATTCCAGAAGATTATCATGGAAGGATTCCTCCTCAGCAGAGGCCTCATTATTCAATACGCCCGGGATCAGCCGGGAGATGCAGTCGATCATCACCATGGCAGGCAGTTCTCCGCCGGTGAGCACGTAATCGCCCACTGACAAGTAGTCGGTGCAGATAAGCTCTAACGCCCGTTCATCGATCCCCTCATAGTGGCCGCAGAGAAATACCAGATCCTCCTCCCTGGCCAGCTCCCTGGCTATGCTTTGGTTAAATACCCTTCCCTGGGGCGTCATATAGATCACCCGGGGGCGCTTTCCGGAAGCCTTAAAAATCCTGGCGCAGAGATCCTCATAGGCGTCTACCACCGGTCCCGGCTGCATCACCATGCCGGCGCCGCCTCCATAAGGGGCATCGTCCACATGGCGGTGCTTATCGGTGGAATAATCCCGGATATTAATGGCTTCCACCGAGATTACCCCCTTCTCTATAGCCCGTCCGGTGATGCTGGCCCCAAGGCCTCCCATTACCAGCTCCGGAAACAGTGTTAACACATGAAACTTCATCTCGCCTCTCCTAATCCAGCAGCCCTTCCAAAAGGTGCACCTTTATTTCTTCCTTTTCCAGATCCACGTTTAAAATACACTGGGGAATCACAGGGATCAAAACCTCTTTCCCATCCTTCATCTCTACCACATAGACGTCATTCGCCCCGGTCTTCATCACATCGGTTAAGGTTCCCAGCACTTCCTCCTCATCCGTAATCACCTGAAGGCCTAAAAGATCCGCGATAAAATACTCCCCCTCTGCAAGAGGCACCGCTTGATCCCGGTGAATCCATAAATCCCGGCCCTTGTAGATCTCAATCTCATTGATGGTATCATACCCTTTAAACTTAAGGATAACCATATTTTTGAAAAATTTCACGCCGGTGATCTCTAATTCTACATATCCCTTTCCGGTATCCAGGGTTACCCGATCCAGATCCCGGAACCGGGCCGGATCGTCGGTGGTGGGAAATACCTTCACTTCCCCCCGCACCCCGTGAGTGGAGCTGATCACCCCAACCCGAAGCATTTCTTCCATCTTAATTCTCCTTCTATATCACAGACATACGTTTCCTACATAAAGTAAAAGAGTGCGCATCCCCCGGAGGGTTTTTGTTCTATAGGACGCTCTTTCCTATAGAACAAAAAAGGCTGCTGCAGATGCAGCAGCCCAGGTTCCTTACTGAATCTCAACGATCACTTTCTTATCGTCTTTTGATGCAGCGGCCTTGACTACGGAACGAATAGCTTTCGCGATTCTTCCCTGCTTGCCGATTACCTTTCCCATGTCGGAAGGAGCTACCTTAAGTTCAATCAAGGTGTCATCCCCCTTCAGGCTTTCCGTAACGACTACTTCATCGGGATTATCCACAAGCGCTTTTGCGATTACTTCCACTAACTCTCTCATAAAATCACCTCAAGAATCCGCGACTATTGGATGCCTGCAATCTTTAACAGCTTTGCAACCGTCTCGGTGGGCTGAGCGCCATTGGCTAACCACTTCTTCGCAGCTTCTTCATTAAACTTAATGGAGCTGGGATCCGTGTTGGGATCATACGTACCGATTTCCTCAATGAATCTTCCATCTCTGGGAGAACGGGAATCGGATACAACGATTCTATAGAAAGGAGCCTTCTTCTGACCCATTCTTCTTAATCTCATCTTTACCATGCTTTTCACCTCCTGAATTATGATCGATTTATCTAGCAATGCAATCTGCATAACTATCACTTAAAAGGGCAGCTTAAGCTTCCCGCCCATCAGGCCTCCCAAGCCGCCGAAGCCGCCCTTCCTCCTGCCGCCCATCATACCGGGCAGCTGCTTCATCATCTTCTTCATCTGGTCAAACTGCTTCACCAGACGGTTTACCTCGCTGATATCCACCCCGGATCCCCTGGCGATCCGCTGCTTCCTGGAAAGATTCATCAGGGAAGGGTTCGCCCGCTCCGCCGGCGTCATGGAGAGGATGATGGCCTCCACTCTGGCCATATTCTTCTCATTCTCATCCGTATCCAGGTCCTTAAGCTGGCCCATACCCGGCATCATACTCATAATGCTGGCCATGCCGCCCATCTTCTTGATCTGGTTCATCTGATCTAAGAAGTCATTATAATCGAATTCCGCCTTCCGCAGCTTCTGGCTTAATTCCCTGGCTTTTTCCTGGTCTACCTCAGCCTCCGCCTTCTCGATCAGGGAGAGGATATCTCCCATGCCTAAGATCCGGGAAGCCATGCGGTCCGGATAAAACTGCTCTAAATCAGAAAGCTTTTCCCCCATACCGATATAGAGAATGGGCTTTCCTGTCACCGATCGGATGGAAAGGGCAGCGCCGCCTCTGGTATCGCCGTCCAGCTTGGTGAGGATCACGCCGTCGATGCCGATCTTTGCCTGGAAGGTCCCGGCTACATTCACCGCGTCCTGTCCTGTCATGGCGTCCACCACCAGAATGGTCTGATCCACGGAAACAGCCTCCTTGATCTCGATCAGCTCATCCATCATGTCTTCATCCACGTGAAGGCGTCCGGCTGTATCCAGAATCACCACGTTCATGCCGTGCTTTGACGCGTGCTCCATGGCAGCCCTGGCGATATTCACCGGCTTATTCTTATCTCCCATGGAAAACACGGGAACCTCCTGCTTCTCCCCATTGATCTCCAGCTGCTTAATGGCGGCGGGACGGTAGATGTCACAGGCCACCAGAAGGGGCTTCCTGCCCTTGGCCTTTAACTTCCCGGCAATCTTAGCGGTGGTGGTGGTCTTTCCTGCACCCTGGAGGCCCGCCATCATAATAACGGTGATCTCGCTGGAGGGCTTTAAGGCAATCTCTGTGGTCTCGGATCCCATCAGCTTTACCAGCTCCTCATTCACAATCTTAACCACCATCTGGCCCGGAGTCAGGCTTCCCAGCACATCCTCCCCCACGGCCCGATCCTGCACAGCCTTAATAAACTGCTTCACCACCTTAAAGCTTACATCGGCTTCCAGAAGGGCCATCTTCACTTCCTTCAGGGCGGCCTTTACATCAGCCTCTGTCAGGCGGCCTTTGCCTCTTAAATTCTTGAATACATTCTGCAGCTTATCCGCCAGGCTTTCAAACGCCATGAAGCGACCTCCTTCTTCCTGAGCGCGCCATGCTCTGACCACTCAGACGGCGCCTCATCCTTCACCTGTGCTATCATACACGAAAAAAGAACAGGTGTCAAGTATTTTTTCTTTACGAACCTTTGTTCGTGTTACTCCGTCTTGTGTTATCTCTGTTTATTTCAATACTGCTGCCTGCTCTTTCTTTTTATCCTCTGTCCGATGCGTATATGTGTCCAGTGTCACGGATGTAGAAGCGTACCCAAGGTTCTGGCTCACAATCTTCACATCAGCCCCGGCAGAATAAGCAAGGCTTGTGTATGTATGCTGGACCATGTGCGGACAAAAATTCTCAATCTTTTCTGTATGGTTTTCAACTGCGCCCTTGTTGTGCCGCTTCACAATCCTTTTTATCAGTTCCCGGAATCCCGGCTCATTCCAAACATTCCCTGATGTATTCACAAACAGAAAGCCGGATATCTGCCCACGGATATTCCCGGAATCGTCCACATAAGGCAAGCTACCGCCATAGTAAAGCCGTAATCTGCTTTTCTGTACCGATTTACCGTTTTATTGATGGTTATGGTATTCTCTTTGAAATTCACATCATCCCACGTCAGTGCCGCCATTTCTCCGATTCTCACACCCAAATTAAACAGGACAACAAACGCTGGGTAACTGTATGAATACCGCTCACTATTCTTTACATAGCCCATAAATAAATCAATCTGCTGCTGTTCTATAGCCGTCCGCTTCTTACTCTCTGTCTGCGGCACTTGTAAATTTTTTGCAGGATTCTTGATAATAATATCATCATCTAAGGCGCATTCAAAGACAATATTCAGACAGCTTTTCAAATTGGACATGGTAGAATGTTTCTTGCCGTCCTGAACCATTTCATTAATGATTCTCTGGCAATCTGCCTTTGTAATCTTCGCAATCTGCTTTTTCCCAATAGTGCTTTTAATGGTGTTGTAATATGACTTATAATTTGTACAAGTTGTGGCTTTTCTGCCGCCTTTTGCAAATGTTTCCATCTAAAAATCAAAGTATGCGTTCAATGTCATTCTGGCATTCCTGGTATTCAGCTTATTGCCTCGGTCAATCCTGCACAGCAAATCATTTTCCTGTTTCCGTAATTCCACCAGATCAGGAGCGGTAATTGTGATGCGCTCGCCGTCAATCATCTTTCGGAACATATAACGTTTATTTTTTGAATCGTAATATTCACCAGTTTTAAGATTCCTGCCCCGACTGTCTTTCCTCTTTTCTGCCATAATAAGCACCACCTTTCTATCATGTGAGATAGGACAGCAGTTATATAAGCCGCTGCCCACTCCTCTCATTCTATTACTTATTAATCAACGCTATGGCCTGGATGATATTCCCGGCCAGCGAAATAGCCAGCGCCATCCTGTACCACCATAGTTTTTTCTTTACCTGACGAATAATCTCCATTACTAAACTCTCTTTGTATTCTGTCATAAATATCCCCTTTCTGCTTCCTTTTATGTTAATGCCATTCTTTCCAATTTGTTATGAGATGCTAAGGCGTTCCATTCTTCATCCGTCATTTGTTTGAGATTATATACTGGAACCATTTTATTCCTGCCGCCGGAAGCCCCTCTCAAATATCCATAAATATAACCGTTACCCACTATTTCCATGTTTGTCTGGCTTTCATGAATGATATTTCTTGCTTCTGCCATACTGATATCCTCTTCAGGGCTAATCAGCTTTCCGTAATTTTCTATGATTGTTATAATCTGTTTTTTCATGTTGTTTTCGAAATCCTTTACAATAGGCAGAGGGACGTGCTATAATCCCTCCCTGCCCTTTACTTATCAGGTTAACGGGTTACTCGCTCCTATCGGTATTCGCTGTACTGGTAGGAGCATTTTTCCTGTAACGGCGTTGCATATCGCCAGCCATTTTCATGATCTCATTATGCTGCCTGATAAACCCTAAACAATTAACGCCTAATTTTTTCTCTTCTTCCATTACCAGGTCAGCCATCATTTTTTCAAAATCTTTCATCATGTCTTTTTCTCTTATCTGGTGATTATACCTCAATTTTATATTGCCATAAACCATTTCGCTGCACGGAGGCCATCTCTAATGCCATATAAGTAAAAATCCTCGTTTTCCTCGCTTTCGCGATCTGCTAATTCATCTAAAAATTTTTCACATTCTTTTTCATCTCGGGAATAGTGTTCCATCACCAGTTTTTCAACCACATCAAACCTTTCAGAATTACCTTGTTGCCTGGCTTCCTTAGCTTGCTCTTGGCTTAACCTGTTAAAACGTTCTATTAATGCAAGTTCTAAAGCATCCAGCGCTTTTTCCTCTATCGTCAATCCTAATATTTGCATTATCTTCATATTGCGCACCCGCCTTTTTTCTGTTTTTTGTGTTACTGGTTCCTATCAGAGTTGCCGCTTTGGTAAGGGCATTTTCTTCCTTCTTGCTTTCCAGCGTGATAAGGTTTCGTTCCTTTTTTTGACAAACTGCCTGATAAATTCATCTGCTTCTTCTTTACTGATATTCTGCTTTACCACCTTGCTATATTTTTTGTCATAAATACTAAACTTCCCCTCGTCCTCTGTGACGACATATCTTCTTCTTTCATAATATGTTTTCATCCAAATACCTCCTATTTTTTGTTTGTGTGTTATCTCTGCCAACAACCATCTTTCTGACAAAGGTACTTTTGCTATATAGCAATATTGATTAATGCCCCCAATGTTTCTTTATGCCCATAGCCGCCAATAATCTGCATCAGTGTGGCTTTTACCTGGATGCCTAGATCAAGTACTTTGGAAAATTCCCTTGCCAGCCCTTTAGGCACATACCCTATAACTGTTTTCCGGTGAATAGGCTTGATATGTACAACAATCCTTTGCGAAATGCATCGGCCAGGGAGTACCCGGCTTTCCGTAACTGGTTAGCCATAGCACATACGGTTTTTCTTACTTTGGTAATCTGTTTCATGTTGCTACCTCCTTCATTTGATAAATCTATTATAATACACACTCCCATGTATGCTTATCAGCAAAGTAGCCAGTTTTACATACTCCCATGTGTTCAAATTTTGTCTATTTCGTACATAGTCTTATGTATGGACTTATTGTATAATATAACCGTAAAATGGAGTATGACTATCTATAATTTAATTGCCCCATCCATTACCCAAAGAAAGAAGGTGCTATATGGAAGAATCCAAAAAAAGTTCTTACAATGGCTATACCGATGCCCGAAAAGAAGCCAACAAGCGTTATATAGAAAAGTTTGTTGAAATCAAGGTGAGAACTACCCCCCAACATAGGGAAATTGTAAAAGCCCATGCTTCCAGTACAGATGAAAGTGTTAACAGCTTTATAATTCGTGCCATAGACCAAACTATAGAACGTGACAACCAAACCAAATAACTATATGAAAACCAAATATAATATCCTCGAAAGGAAGTGTAAACTATGAGTAATCGTGAATTAGCCAAAACTCTGATAGACCAAATATCAGATGCCAAATTGCTTTATGTTATTTCCTATCTGCAAGGTGCGTCTTTATCAGATGAAACACCAAACGACGAAACTTTAGAAGCTATGGCAGAGGTTCAGGCAATGATTGACAGCGGTACAGGAGAACACTTTGACGGTTCAACCGCTGATTTCCTTGCTATGTTGTCGGAGGAATAGCCATGTTAGAATTAAATAGCTCGACCAAATTCAGGAGAGACTATAAGCTATGTCTGAAACGTGGCTATAATATGCAACTACTCCAATCCGTACTTGATACCCTGCGTATTCCTGCGCCTTTACCAGTAAAAAACCGTGACCATAACCTATCAGGCAATCATGCAGGAGAAAGAGAGTGTCACATTGCCCCTGACTGGCTTTTGATTTATCGTGTTAATGGTAACGAATTATATCTTGTCCGAACCGGAACACACGCTGACTTGCTCAATATGTGACAACAACCAATCCTCCCCGGCTTCAAAACCTGATAAAGAATAGAATAGCTGTCATAGTTCCGCATTATCAGATAAAAAGGAAATGTCCGGCTCATATCAAAGCACAAATCATTCTGCCATAAGCGTACCAGTAGCCCCATTTCCTCATCCATGAAGAATACTCTATCCATCAGAATCCCTTTGTAAAGGCTCCTATCTGCCCTACATTGGGCTTGTAATGCCTCGCCTGATAAAAATTATTGCTTGTGCCGTCACAAAAGAAAATAAGGCTTATAGGGCGTGTATATAAGGATTCTGAAAAGTAGAAAAGGCCGCTATATATCCCGTTTTATCAGGTAAATAAAAACCATCCGGCAGAGGGACACCTAATAAGGAAAGAAGCTCCTTTTTTATTTTTAACGAGATTTCAAAGAAGGGGCTTTTTTATTTTTTGTGGGAATTTCATCACCTTACCCCGGCTTGGCCATCTGCCTTACAAAACCCCTACCCGGCTTATTGCATGGTGTGGCCTGCAAGATTATTTAATGGCATTTACAGTCTTTAAAACACCATTACAATAAAAGTATCGCCTAAACAGTTAAAGCGGCTAAAATCAATATTCTGTAATTGTTTACAAACATTAAAATTGATTATAGCCGCCTGCTGCCTATTGCTTATTTCTTTGGAATGAATCTTTTCGGTGTTTTGCCAATAAATCTTGCTGATTTGATAATTCTATAAGATTCAACCTCAAAATCTCTTGGTAGAATCCAGTCTTCTATATTTCCCTAGACTGGTTTATATCGTACCCCACGGTTTTCATCAATCCCAACAATTATGCATGATTCAATATCATTAAAACGTCGGTTAGCCTCGCTCATTTGTTTTTCATCATAGATATACATATTTTACCTCTTTCTTTCCCAACTTTAGGGATTCAATAATATTAGTTTTTTTAATCAACTTTGCAGAATTTTCTATGTAGGTGGCCCCTCATTTCCCATAATTAATGAGTGATAAAAAAATTACACAACAAAATCTCGCAGATTATCTTCATATTGGCCAGCCAACGGTAAATTCATATCTAAACGATAATGCTTCTATTCCCGTAGATAATTTATTTAGAATTTGCCATTTTCTTGGCATTTCTATGGATAAGGTTACTGGTTTAAACGAAATTTTAAATTTCAGTGAAAATATATCCCTTTCGAATGTATGTGAATCTTTGTCAAATTTAAATGATATGGTTCCGCTGAAATTTTCCAAAATTGAAATAGGTAAAAAGTCTTATGATTGTATTTACTCCGATTGCAAAAATGTGAATGATACAGTACGTAAGTTCGGAGAGATTATTGATTGTAGTGATGGAGATGAGAATGTCTTTTATACATGGAAAAAAGTTTTATTGAGAAAAACAAAGAGAAATTAAAAAAATATGCTTTTAATACAAAGGACGGGATTTCAAAACAACTTTTTGATTGCTGGATTGAATTAACACGCATAGATGCAGAATCCTATAGACAAGTGTCTAATAATAGCCCTTATAAAGCAGAACATTATGAGAAATTTGTGAAAATTTGCGAAATGGCATATAATGCAAGTTTTAAGGGAATATCTTCACATCAGCCCCAGCAGAATATCGGGGCCAGGTGTGGCAGCTCTGTGTTTTGGTAGCATCCGATAAAAATTTTCCTGCTACCAGTCTTTTCTCTACCCTTTGCCCTATAAAAAACGTATCGTTTATGTGCATAAACCATTGACATGCGCATAAAAAAGGCGCATAATGCATAATACAAGGAGGACACAATATGACCGTTCGGGAAATCCTAAAGGTGCTTCGCAAAGATGGATGGTACACCACCCATCAGGAAGGCTCCCAAATAAGCCTAAAGCACCCAACAAAGCCCGGAAAAGTCACAGTGCCAAACCACAACGGGGACTTGAAGCCGGGAACACTAAACAGCATTTACAAGCAGGCGGGGTTTAAATAGCCCTACTACCTGCGTTTATCATAGAAAGGAGTGTAATTTATGCAGAATTTAACTTATCTTGCAGTCTTTGAACCATCAACAGACGGCTCATATAGTATCTACTTCCCTGATTTACCCGGATGTATCAGTGTTGGGAATAATCTGGAAGAAGCTGCACGCATGGCAGCAGAAGCCGCAAGCCTCCATGTTTACAGTATGGAATGTGACAATGAGGAAATCCCCACTCCATCCGTGAACCTCTCCAAAGAAGATACAGAGGGAAATGTTATAGTGCCCATTACAATCCATCCTGATTTATTCCGCATGAAAAAGGATAATGAGCGCGTCAAGACAAACATCACTCTCCCGGCATGGCTGAAAAGGATTGCAGAAGAGCAAAAGGTAAACTATTCCCGGCTTTTGGAAACTGCCCTGATTGATTATCTGCAAATACCTATGTCCGGCAGACAATAAGCCCTTGCCCTGCTGCCCCACGCCATATATCAGATACCGGGCAGCAGGCGCACACTGAATTTTCCTCTCTGCAAGCCCTGTATAAGGCATTTTTTCTATTTTCCTCTGAATTTGTCACAGCATTGTCACAAATCCGTATTTCTAACCGCTAAAAGATGCTTATATACTGCATTTCCGCAAAAACCATATCAAGTATTTTTTTACAGACTTTTATTTCGGTTGATTTTTATTTTTTTAATGTTACACTAATATTATGAGGGGAAGAAAGCAAACTTGTTTCCCTAAAGGATTTCTTCCTAAATAAACAAAAATTTCCGCCAGAGAAGGAGCTGCTGCTATGAAAAAAGCCATGAACCAGTCAAAACTTATCCTTATATTAAATGGAATTTCCATTTTATCACTTTTATTTATGGTGATCCTTCTTTTTATCGCCAGCAGCGTCAACCGTCAGCTGAACGCTGCTAATGAAGATCGCTTTGACCTGACCTATAACGCCAACCGCTTTATGAATGGCTCCGCTTATCTGACGAATGAGGTCCGCGCCTACGCTTCCACAGGAAACCAGGAGCACTATGATAATTACTGGAATGAGATCAATAACCTGAAAAACCGGGATATCGGTGTGGCCACCATGCAGGAGATCGGGATTACCTCCAGTGAGCAGAGCATGATCGACCAGATGTCCTCCCTCTCTAATGACCTGGTTCCCCTGGAGGAAGAGGCCATGAAGAATGTCCAGTCCGGCCACATGGAGGAGGCGCTGGATTATGTCTACGGAACCGACTACAGCACTGCCATCACCCAGATTAATTCCTTAAAGGATCAGTTCCTGTCCACCCTCAATGATCGCACCAAGGCCCAGGTAGATTCCCTCTCCCTTCGCTCCGCCCTGATCCAGGGATTCATCATCCTGTCCCTGCTCCTGGTCGCAGTGCTCCAGATCCTTGTCAGCTCGGTCACCAAAAAGCGGATCTTGACTCCCATTATTACCGTAAAGGATCAGATGGGTGAAATTTCTCAGGGTAATTTATCAGCCGCCTTCTCCCTGGAGCCGGATACCTCTGAGATCGGCATGCTGGTAGAATCCATCTATGAGACAAAGCAGGAGCTGAAAAAGTACATCCATGACATTGATTCCAAGCTGGCCCAGATGGCAGAGGGAAGGATGGATCTCTCCATCGATTTAAACTACCGTGGAGAATTCCTGCCCATCCAGAATGCCATGAGCCAGATCCTGGATGCTCTGAATACCGCCCTTTCCAATATTAATCAGACCTCTGCACAGGTTTCCGAGGAAGCAGAAAAGATGGCTACAGACGCCCAGGTACTCTCCCAGGGCGCGGTAGAGCAGGCTGCAGCAGTCGAAGAGCTCTCCGCCAGCATCCAGTCCTTATCCGGCCAGGTAAAAAATACCTCCCAGGATGCAGGCGATGCGAGAAAATGCTCCACTGACACAGCGGCCCAGCTGACTGCCTGCAACCAGAAAATGAAGGATTTAACCCAGGCTATGGAGGATATCTCGAATTCCTCCCGCCAGATCAGCGGAATTATAAAAATTATCGAGGATATTTCCTTCCAGACTAATATCCTGGCCTTAAATGCCGCCGTGGAGGCAGCCCGCGCCGGCTCCGCAGGAAAGGGCTTTGCCGTAGTTGCCGATGAAGTGCAGAGTCTGGCGAATAAGAGCTCTGTGGCCGCACAGGATATCACCAAGCTCATCGAAACCTCTCTCCAGCTGGTTGCACATGGTACCGCCCTGTCCAATGACACCACCCAAAGCCTTGCTTCAGGCGTCGCCGGTGCACAGCAGTCCACCCAGCTGATCCAGCGCATCGCCGCATCCGCTGTGGAGCAGGCAGAGATGCTGCAGCAGCTGACTGAGGGCATGGATCAGATCTCCACCGTTGTCCAGACTAATGCCTCCACTGCGGAAAAATCCGCGGCTTCCGCCCAGGAGCTTCACGGCCAGGCCCAGGAGCTTAAATCCGCTGTACAGAAATTCCGGCTTCGTTCTTAATTTTGGAAGCCATTCTGTCCATTTTGGCGCCGAAACCCTCGGGTTTGACCCAAGGGGGCCTGCTACCTGTGACTTTTGTGATTGAAGTTCCCGGGGAGATATGGTAGAATGTATCCGAAATCAAAGACAAACTGTACAGAAAGAGAGATAACCATTTATGCGTAAGGATCCTCTCGCCGCCCCGGTTGTAAAGTGGGTCGGCGGCAAGCGGCAGCTTTTAGATGATCTGGCGCCCCTGTTTCCCAAAAGGGTTTCCTCCTACTGCGAGCCCTTCTTCGGCGGCGGCGCCGTCCTGTTTCACCTGCAGCCAAGGATCGCCCAGGTGAATGACATTAATTCCGAGCTGATCCAGATGTATGAGGTGATCCGGGATCATGTGGAAGAGCTGATCCTCGCCCTGGGGGAGCACCCCAATGAAAAGGATCACTTCTATCAGGTCCGCGATTGGGATCGAAATAAAGAACAGTACAAAAAGTTAAGTAAGATCCAGAAGGCCGCCCGGGTAATCTACTTAAATAAAACCTGCTATAACGGGCTCTTCCGGGTAAATAACGCGGGAGAATTTAATACTCCCTTCGGACACTACAAGAATCCCAACATTGTAAATGCTCCCACCCTGCGGGCGGTCAGCGCCTATTTCCAGAGGGCAGAGATCACCTTCAGCAGCACAGACTATGCCAAGGTTCTTGCGGGGGTGACAAGGGGGACCTTTGTTTACTTAGATCCCCCCTACGATCCGGTTTCAGACACGGCTAATTTCACCGGCTACGCCAAGGGCGGCTTTGACCGATCAGAGCAGATCCGCCTGCGGGAGTGCTGCGATGAGCTGAACCGGCGCAGGATCCGGTTCATGCTGTCCAACTCTGCCACTGACTTTATCCTGGATCAATACAGCGCCTACCACATTACTATGGTAAAGGCCAAACGGGCCATTAATTCCAATGCAGCTAAGCGGGGGCAGGTAGATGAGGTGGTGGTAAGAAATTATGAGTGAACGGATCAAGAGCCAGAATGATGAGGCCTGGGAGGCCTTGTTTGAAAGGTATGATATTTTATCTGAAATTGAATCCAGGGGAAGCTTTCTCATCTCCTCCGCCCAGATCAAGGAATACCGGGAGCCCCGCCTGATGGCGAAATTCGATCACCGGATTAATCTTCCCCAGATTTTCGCGGCACACCATCTTGCAATTCTTCCTGTCTCCCGGGGAGATTACCTTATCTCCCATTTTGAGGCATATCAGCCTTTTCCGGCGCCGGAGCGCTCCACAGCCCTGGCCAGGCTTCCGGCAAATCTGCAAAGCCTTGACCCTGGCCACATCCCAAGCGAGGCCATCGCCATTAACTGCGCCCTGGCCTCCGGCATGCTTTCTGATTTTTTACAGGAGGAGCTCCTTTATCCCACAGTATCCGGACGCATGGGCTCCGGACAGTTTGACTTTCACATCCAGAATTCCCGCACCAGGCAGCCGGTAACGGTGGCGGTAAACCAGTCCCAGATCGAGATCGACGCTGCCTTTGAGGGGATCCACAGCCTTTCGCTTCTGGAGGCAAAGCGGGATCTGTCCGAGGATTTTCTTGTGCGGCAATTATACTATCCCTACCGGGTGTGGATAAGCCGCATGGCTAAGAAGGTGCGGCCCATCTTTCTGGTTTACTCTAACGGTGTGTTCCGTTTCTACGAATACGAATTCCAGGATCCGGATTCCTATAACTCCCTGGTGCTGGTGAAGCAGAAGCATTATTCCATAGAGGACACATCCATCGCGGCTTCGGATCTGGAGGAAATCGCCCTCCACACGCGGATTGTCCCGGAGCCGGGGATCTCCTTTCCCCAGGCAAACCGCTTTGAGCGGGTGATCAATCTCTGCGAATTATTAAGCGCGCAGTCTCTCAGCCGGGAACAGGTTACAGAAGAATATGCCTTTGATATCCGTCAGACCAATTATTACACCGATGCAGCCAGGTATCTGGGGCTGGTGGAACGATTCTATGACGCCCACCGGAAGCCCTTCTACTCTCTCACTGCCCTGGGACAGCGGATCATGAAGCTGAACTACCGGCAGCGGCAGCTGGCCTTCTGCAAAGCCATCCTGGAGCATGGCGCCTTTCGAGACACCTTCCTCCTCTCTCTAAAAACAGGCGAAGTGCCTGACACCGAAGCCATCGTTGCCATCATGCAGCGCTCCCGCCTGTATAAGGTGGAAAGCATCAGCACCTACATACGGCGCTCCTCCACCATCAGCGGGTGGATCCGCTGGATGCTGGATCTGGTACATCGTTCAGTTTAAGATTGGATACAGGTAATGTACGTTCCCCGGAGGGCTTTGTTCTACAGGACGCACTTACCGATGGAATAAAAGCAGATGGTCTGGCGGCGTCCGTCCTCATATTCCCTTCCCTTATACCGATCCTCCAGCCGGAACCCGCAAGCCTCAAACAGTCTTCGGGATGGAAGGTTATCCTCCAGGATGCGGGAATAGATGCAGCTCAGCTGAAGCCTGCAAAACCCATAAGAGACCAGGACGCTCACTGCATCCTGGCCATATCCTTTTCTCCGAACGGAGCTTTCAAGCTTAATATAGATCTCAGCGGAGCCCTTCCCGGGATCCATGTGAGAAAGTGTGATAATTCCCAAGGCATGCTCCGGATGCTCCTTCTCTGCGATAACCCTTCGCAGCTCTCTAGCTGAATCCGGCGGGGAGCAAAGCCAGTCCATCTGCTGTTCAAGGGATGCCGGGCCTGCATAGCCTCCGGTCACTTTAATAATCTCCGAATCCTGAATCAGACTCGTGAACATTCTCCGGTCCTGCTCCCCGGCAGCCCGGAGAATCACCTTATCTCCTGAAATATCCATATGTCCCTCCCCTGCTGCAGCCTTCCTGCTGCTTATAGTATAGAAGATACGGGAAAGGACGTCAATGCAGAAATCTGTGGGACTGTGCCCAGCACGCTCTTGTGTTTAGAAAAGCTTCCAGAGCGCAATCCCAATGGAAAATACTGCAACACCCTTTTTCAGCAGCCCCTGGTTAATCCGGACTGCATATCTGCTTCCATAAAAAACCCCGACGCCATGAGAAAGAAAGGCAACCGCTAAAACCGGGAGGATAGAACTCAGGTCGCACTGCATCAAATATCCCGCTGCTGCCGGGATTCCGATAAAGATGGAGTTAAACAGGGCCACCCCCACCGCAGTGTGAACCGGAAGCCCCAACAAAACAAGGAGAGGCATCACCAGCACCGGCCCTCCTGCACCGGATAAGGAGCAGACCGCGCCTGTAGCAAGTCCCAGAAGAAGGGTCAGAGGGAGCTGTTCCTTTATGTTAAAGGAAGATGCGCCTTTTTCCCCGGATGAAGCTCGCCCTTCCTTCCGACATAAAATCGAAATTCCTGACAGCAGAACCACCAGATACAGCAATATCTTCACCTGCTCCTCCGGAATCCGCTGATTTAAATATACCCCCAGGATCGCTCCGGCCAGGCTCCCGGCGCTTAGCCTGAGCCCGAATCTCACATCCAGGTTTCCCGCCTTTTGATAATTCCTTGAGCCCAGGATTCCCGACAGGATAAATGCGGTAAAGCTGAGGGCCAGCCCTTCCGATACCCCCATCTTTAAAACCGCCGTGTAGAACATGGGGAGTAGAAAGCCTGCCACTCCGCACAAGCCCACCAGCGCTCCCACCACCAGATTCGCCGCTGCTGTCATCAGCCAGATCATCATAATCCTACGCCTTCCTTTTCCATATATTCCATGGCCTCAAATCGGATCCGCTCCTCATCCAGCACCTTCACCTCCCGGTTTTCCATCAGGCAGGCTCCATTGACCACCATATCCTGCACATCCCCGGCTTCCCCGCATTCAAACAAGGTATGAATCAGGTTTCCGCTGGGGATCAGCCTGCCGGCATCCAGGTGAATGGTGATAAAATCCGCCTTATACCCAGGCTCTATCCTTCCGCAATGCCCGGCCTCGTCAATGGCCGCCGCCCCGCCCTCAAAGAGCATCTGAAACAGCAATTCTGCCGGCATAACCTTCGGGTTTTTGTTGGGCACGCCATGGTAAATATTCATCACAGAGCGGAAGATCCGCAGCTCATTCCACAGGCTTAGCCCGCCGTGGGCCGCGCCGTCTGTCCCAAAGCCGGGAAGGATGCCCCGCCTGATTAAATCCGGAGTATCCGGCACCGCCTTCCCGCAGTTGCTAAAGGGACAATGGCAGAGCTTCACCTGATAGGTCCGGATAATCTCCTTCTCCTCCTCCGATAAAATCAGGCTGTGGGCTCCCAGAAAGCGGGAGGACAGAACCCCCATTTTCTCCAGATACCCAAAGGGCCGCATCCCTTCCCGCCGGATGATGCCGTCGATCTCCCCCTGATATTCATTCATATGAGCCTGGAGCATGGCGCCACGATCCTTTGCGTGTCCGGCTGCCAGCTCTGTCAGCCTGTCCGAACAGGAATTCAGCGCCCGGAGAGAATAATAAACCTTCAGATTCCCCTGGCGGTTCCAGTGATCATATAATAAATCCGTCTCCCGAACCGCCTGCTCCGCGTCCATGGCAATGCTTTCCGGCAGTCCCTCCTCATCCATGGTGGAATAAGACAGGCAGCCCCGCAGGCCGCTTTCTGCATACACCTCTGCCGCCGCGTCCATATGGTAGCTTCCCGCATCCACAAAGCCGGTGGTGCCGGATTTGATCATTTCCAGGGCGGCAGTCTGGGCGGAAAGACGCATTTTCTCCGGGGGCAGCGTGCTCTCAAAAGGCAGCATGATCCTGGTCCAGATAATAGGCTTCGCGTCTAATACCAGGCCCTTCAGCAGCTGCTGTCCCGTGTGCATATGGCTGTCGATCAGTCCTGGCATAACCAGCTTTCCTCTGCCGGAAATCACCCGCTTCGCCTGAAATTCTCTCTCCCCATGCTTCACCACAGCCAGGATCCTCTCCCCTTCCACGGCCAGATCCATATTTTTCTCGATGGTCTCAAAATCCCTCATTACAGTAACATTTTCCACTAATAAGCTGCATGCTTCCATTCAGCGATTCCTCCCTTCACACTCTTATATACTATCGGAGTTACTGTCCATTTTGTGTGCATTTTGTTGCTGGGCACGGCAGAGCCGTAAACAGTAACCTGTCAGAGTCTCCTTGTTCCAGATTTTGTGAGATGATTTTTTGTTAGATGTAACTCTGAGCGTACATTTTTATATTGCGCCGCTCAGCTTTAAAATCAGGGAATCCCACAGACAGGAGCCCAAAAATGTCCCGGTCATCACCAGCAGCCCCACGATTAAAATCTTCGGCCCCTGCTTGATAAATGCCTTGAGCTGGTCCCCGATCGCCAGACCTGCATAAGCCCCAACCATGGTAAAAGGAGCCGTGAAATTAATCTTTGACGCTGCTTCAATCACAAATAAACGGATAGGCGATAAGGGACACGCAAAAATCAATCCAATGATGGCACAGTAGGCCACAATGGGCAGCTTCAGGGGAATCACCTTGGTGCAGACCACCCCCAGCATGGCGATAACCACCAGGACGGCCAGCCCTGGAAGCGACTCCATAAATCCCACATCATACCCAATCCAATTTGCAAATCCCGTTCCACATGCCCCGATTATCAATAAAAATAGCCACTCCACATATCTCATCCTGCTCACGCCTCCTCATTCGATTCCTTTGTCTGTGCTTTCTTTTTCGGCTTCTCTTGTTTCTTCAGCTGCTTCTCCTGTCTGTGCCTTC
>CATOJE010000032.1 GCA_951800145.1 uncultured Lachnospiraceae bacterium | reverse complement strand
GATTAGGTGCTGTTTTAATGTCAATACACCAATTTATTACATTTTTTGCTTGGTAATTCAAGCATTTGCACCAGCTTTATTGGTGGGAAAGTTGAGTAATATAACAATCACTTCCATTCAAGAGGAGTTACAAAAAGGTGACCAAGTAATAGATTTGTGCGTACTTTTTTTCGTTTTCATCATGCCGTACAATGTACTTAAGGAACAAGAAGATTCCTAAATTCACAATGGAGGTATTGAAAAATGGCACTCTCAAATTTAACTGGTTGGAATGAAAAATCTGCTATATCTGCCTGTGGAGCTGGCGACAAACCAGAGGAAAAGCCCGCTGCTTGCGGTTCTGCCTGCGGAGCTGGCGACAAACCGGAGGAAAAGCCCACTGCTTGCGGTTCTGCCTGCGGAGCTGGCGACAAACCAGAGGAAAAGCCTACTGCTTGCGGTTCTGCCTGCGGAGCTGGCGACAAACCAGAGGAAAAGCCCGCCGCTTGCGGTTCTGCCTGTGGGGCGACCGACAAATAAGGAGCTTTAATTCCAACAATCTCCGGCGGGGCTGCTGTCCTGCCGGAGATATTTTCAAATAAAATCCGATAGTATCGGTTTTAGATAAATATTAAATGGCTGCCAAAGGGAGGATACAACATGAAGCAATACTTTGCTTTTCAGTGGCATATTACGGACGAGTGCGACCAACGCTGTAAGCACTGCTACATTTTTTCTGAGAATAATTGCAAAAGGCTGGATACAATGGATTGGGCGCAAATGAAGGAAACTTTTTACAACTGTCTTGATTTTTGTGAGGTTTATGGGAGGCTGCCTTACTTTTATATCACTGGCGGCGACCCTATTTTGCACCGGGATTTTTGGCGGCTTCTTACTCTGATAAAAGAGCATGAAATCCCATTTGCGATTTTAGGAAATCCCTTTCATTTATCAGATGAGGTTTGCCAAAAATTAAAATCATATGGCTGTCAAAAATACCAGCTATCCCTTGACGGAATGAAGGATACCCATGATTGGTTTCGTAAACCGGGTTCTTTTGATTGTACTCTTGAAAAAATAGCTTGTATCAAAAAGGCGGGGATTCGTTCTGTCATTATGACTACGGTATCTGGCAGGAACATCAGGGAAATTCCCCATATCATGGATACGGTTGTTTCTGCTGGCGCCGATGTGTTTGCTTTTGCCCGTTATTGCCCCACCAGTGAAGAAAAGGACACGGGTATTTCTCCACTTGAATACCGGGAGTTGCTTAATATATGCGATAATAAATTTCAGAAATATGAGGCGGAGGGCTGTCACACCTATTTTAATAAAAAGGATCACCTTTGGACGCTTTATGAGTATGAAAAGGGGATTTTCAAAATCCCGGAGGACGCACAGGACGGCATGATATACGGAGGCTGTAATTGTGGCAACTGTCACATGACAATCTTACCAACAGGAGATGTCTACGCCTGCCGCCGGGTACAGGGCAGCAAAGTCGGAAATGTATTTCATGACCGTCTTGCGGATATCTGGGTTTGCCAAATGGAAGCATATCGTGATTATACAAAATTTGAGAAATGCTCCAAGTGTGAGCTGCTTGCATTCTGCCGTGGCTGCCCTGCAGTAGCAAGTGGGAAGGACGGGAATTTTTATGGGGCTGATCCGCAATGCTGGAAGGAGGTTGTTTGATTATGAATGAAACCATGCAGACTATTTTACACCGCCGTGCAATCAGGCGTTTTGACGAAAGGCAGATAGATGAAGAGCTTTTACAGCAGATATTACAGGCGGGGCTTTATGCTCCAAGTGCAGGCGGGAAGCAGGGAGTGATTTTTGCAGTATGCCAAGACAAAGAAGTGAATGAACGGTTAGGGAAAATCAAACGGGCAAATTCGAACCCCCATATGGCAACGGCGAAAAGCTATGTGTCGAAGGAACAGCCAAGTATTGCAGATGACCCTGAGCTGGTAAATGCTTTTTATGACGCACCTACCGTCATTACAATGTTTGCCCCGAAAAATTTTCTCTTTTCCGTAGATGATTGCGCAGTTGCCGCTGAAAATATGATGCTGGCAGCGGATTCTTTGGGGATTGGCTCTTGTTATATCGGGCAAGGCTGGACAGCCTTTGCAGACAGCTACGGAAAGGAAATTTTGCGTAAATGGGAAATCCGCACAGATTATTATGCTGTCATGCAGCTCTTGTTAGGCTATCCAAAAGCAGGTGATAAGCATCCCGCAGGGAAAGCACGTAAAAACCATAGGATTTTAAGATTTTAGTTATAGCATGGGGAATGTGACAACAAGCATGTCGCATTCCTCAATTTATTTACATATTCTTCACTAACTAAGAGCGGAACATTCAGGCCTTGTAAACCGAATCCTGTTCAAATGGAAACGATTAAGATAATGGAAATATGACTTGTCCTTTTTTCACTCTACATTTATAATAGAAGCAGTCCTAATATTATTTTTAAAGTTTATGCAGGCATAGGATAGGAATCTGGCGATATTGATTACGAATCATGGAGGAGAAGATGAACATAAGAGCGATGACCATCGATGATTACGATGCCGTATATGATCTCTGGATGTCATGTGCAGGAATGGGACTAAATAATCTGGACGATTCCAGAAGCGGCATTGATGTATTTATAAAGCGGAATCCAGGCACTTGCTTTGTTGCTGAAAATGGCGATGAGCTTGTTGGTGTAATTATGGCGGGGAATGACGGGAGAAGAGGCTATATCTATCATACGGCGGTACATCCAAAATATCGAAGGCAGGGGATAGCAAGTCAGCTGGTGGATGCCGCATTGCAGGCATTAAAGCAGTGCGGCATTCACAAGGTTGCATTAGTTGTCTTTGACAGGAATCAAGGTGGAAATGATTTTTGGGAAAAACGTGGTTTTACAGTCAGGGAAGATTTGGTTTACAGAAACAAAGCGATCTGTGAAATGGTTCGAATCGATACTTAAAATTATGTTTGCTATGAATGCGATGGGGTATCTATAAAATACGCAGATAAGGAGCTAAGATTATGAATGAACTAGAGAGAGCAATCGAAGCGATCACATATGAAAATAAAAAATTTCTTGTGGAGGATATAAAGCAGATAATCGAGCAGAAGGAGGAAGCGATTCCCTATTTACGCGGCGCTATCGAGAAGGCCATAGAGGAAACGGATGAGCTGGATGAAGATTATCAGCTCCATTTCTACGGGCTGTTTTTGCTGGGGCAGTTTCAGGATCGGGAATGTTTCCCGGAGATAATCCGGCTCGTTTCACTTTCGGAGGACGTGGTGGATTATCTGCTGGGAGATCTGATAACCAATGGTCTGGATAGTATTCTTTATCATACCTATAATGGAGATATAGAGCTTTTGAAACAGACCGCGGTCAATGAGGAGATTGACGGATTTGTCAGGGGAGATATTCTGCATGTAATGGGACAGCTTTACCTCGACGGTGATTTGGAAGAAGGAGAGTGGAAAAGTTTTATTCGGGAGAGTGTATACAAAGGAAAAAGTTTCAGTTATTTTTATAATTCAGTAATTGACATGATCTGTAAATGTCATTTTGTGGATATGCTGCCGGAAATACGGTATATACTGGATGAGGAATTATATGGAGATGCGGGCGAAGAGGAATATGATTTTTGTATCGATAAAATGTTTGAGTACAAAGAGGATGAACGGCATTTCTGTAAGCCATCAATCGATATTGTCCAGGAACTGAAATCCTGGGCAATGTTTCAGGAGGCTTCTGGAACAGAAGCTGAGATGAAAAAGCTGGATCAAAAGCTAATGCGGGAGCTGAACCAGCCTGCGAGGCGGACGTCATCCGGCAAAATCGGGAGAAATGATCCTTGCCCATGCGGGAGCGGAAAGAAATATAAGCATTGCTGCTTGAATAAGCCGAAGGATCCCATGGATGCTATTGAAAGCGCCAGTGAGCGGGCAAAGTGGCTGGAGCGCTATCCTTATACAGGGGATGAACGGCTGCCGGGCAGAGTATATCTGGCTGATTATTTCGACAGGGAGAGTATTGAGATCGATAAGCTTCTTTATCTGGGATTGATGCATCGTCCTGGTCTTATTTGGATGAGAGATGAAAAGAAGGAAGAAAAACGCCGCAGAGAGTATTTAAGTCTGGCATTTGAACGGTTTTGGGCCAGGGCAAAGGAGGAAGGGATAAAATCTTTTGAGGAATATGATCAAAAATACAGCATTCACTATTTTAGCAGAGAATGGATCGAGATCTTGCGGCGGTTACTGAAGGAGAGCGGAGAAAAAGAGATCTATCGTGAAGTAGAAAAATGCAGGCGAAAAATGTCCCGGTACTCTTAATGAATAAGGAGGCGCGATTATGAGGAAGCGAAGAAAAGGATGGCTGGCTGCATGGATTGCTGCTTTGCTTTTATTTTTCACCGCATGCAGCGGCAGGGGAGCTTCGGATGCTGCCGGGACAGAACCTGACGGGAGCGCGATGATTGAAGCAGAGACTGCGGCATCCTATGCCGATCCGGATCGGACTCCTGTTAACAGCAGTGAGCCGCATTCAGACGGCGGAGAGTCGCTGTCGAAGAGCAGTGAGCCGCGTTCAGACAGCGGAGAGTCGCCGTCAAAGAGCAGTGAGCCGCATTCAGACAGCAGTGAACCGCCTTCTCAAAACAGAGAATCATCTTCTGCAGATGACTTCGAGACCTCACCCCAGCCGCTGGAGTTAGTTGATTTTGGTTGGTATGTTAAGCCGAGCGATGATGATACGGCATATGTTAATTTTTGTGGGGTAATACATAATCCAAATCAAGAACAGATTGCAAGGTTTCCCCGTTTGATGGTCACTGTAAGAGATGGGGATGGGAATATTTCAGCCACAGAGGAGCAGGTTGGCAGTGATGTAATGCCGGAAGACACCATTACTCTTTGCGGAATGCTTACTATGCCGGCGGCGGATGTGACGAAAGAGGCGGAGATTACCTTTGACATCGATCTGTCTGAATGGGATCCGGCTACGCTTACCAGCCTGGGTGCAAAAACAACGGATTTTGAGATAAAGAATGTGTCAAAAAAGAGCACTGGCATGGAAAGCACAGTGACCGGTGAGATCGTGAACCATTATGCAGAAGAGATTGGTTTGGTAAATATATCCGTTGTTTTCCGGAAGGACGGGGAGATTGTCTATATGAAAAATACATTTCTGGATAATTTGAAAGCAGGTAAGGCAAAGGCCTTTGAAATCGGGCTATATGATCCATGGCCAGAGCACGATACCTTAGAGGTTTCGGCCATGGTCTGGTAAAATCGGATGGAGGCAAGATCGGCGCGCACCAAGAGAAGGGAGTGGACAGATGAAAGGTAACGAAGCAGTAAGATGCCCGGTTTGTAAAAGGGAGTTTTCTGATACCACCGTAATTTGTCCAAGGTGCGGCCATGTTATGGATCTTAAGGGCATTTCACCATCGTTGCGGGCATTTATCGAGGAACTGGAAGAGTATGATAAGCTGATTTGTGATGCTGCAGGAAAGGCATCGGAGCGAAAGATAGCAGAGAAGCGAAAGGAGATGCTGATCCAAAATTTTGTCTTTGGAAATGATGGAAAATCAATTTTGGAGGCATTGCTCTTCATCAAGTCTCAGGTTGCTTTTGGGGCAGGGAAAACAGCAGGCCGAAGGTCTCTCCTTTGGATTCGCCTCTGGAGGGAAAAGGCAGAGGCATTATATGAGAAGGCAAAGATTCTGATTCCTCAAAATACTCTTAAGGAGACAGCCTATACGGATATAATCCAGCTTTGCCAGAGGGCGGAGCAGGCGGCGGGAAGGAGGAGTGCCGCGGGGGGCCTGGCTGTCCTTTTTGTTATTGCCGGGATGATTCTGTGGATCGCATGGAGCAGGCTTTTGACGGAACCGCCGAAGGAGCGAGAGACTGCCCTGCGGACGGAGTCATCACAGGCAGGAAACACGTCCTTTAAAGAGAGTCAGACAGCCGGGGCTGCGGATGATGAGAATGGGGAGCCGGACGGATTTACAGAATCGCAGAAGGAGTCTGCAAAACTACAGAATGAGCCCACAGAATCTAAAGAAGAGCCTGAAAAATCACAGCCAACACCTGTGGAATTACCAGTGACTCGTAAATTATTGAAGGGGCTGAGCGGAGAAGATACAGGGACAGATGACTGTGAGTGAAGGCCGCAGGGAAACCAGATATTTGTACAGTCACATACAACGCTTGACATCTTGTTTCGCAAAAATTATAATGACATGTGAGTAAGCCACAGGATTAAAATAAGAAATGATAAATGGAGAAAGAGAATGGCATTAAAGAAGAAGCCGGTTACCGGCATGCGGGATGTCCTGCCTGCGGAGATGCAGATCCGGGACTATGTAATGAACCAGATCAAGGAGACATATAAGCAGTTTGGCTTTTCCCAGATTGAAACGCCCTGTGTGGAGCACATCGAAAATCTTACCAGTAAGCAGGGCGGGGATAATGAAAAACTGATTTTTAAGATTTTAAAGCGGGGGGATAAGCTGGATGTGGCAGGGGCCCAGACAGAGGACCAGGTGGTAGACGGGGGACTCCGCTATGACCTGACTCTGCCTCTTTCCAGATATTACGCCGCTAATGGAGCGAACCTTCCCTCGCCATTTAAGGCGCTGCAGATGGGAAGCGTGTGGAGGGCGGACCGGCCTCAGAAGGGGCGCTTCCGCCAGTTTGTACAGTGCGATATTGACATTTTAGGGGATCCTACCTGCCTGGCGGAGATCGAGCTGATTTTGGCTACCACCACGGCCCTGGGGAGGATCTGCCCTGGTAATGCATTTACAGTCCGGATCAATGACCGGGGGATCCTAAAGGGCATGGCAGCCTACTGCGGCTTCCCGGAGGAGAGCTATGACCCGATCTTCATTACCCTGGACAAGATGGATAAGATCGGCATGGAGGGAGTGGAGGCGGAGCTTCTGGAGATGGGGTATGATTCGGAGGCGGTTAAGAAGTATCTGGCCCTGTTCTCGGATTACGGAAGGGACGCGGAGGGCGTTCGGAGGATGGGAGAAGCTCTTGCGGCGGCAGGGGCGCTGGCGCCGGAGGTGACGGAGAATCTGGCCCATATCATGGATACCGTGACCAGCGTGGCGGAGACCAGCTTTACCCTGGCCTTTGATCCCACCCTGGTGCGGGGCATGTCCTATTACACCGGCACTATCTTCGAGGTTTCCATGGAGGGCTTCGGCGGATCCGTGGCAGGGGGCGGCCGGTATGATAAGATGATCGGGAAGTTTACCGGCACGGAGACTCCGGCCTGCGGCTTCTCCATTGGCTTTGAGCGGATTGTGACGATTTTAATGGATCAGAATTTCGCAGTGCCGGGAGAGCAGGCCAGGAAGGCCTATCTGTTCGAAAAGGGCGTCAGCCAGGAGGTATTAAGCCAGGTTATGAAGGAAGCCGCAGCAGAGCGGAAGGCGGGTGTACAGGTATTAATCGCCCAGATGAATAAGAATAAAAAGTTCCAGAAGGAGCAGCTGCAAAAGGAAGGCTATGGAGAGTTCCGTGAATTTTATAAGGATGCTTTGAAAAAGTAAACTTCAGAGCGGAAGGCTGCTTTGCAGGAGGAGCGGCCAGGCCAGGACGATGAGGAAAAGGAGAGAAAAATCATGGCAGAGTCAATGACAGGATTAAAGCGTTCCCACCGGTGCGCAGAGCTGTCTGAGGGGAATATCGGACAGGAAGTCACCGTGATGGGATGGGTGCAGAAGAGCAGGAATAAAGGGGGAATCATCTTTGTGGATCTGCGGGATCGCACGGGTATCCTCCAGCTGATCTTTGAGGAGAACGACTGCGGTGCGGAAAGCTTTGGCAAGGCAGAGCGGCTTCGGAGTGAGTTTGTTATCGCGGTCACCGGACAGGTGGAGGCCCGTTCCGGCGCAGCCAACCCCAATCTGAAAACCGGCGCCATCGAGGTCCGGGCTAAGGGCCTGCGGATCCTGGCAGAGTCAGAGACCCCGCCCTTCCCCATCGAGGAGAATTCTAAGACCAAGGAGGAGCTGCGGCTAAAGTACCGCTATCTGGATCTGCGCAGGCCGGATATTCAGAGGAATATTATGACCAGGAGCCAGGCAGCCATCCTGACCCGGGCTTTTCTGGCAGAGGAGGGCTTTCTGGAGATCGAAACGCCGACCTTGATTAAGAGTACGCCGGAGGGGGCGAGAGATTACCTGGTTCCCAGCCGGGTTCATCCGGGATCCTTCTATGCCCTTCCCCAGTCTCCCCAGCTGTTTAAGCAGCTTTTAATGTGTTCCGGCTATGACCGTTACTTCCAGCTGGCCAGATGCTATCGGGATGAGGATCTGCGGGCGGACCGCCAGCCGGAGTTTACCCAGATTGACATGGAGCTTTCCTTTGTGAATGAAGAGGACGTGATGGAGGTAAATGAGCGTCTGATTCAGAGGCTGTTTAAGGAAATCTGCAATGTGGACATCGCCCTCCCGCTTCCCAGGCTGACCTGGAAGGAGGCCATGGAACGCTTTGGCTCCGATAAGCCGGACATGCGGTTCGGCATGGAGCTTAAGGATGTGTCCCAGGCAGTGAGGGACTGCGAGTTTGCTGTATTTAAGGGCGCCCTGGAACAAGGGGGCTCTGTAAGAGGCCTCTGTGTGGAGGGACAGGCCGGGATGCCCAGAAAGAAAATCGACGCCCTGGTGGAGTTTGCCAAGGGCTATGGGGCCAAAGGGCTGGCTTATCTGGCCATTCAGCCAGACGGCTCTTATAAATCCTCCTTTGCCAAATTCATGACTCCGGAGCAGCTGGCTGCCCTGGTGGATGCTATGGGAGGAAAGGCAGGGGATCTTCTGCTGTTTGCGGCAGATAAGAATGACTTGGTGTTCAATGTATTAGGCGCTCTCCGCCTGGAGGTGGCCAGACAGCTGGATATGATTCCTAAGGATTCCTGGAAGTTTTTGTGGGTGACGGAGTTCCCCCTTCTGGAGTATTCGGAGGAGGAGGACCGGTATGTGGCAAAGCATCATCCATTTACCATGCCCATGGATGAGGATCTGGCGCTGCTTGATACAGATCCTGGCGCAGTGCGGGCAAAGGCCTATGATATCGTGTTAAATGGGACAGAATTAGGCGGCGGCTCGGTCCGCATCCATCAGGCGGACATTCAGTCTAAGATGTTTGAGGTGCTGGGCTTTACCCCGGAGCGGGCTAATGAGCAGTTTGGCTTTCTGTTAGAGGCCTTTAAGTACGGGGTTCCGCCTCACGCGGGGCTGGCCTACGGCCTGGACCGGGTAGTGATGTGGATGGTAGGAGCAGACAGTATCCGGGATGTAATCGCATTCCCCAAGGTTAAGGATGCCTCCTGCCTGATGAGCGAGGCGCCGGCCCCTGTGGATGAAAAACAGCTGGAGGAGCTGGGGATCGCTGTGGCGGAGGAAGAGGAATAGCCACAGGCCAGCGCTGCCAAAGAGGTGATCGTTCCTAAGGGAACGAGAGAGCACTTGAGAAAATATAGTAACAGTTCAGACGGGCAAGAAGATGCCCCGTCTGAACTGTTACAAAATATAAGAGGTAGTATGAAACAGATATGAAGCAAAATATTGACTTGCTGAATGGAAGAATTCTCCATTCATTGACAACACTGGCGGTTCCTATTATGGCCACATCTCTGGTTCAGACGGCTTACAGCCTGACGGATATGGCCTGGATCGGACGTGTGGGAAGCGGCGCAGTGGCGGCAGTGGGGGCAGCCGGGATGTATACCTGGCTGTCCTCTGGTCTGGTGACAATCGCCAAGATGGGAGGGCAGATTAAGGCGGCCCATTCCATCGGGGAGGGAAACCTGGAGGAGGCTGGAAGCTATGGGGCAGGAGCCATCTGGCTCACCTTATGTTTGGCAGCCTCCTTTGCGCTGATCACCAATCTCTTTGCCAGGCCGCTGATCGGGTTTTTCGGACTGAGCAGCCCTAAAATCGTGGAGGACGGGATCTGCTATTTGCGGATCGCCTGCGGACTCATCGTGTTCTCCTTCCTGAGTCAGACCCTGACCGGGCTTTACACGGCAGCGGGAAACAGCCGGACGCCATTTCTGGCCAACTGTATTGGTATGGGGACAAATATCCTGCTGGATCCCATCTTAATCTTTGGGCTGGGGCCATTCCCAAGGCTGGAAGCGGCGGGGGCTGCGATTGCCACGGTGTCCTCCCAGGGAATCGTGGCCCTTGTACTGATCTTAGCCTCCGGAAAGGATGAGGTGCTCTTTTCTCACATCCATATGAGAAAGCAGATACCAGCACGAATTTACCAGGTGATCATCCGGATCGGGCTCCCGGCAGGGGTTCAGAACATGATTTACTGCATGATCTCCATGATATTGACCCGTTTTATCGCGGCCTGGGGGGACAATGCAGTCGCGGCCCAGAGGGTGGGCAGCCAGATCGAGTCCATCTCCTGGATGGCGGCGGAGGGCTTCGGCACAGCCATTAACGCCTTTGTGGGGCAGAACTATGGAGGAAAGCGGTATGAACGGGTAAAGCGGGGATATTTGACGGCAGCGCTGATTATCGGCGTGTGGGGCTGCTTTACCACCGCTGTGCTGATCTTTGGAAGCCGGCCGGTATTCTCATTATTTATCCGGGAGGAGGAGGTAATTCCTCTGGGAATGTCTTACCTTAAGGTGCTGGGCTTTTCCCAGCTGTTTATGTGTGTGGAGCTGATGACTGTGGGGGCCCTTTCCGGTTTGGGAAAGACGTTCCAGTGCTCGGTGCTTACCATCCTCCTTACATCCGCCAGGATTCCTCTGGCCATGGTTCTCGGGCCTGTCTTGGGCCTGGATGGGATTTGGTGGGCCTTTTCCATCTCCAGCATTGTGAAGGGGGTTGTGTTCTTCCTCTACTACCTGTGGGAGATGAAGAGACTTGGGTAATTTTTGTGCATAATTTATACAAAAAAAGTGTAGACGAAATCTACATTTTATGAGAAAATAAGGAAAGGTATGATGTGATATATTTAACGAACTGCCCGCTGCTTGGCTGGGTCAGATCGATCACTGCCATACGAAAGCATTATCAGAAAACTACATATTTGAAAGGAGTTTTGACACATGATTTATTCAAAAGAAGTTGAAGAAATGTGTACGGTAGCGCAGGGCGTGCATCATGGCTGTGCTCCAATCCCAGAAGAGGCAAAATGGGTTCAGGCAAAAGAAGTAAAAGACATCTCCGGTCTGACACACGGCATTGGCTGGTGTGCTCCTCAGCAGGGTGCCTGTAAGCTGACCCTGAATGTAAAGGAAGGCATCATTCAGGAGGCGCTGGTAGAAACCATTGGATGTTCTGGTATGACTCACTCCGCAGCGATGGCAGCTGAAATTCTTCCAGGCTTAACGGTAATGGAAGCGTTAAATACCGATTTAGTATGTGATGCAATCAATACAGCCATGAGAGAGCTGTTCTTACAGATCGTTTATGGACGTACCCAGAGTGCATTCTCTGAGGACGGTCTGCCGGTTGGCGCCGGTCTGGAGGATCTGGGCAAGGGCTTAAGAAGCCAGGTTGGCACCATGTACGGAACCTTAAAGAAAGGTCCTCGTTATCTGGAAATGGCAGAAGGCTATGTGACCGGCATCGCCCTTGATAAGGACGATCAGATCATCGGTTACAAGTTTGTCAGCCTGGGCAAGATGACTGACTTCATCAAGAAGGGTGATGACCCCAACACCGCATACGAGAAGGCCTGCGGACAGTATGGCCGTGTAGAGGATGCAGTTAAGATTATCGACCCGCGGAAAGAATGATATAAGGAGGACGTGAAAGATGGCTTTATTCGAATCATATGAGAGACGTATTGATAAAATCAATGGCGTATTAAACAGCTATGGCATCGCTTCCCTGGAAGAAGCGGAGAAAATTACAAAAGACGCCGGTTTAAATGTTTATGACCAGATCAAGAAGATCCAGCCGATCTGCTTTGAGAATGCATGCTGGGCATACACCGTAGGCGCGGCCATCGCCATCAAGAAGGACTGCAGAAGAGCAGCAGACGCGGCGGCAGCCATCGGCGAGGGCTTACAGGCATTCTGTATTCCAGGCTCTGTAGCCGATACCCGTAAGGTAGGCTTAGGCCACGGCAACCTGGGTAAGATGCTTCTGGAAGAGGATACAGACTGCTTCTGCTTCCTGGCAGGACATGAGTCCTTCGCAGCGGCAGAGGGCGCCATCGGCATCGCGGAGAAGGCAAACAAGGTTCGCAAAAAACCCCTGCGTGTTATCTTAAATGGCTTAGGCAAGGATGCGGCGAAGATCATTTCCCGTATTAACGGCTTCACCTTTGTGGAGACCGAGTATGATCCCTACACCAACACCGTAAAGGAGATCGAGAGAATCCCCTACTCTGAGGGACTTCGGGCAAAGGTGAACTGCTACGGCGCTAACAGCGTTCCGGAGGGCGTGGCGATTATGTGGAAGGAGAATGTTGACGTTTCCATCACCGGAAACTCCACCAATCCTACCCGCTTCCAGCATCCGGTAGCCGGCACCTATAAGAAGGAGAGAAACGAAGCTGGAAAGAAGTATTTCTCTGTAGCTTCCGGCGGCGGTACCGGACGTACCCTGCATCCCGATAACATGGCGGCAGGCCCGGCTTCCTATGGTATGACCGATACCTTAGGCCGTATGCACTCCGACGCACAGTTTGCAGGCTCCTCCTCTGTTCCGGCTCACGTGGAGATGATGGGTCTCATCGGCGCTGGAAATAATCCTATGGTTGGAATGACTGTGGCAGTTGCAGTTAGCATTCAGGAAGCGGCTGAGGCTGGGAAGTTCTAAGTAAATATTGAAAAACCCTTGATTTCAGGGCATTCCGGACTTATGAATTTTGTCTGGAATGCCCTGATTTTTTGTGGTACCTGAGTTTAAAGCGGGAAATGTGCCAGCCATTGTAGTGGCGAGTATCATGGGTAAAGATCAGATGTTTGTTCGTGAGTTTGGCGAGCTGCTGAAAGTGAACCAGTGGTATGACACTTGTGAATATTTTCAGGAAGTTTCCATTGATTACCATATGAAGAGCATCCAGTCAGTCATGTTGAAATATGAGAAGTACTATCCAGATCACCAGGCAGCGAAGATATTTAATGATATGCTGGGTTTTTGTACCCCTTGTGATAATTACGAGGACGTCTTGCGGATGGCCGGGTATGAGAATATCCGGGTGGCGGATATGTCCTCTGGTAAGGCAAAGGACGATGGGTATCGCTTGCGCCAGGAATATGAATATGGTAAGATAAAAAGCGAGAGTAAGTTTAAGGGGGTACTTGGAAATGTGTTATCTGATTGCGAAGAAATTCGGTGATACAGGCTGTGTGGCACTGCAGACTTCTCATGCCAGCATCTGGCTGATTTTAAAGGGAGGCTGATGCAGGCAGTTGGATATGATAAGATTCAGTTGATGACAATCAGTAGGCCATCTGCTTATTTTTGAGAAGAAAAAAATTTAGTCGATAGTTTGTTATTAGAAGGTTTTGCTGGCTAGGAGGATAAAATTGTATGGGTGATTTATCGATATTAACAACGCTAAGAGATGACTTGCTTGTAAAGATTCGTGAAATAGAAGCATCCTGTGAAGGGATAGAAAATGAGAATAATGCAAAAAGAGTGCAAGAACTAAATTTAGAACAAGCACAGTATCAGGCGCAAAGGCAACAAGTAGCTGCCCAATTAGCTGGATTAGATGGAAAGTTATCCAGCATTAATGCAGAGATATTGGAATTATCAGGAACAGGAATTGAGAGAATTCTTGAGGCAATTAAGAATCAGAGATGGTATTTCTTTAAGAATAAAACAAAAATATTGTTGGATAGAGATACCGGGCTATTGTGGAATAATCCGACACAGATACCATTTTTTCGTAGTGATGGCGCGTCAATTACATTAAATGATGCAAAGTTACACTGTGAAAATTTTGATGGAGATGGATATAAAAATTGGAATATAGTAACTAGATCGGAATTTGAAAAGATATCTTATTTAGGTACATCATACCCTTATTATACTGGTTCTAATAGGCAAATCGGAGGGACTAGTGGAGTCATTATTGATTGGAACAATTGGGAAGACAATAGAGATATTAGATATTATTGGACAGATCGTGATTATGGAAGGACAACTGACCATGGATGTTATTTGATTTTTTCAAGAGATTTAGTGCGTGAAAATAACTATGAAAAAAATGTAGCTGAAGGTAACCCAAACTATACAGAAAAGGAACGCCTTCAATTTACTCTAGACCTATTTACCCAAAATGAGTTATTACCTATTTTTGACGATAAAGAGATTACAGAACTCTACAAAAAAATTTACTTTGAGAAACCAGAGTTATTAGAGCAATTGCAGGAACTTCAATCTCAGATTGAAGAATTGCAGACAGTGACATTGCTTTCATCAGATTTTGATTATACAGCTTTATTAGCGAAGTATGACATCAAAGCAATTGATGATTCTGTTATCAAATATTATCAGGCTGTGCAGCAGTGGTGTATTGAGCTTATGGAAAAATTAGATTACTACGAGGAGAAGAAAGCTTCCGTAATAAGGGATTTCAATTTAATCAGCCTTAAACTTTCAAAGAAGTATGAGGACAACCCAGGCCTTACCCAAGAGGAAAATGTATTACTTCGTGACAGACAGAGATTTTTCCAGAAAAAGTTTTCACTCGGAATGAACAGTATCAAAACAAAGATCCTTGCTGTGAAGAAACAGGCGGATGAACTGGAATACAGAATTGATGAGATTGATGATGGTGTAAATTCTATTTGTGAGTTGGCAGAACTAGAACAGGAAAAGAGAGCAAGTTTTTCATTTTTGGCTGAGAATACAGCAAAGATTATAAAGAACGCACTCCTTAAGATTGAATATTTCGAGGACAACCATTCCTTTGTAATGAATGCTATAAATCTATGGGAGAGTTGGACAGAAGATTATAGAGTGTTTAAAACAACCTATAAAGAAGATATGAAGCATGACTGTGAAGACGATGGAATCGAAGAAGAAACTTGGTCTGGCTGGTATCAGGATTGGCAGCAGTTGAGATATGCTATCGAACTTAAAATGCAACCGGTTATTGAGCGTGGACTAAGAGGCGCCATGCCAACCAATAGTGAGTTAGAAACATCTGTTCCAGAACAGCTTATCGCAGTTTTAGAGGAATATAAAAATCAGATTGATAGATTCTATCAAGAAGAACGAAAAGGTATTTATCAGAAATTTGCATTCCAGGCGGGTGGAGAATTACAGGATAAGTTTGAAACAGAGAGTTGTCTTTACAAATATGTGGTAATATTTCAGTCATCATTACAGGATATTATTTTCAATTGTAGGAATGCAGAGGACAGAGTCTGGATCTTGAATTGGGCAAATAGCTTGCTTGATATCCAAATTGATGAAATTTTAGAATTCATTGCTGATAATGATCTGCAGAAAATATCGCAAATTATTTTAGATGAATTCGCAGCATTGAAACAGAAGAGTTATGACATTTATCTTGCAGATGTAAAGGCATATGGTGAAGAAAAGGCAAGACGTGAAAAGGAATATAATTCTCTTGTTTTCAAAATGCGTAAGGATTTATTGAAATAGTAAGAGGAAAATCCTATGGATGATAATATCATAGCAAAGCCGCCTGTTATTGATGCGGATTTTACAGTTTCAGAAAGCTGGATCCAAAGGAAGCCTAAAATGGGAGACCATGTTAGAGTTCGGCGTATAGGCGGCTTATATGCCCATCACGGAGTATATGTATCAGATGAAGAGGTGATTCATTTTACAGGTAAAGAAGACGATAGCATCCTGGATTGGTCAAAACCAGAAGTAATATCATCTGATTTAGAATATTTCTTAAAGGGTGGAATCCTTGAAATTAAAGAATATACAGATGAAGAATTTCAAGATTTATATGCCCCAGAACAAATTGTTACATATGCAAGAGCTTGTTTGGGAGATAAGGGATATCATTTAGCATTTAATAATTGTGAGCATTTCGCAAATGTATGTACTTTAGGAAGATTTAGAAGTAACCAGGTAGAACGAGTGTTACTTGGAAAATTGCCAAATGATCAGGAGGATAAGAACATGGGATTTTTTGGTAAAATTGGAGGATTTATTAAAGGGCTTTTTGGTGGTGGTTCAAGTGGTGGGGGAAGCCGTTCTACAACAACCTATGAACCAGACAAAGTAAAGATTGCAGAGATTGAGGCTGATACAAAGATTCGTCTTGCACATATGGAAACAGACCGAATTGAGGTTATGAAACAGGCAAGATTAGATATTCTTCAGTTCGAAACAGAAAGTCAGATAGCCTTAGAGCAGGCGAGAGCACAGGGACTTACTGTGATGGCACAGGCCATTTTGACATTACAGGAAAAACTCAATGGGGTGGCAGAGAAAAGACTACTCATCATTGAAAAAGGTTCCTTGCAGGTAATTAAGGATATTGAGAGCTTTTATGATGAATTAGGCACAAAAATCCAAGAAGATGATGACAGATATAATACAGAGAGACTACCAGAGTTATTATCTATCCTTGAAAAATATGAGGAAGGTTCTCCTTCTCACAAGATTTATATGAAGAGAATCGAAGAGGATATGGCATTACAAGCCAAGCATTACACTCAACAGATAGAGGCAATTTCTCAAAGACAGTCTCAAATCATTGATGGATTTTTACAGAGTAAAGATAAGATTTTAGAGCAGACAGGACAGATTACTGCAGGAATACTTGAAACCATACAAAATCAGACCTTGGCACTTGATATGAATAGAACCCAGAGTGCAGAAACGGGTACAGCAATGATAGGGGAAAAAGAAAAGTTGGCACTTCCTGGTGGAAATAAATAATGCTATTTAAAGTACCGAAAACCAGTACTAGCGGGAAAGAATTGCGATAAGGACAAGAAAGTTGATACGTAAGATATGCCAGACTCACATCCATCTTCTGGCATCTGTGCGGCCGCATCTGTCAGCAGGCAAGCTGCTTCAGTATATGAAAGGGAATACATCCCGAAAACTGTAGATGGAATATAAAGAATTGATCAGGAAGGTGACAGCTTGGAAGATATATTGAGAAAAGATGGATCATCAGACAGCAAAAGTATTTAATGATTTACTTGGATTCCGTACCCTCTGTGATACCTACGAGGATGTCCTGCAGATGTCCGGGTATGATAAAATGCGGGTAGCAGATATGTCTGGTGGAAAGTCGAAGGATGATGGGTATCGGGGAGTCCATGTATATTTCCAGTTAAGCAGCTATCATTATCCTATAGAAATCCAATACCTACTATGACCGTGAGCTGAATAACTGGTTGCATAAATATGTCTATAAAAGGAAATATAAAGAACAGGTTGGGTATCGCTTGCGTCAGGCATATGAAAGTGGTAAGATAAAAAACGAAAGTGAGTTTAAGGAAGTACTTGGAAATGTGTTATCTGATAGCAAAGAAATTCGGTGATACAGGTTGTTTGGCCTTGCAGACATCACATGGCCAGCATCTTGCAGATTTTAAGAAAAAGCTGATAAAGGCTGTAGAATATGACACTATTCAACTGGTGACAATCAGCCGTCCCTCTGCCTATGGGGAGTATGAGCCGTATCATTTCCTTGAAACAGAGCAGGAGTTTGAGAAGGCAGTAAAGAATTTATAAAGAGGTAATATAGAGAAGGGCAGAAAGCCTGATTTTATGGGCTTTCGCGGATTCGATTGAGGAAGCTGCAATGCCGGGGAAGCAATTTTGTCATTCCTGCGTGGATAACATCATTCACAGCGTCAGCGGTATCCAGTTGCGATTGGCTTGCGATAAGCTGATGATTTGCTGCATTTCTACAGGAGAGTTTCATTTTCCGCAGGAAAAAGCGGCTGAAATTGCGGTACAGACAGTAGTTGATTTTTTGCAGGTAGATAAAAGAATTAAAAAGGGTTATCCGTGATATGCTTACACGGCAGACAGATATGAAAATACCTGCTGAGTTAATTCCCCGTTGTCCTGCATGCGGAAAATCGATGACGATGAATTTAAGAGCGGATGACACCCTTGTTCAAGATAAAGAATGGTATCAGACAGGTGAAAGATACTCGGATTTTATTCGCAGTCATAAAGGGGTTTTAAGTGCTGCTTTTGGAACTTGGCGTTGGTATGAATACCCCAAGTATTATTAAGTATCCATTTTGGCAAATGGCTTATGACAATCCAGACGTTTATTATATCAGCATAAATTATGGTGAAGCGTTTGCACCATCGGAGTTAAGTAAAAAAGCTGTTTGCATTCAAAGCGATATAAAAGATGTATTATTCTCGGTATAATCGTACTTTTGAAGTGTAGGCGATGAATAGGTTCTTACCAAATAAAAAACGGCGTTTTTTGGTAGTAAGCGCTTAAATTTCAGACGTTGTCAAAATAAAAGGCCCAGCCGCTTGATATAGAGACTGTGTTTACTTGCCCATGCTACAACAGTGAATATAATTGAACAGACAGTGCTTCTTTCTTTCGAAAAATTTCCCGGCATATGTCAGTTCTCCAAAATGCAAATCGGATTAATTCCTCTCTGTTTTCTGTTTTTGTAATCAAATACTCTTTGTATCCGTACTTACTTCGAATAAGCTGATTCAGATATACATATGGCATTGCTGCAAGATCCTGTTTATTTAGAGGTGCATAGCGCAAATAGGTTCTGACATAGCTGCAAAAATCATGTACATTAAATTCTTTGCCGTCTTTACATGAATCGGATGATTGGACATAAGAGCGCATGATCTCCCATACAACCGGGAGCGTTTTTGCGGAGGAAAAGTCAATCACTGCTATTATATGCTCGTGATCGCAAATATACTGAAAGCAGGAATAATCCCCGTGGGTTGCGCAATAGGTAATTCCATCATAATAGCGGTTAAAGTGAGGCATTTCATAAGCAAGATGTTTTTTGTACTGGATGTCCTGCTTGATGCGCTCATAAAATTTGTCATTCCCTTGGGCTTCCAGTACTTCAAGAAGCTTGTCATATTCTTCTGCAAGCTGGTCTGGACAGAATGATTTTAGCCATTGGGCGTCCATTTCGCAGGGAAGCATGTAGTCGTGAAGAAGGCTGTGCATTTTGCCAAGCAAGCCTGCTGACTCCATTAGCAGATGCTGCGGCAATCTTTGCTTTATATATGTTTTTCCGCATATATATTTTTGCAGAAGAATCAATCGGCCTTGGTATTTCAGATACAGCCTGCCCTGCAGGGTGGGGATGATTGCCGCGGTTGGATAGTTTTGCTTTATAAGATAATCCACCAGAGCTGTTTCACAGTTTAGATCTGCTTCTGTAAAACGGCTTTGGTATTCTTTAAGGAAATACATGGCATGATCGTCAGCAACACAGTAGCAATTTGCGCTGCCATGCTCAAAAGGCGACACCTTCACTATGGATAAGCCGTAGCTGGCGCTTAACAGGGATTTTATGGCGGAGGCTGTTAATACTGATTTTTGCTCTGGCATAGTGCATTCTCCTTTTATCAAAAATATTCCCCAAAATGATTTATGGCTAAGGCAGGATCACCACCTTGGATCCTGCTGCCTGGCCGAATTTGCTGGAATCTGCCAGGACGATGGTCCAGCTGGCTGTCTGCATCATCTGCTGCTATTATACCATCTCCACAATCGCTAGTCTACGGATAAGTGATACGTTTCCTTTTTAATGCAGGTGAGGGCTACTGTTCACAGGTAGTATCCCGCGAGGCGTTTGACCCACAGGGCCCGATGCCTGTGAGTGAAAGTCACAGGAAACCCGAGGGTTTCGGCGCTAAAATGGACAGAATGGCCATTTTGTGTGCATTTTGTTGCTGTGAACGGCAGGAACCTGTATGCCATGGCCTGCTTTTGGCTGGAGGTGAAAAAAGCTACGAGAGAATACTTTGGCTAAGCTGGCTGACAGGCGCCCGGCAGGTCCCGTTTTCACAGAGATAGTAAAGGCACCCTTCCTGGGGAAGGGGATAAGCAGCAGAAAAAGGAACACATTTCTCCAGCTGAGAGGCATTTTCCGCTGTTTTTACCAGGACGGAGGCATCACGAAGGAGGATAGAGCTTTGCGGCAGCATAAGCTCCTCCGGGATCCCTGCCCTGGAAACGCAGATCAGCTCCCGGTGGGGATATAAGGCTTCTGCCATGGCGAGCAGGGCGAAGCTGGAGCCGGCAGGATAGTCCTGGATTTCGAAGGCGCAGTACTCCATCTGCCTTTTGGCAGCCTGCTGCCATTTCGATTCTCCAGTAAGAAAGGCCAAGCGCTGAAGGACCATGGCCATCACAGAATTGCCGGAGGGAAGCGCTCCGTCATACACCTCCTTTGGCCGGGCGATCAGCGGCGCCGCGTCGGATGCATTGAGATAATAGCCCCCTGCCTTTATGTCTTCAAATAAGGCGATGCACTGCTCTGCCCGGAGGATCGCCTCCTCCAGGTATTCTGGCTGAAAGGTAGCCTGATATAAGGTCAGCAGTGCCAGGGCATATACCCCATAGTCTTCCAGCTGCCCCTCATGTGCGGCTTCCCCGTCACAAAAACGGAGATAAAGGCGCTGGCTTGTCTCCTCCCTGGCCATATGGCTTCGGATAAAGCGGTGTGCCTTCTTTGCTGCCTCCAGATAAGAGGGCTCTCCCAGACAGGCGCCGGTCCTGGCCAGTGCGGTGATGGCCCAGGCGTTCCAGGAGAGGAGGATTTTATGGTCTCTGTGGAGCGCTGCCCGTTTTTTTCTGTAAAGGTACAGCTGTTTTAGTCGGGGATCCTTTGGCCTCCAGCCGGGACCAGTAAGGCCGATTCGATTCGGAATATTCTTTCCTTCAAAATTCCCTGCTTCTGAGATCCCATATTGATGGCAAAAGGCTTTTCCATCCTTCTCTCCAAGTACTTGCGTGATTTCCCGTGGGGTAAAGACATAATAGCTGCCTTCGATTCCATCACTGTCAGCATCCTGCCCGCAGTAAAAGCCCCCTTGCTCATCCATTAATTCCCGAAGAATATAACCAGCAGTCCGATGGACTATGTCTTTGTAGCCTGATTTTTGGGTAATACAGAAGGCTTCAAGATAGGCCAGGATCAGCAGGGCATTGTCATACAGCATTTTCTCAAAATGAGGAATCAGCCATGCTTCATCGGTGGAATACCGGGAAAAACCGCCGCCGATTTGATCGTGGATTCCGCCATCCGCCATTTTTTCCAGGGTGAGCTCTGCCATAGAGAGGGCGAGGGGGAGGGCTTCCCTCCGGGAATATTCCATTAAAAACAGCAGATTATGAGGAGAAGGAAATTTCGGCGCATCTCCAAATCCGCCCCACTGCGGATCAAACTGATTTTGAAGCATGCGGCAGGCGCGCTCCAGAAGGCTTCGACTTGGGGTGCTTCTTCCGGCAGGCCGTTCAGGCTGAATGGCAGCGGTGATCTGCTCGCTGCTTTGGAGAAGCTGGCTTCTTTGATGGTTCCATAACACTAAGATCTGTCTCAATATATCCTTTAGCCCAGGTCTTCCATAACAGGAATCCCTGGGAAAATAGGTTCCTGCAAAAAACGGCTTTTGCTCCGGCGTCATAATGATGGTAAGGGGCCATCCTCCAGAACCGGTCATGGCCTGGCAGACGGACATATATACAGCATCGATGTCCGGACGCTCCTCCCGGTCAAGCTTGATACAGACATATCCATGGTTTAAAATATCGGCCACCTCCTCATCCTCAAAGGATTCATGAGCCATTACATGGCACCAGTGGCAGGTAGAATATCCGATGCTGAGGAGGATGGGCTTTTCCTCTTCTGCAGCCTTCCGAAAGGCCTCCCCGCTCCAGGGATACCAGTCTACCGGGTTGTCCTTATGCTGTAAAAGATAAGGGGACTTTTCAAATGATAATCGATTCGGCATAGCTTTGCCCTCCTGACAACTACGAATTACCCACAGGATCCTACTTACGCTTCATAGCCAAGTATCTCCTTAAAAGCCATACATTATGTGAAAAAGGCGGAAATGTTTTATAATCTTAGTGACGGCCCATGAAAATTATGGTATGATAGTACCGATCAGACGATCATGAGAAAGGGTGCAAGGGCAAGATTGTATCTGGAAAAAGAAAAGGAGAAAATGATGACAGATACAGAAAAAATAATACTTGAAAAGCTGGATGGGCTAAGCCAGGAGATGAAAGAGACAAAAGAAGCTGCCCAAAGAGCGGAAGCGACAGCAAACCGCGCAGCCGAGGCAGCTGAAAGAGCGGAAGCGACAGCAAACCGCGCAGCCGAGGCAGCTGAAAGAGCGGAAGCGACAGCGAATCGCGCATTAGAGACAGCTGATAAGGCATTGGATGTGGCAGTGGCTACTCAGCTCATTCTGGAAAATGATATCAGCAAAAAGATTGATATCATAGGCGAGGGCCATGATTTCCTGAAGGGGAGTCTGGACAGAGCACTGCAGATGGAATGCAAACGGGAAAAGATGGAGCTAGAAATTATCAGCCTGCGGATGGATGTGAATAAAATCAAAAAGCATCTGGATATTGCATAAAAAAGGCCTGTAGAACAGGCAGGGGTATAACAAGGAGGGCGGGCTTGCCACCGCTCCCTGTTAAAAAAAGTATAACAGAAGACATAGTTATTGTAAAGGATAATTGGAAATTATCCTTTATTTTTTCCAAATTTCATAAAAACTGAACGAACTATATTTTATGAATTACTGTATTTTGGAAATGACAAAAATCCGGTTCAATTTCCGTTCCAGCCTCCGGCAGAATAATGCTGCGGACAGGGTGAAAAAGATTTCCAGGGCACTGCTGACGATTCCGGCGGCCAGGAGGAGCGAAGCGCTGCACAAAAGAATTAGGAATAAACCGACCAGATAAAGGTGAAAATTATCTGGAGAGAGCCGGGACAGCTTCCAGGTTAACAGAACTAAAAAGCTAGAAAGACATACAGCAGACAGAAAGGCGAAAGCCACATGGAAAAAGGATTTTAGAGGAAATTGCTCTGGAAGATAAGGGGTAGTAATGGCACAGGTTAACAACAGCAAGGACAGCGGGATAAGGAAGAGCTCCCTTGGGGGAGGAAGTAAGAAACGGCAGATGATCTGGAGGATAATAAAGAAATAAATACCAACAAAAAGCCCCCAGAAGACAAAGGCATTCTTTCGCTGCAGCCCATTACCTAGTACAGAGAAGTTCGTAGTAAACCAATTACTTCCTTTCACAAAGGATATAGTAAGAACAGGAATCAAAATATAAGCAGCCAGGTCCAGAAAGTGGTGAGTAATTGGCCGTATGGAAGGGCAGCAGGGCGCGAGATGAATTGAAGAATTTGATTTCATAAAGTCTCCTGTCTTCTTGCTTGTGGAAATATTTTTGACACAGGATTAGTATTTGAAATAGATTAGGAGAATATCCAGTTAGAATATGGAAGGAAAGATGTATTTTTGCGGGATTTTTGGTACCTGCACCACCCCTGCTGTCTGCGTCTCCCAACGGGCTGCAAAACACTTAGATGGAGATTCCCAGAAGGCTCAGTAACACATTAAGCCAGAGATTTCCAGAAGGCTCATCCATCCCGCTCGCCCTGACTGCTCATATGTCCCTTCGCATAAAAATAATTGATCTCCGCCCCAAAAAACAAAATGCAGATACAGAAATACAGCCACAGCATCAAAAGAACAATGGCAGTCAGACTTCCATACATATAGGAATAGTTGCTGAAGTTATTAAAATAGATCGAAAAAACATAGGAAAATCCAATCCAACACAAGGTAGAGAAGATTGCGCCGGGGATCTGGAAGCGAAGGGATTGCTTTTTATCTGGAATTACAGTGTACAGCCCGGCGAAGATGATCGTCAGGATGGTGAGGGACAGCAGGGCCCGGAAGCTGATGATATATAGGGTGATCTTCCCCAGTACCGGGAAAATCCGCAGAATTAAAGTCTGCAGGGAGCTTCCGAAGACGAGAAGCACTAAGGACATGACACAGGCGGCCACAAACAGGATGGTGTAGCCGGTGCAGACCAGGCGGGACAAAAGGTAGCCCCGCCTGCCCTGGCACTGGAAAATGCGGTTAAACCCCCGGTTCATGCTCAGCATCCCCTTGGAGGCGGACCAGATGGCAAGTAATGCGGTGACAGAGAGGATCTTTCCTGGTGATTTGGTAAATAGGTCGTCAATGACCGAAACCATGGTAGACTTCAGCATTTCCGGCATAATGGATACCAGAAGAGACAGAAGATCCGACTTGGATACTGAGGGGATCATCTGGATGATTGTTAAAAGCACCATGATAAATGGCACAGCGGACAGCAGGATAAAGAAGGATGCCTGGGCGGCGTAAACCGGGATTTCGTCCTGGGTGTATTTATTTTTCAGCCGTATTACATGGAGGAGAAATTCAATCATATCTAAGCATTATCCTTTCCTGCAGTTCGAGTGTCTTGACTGAATATAATCCGCGCAAGACACTGGTGTGCTGACCGCTTGCCGTCATACCCCGGCCCATACTGGTTAAATCCAGTTTTCTTTTAGGAAGGCTGCGATGTCCACTGCTTTTGGCGGGCAGCCCTTCAGGAATTTGGAGCAGCCGCAGGTGCATTGCCCCACGCCGATCTCTCCGGTCTGTCCCTTATAGCCCTGGCCGATGCATATGGGAGGAAGTCCCTTTTTCAGAGAGCCGGAATCATTTAACCGGTCTAAGGCATAGATTAAGGAGCCGTAGCAGGCGCTGCAGGCATCCTTGGGATCCGCGTATTTGGCCAGATTCTGCACCCGGCGGGTCATCTTGAACCTGCCCCTTCCAGCTTGATCTTCATTTAAGTATATGAAATTAGCGTGGGCAGTATCCGTACTTCCTACGCCTAACTGCTCTGCCAGCCGGATGTAGGGAACATCATCCACAGAATAGCCCATACAGTCGCATACATAGCTGTCGCAGAGCACCGGATCCCTGAATCCCAGCACCCGGTTCATGGTTACTGGATTTCCGCCCTCCTCAAAATCCAGATCGCCGCAGATATTGTCCACTAAAATGAAATCATTGGGGGCGATTACATTTAAATGGGCAATGGGCTTGTGCAAGCCCATTGTGTGAAATTTGCGCTTTTCAACATTGGGGATAATTCCTTTATTATTTTTCAGGGCGCAGGTGACAGTGGTCTGGCAGTGACCTTTTAACACAGGCATATTGATCATGTAATCGACGGCGGCGGCCTTGTCACAGAGATTGATTTTCATGCCCTTGGCCTCATGGGGCGTGTAGCTGTCCTTCTGGAGATCGATGAGAGGGACATGGTACTTCCTGGAGATTTCACCGTAGCCGGCGGCGGAGAAGGCAGAGGTGGTAACATCTCCAACCCAGGAGCCCTCCATGATCGAGAGGTTAAAAAAGCCGTGGGACTGCAGGTACTCGATGACGCCTGCCAGCAGCTCACTGTGGGTAGTGGCTCCGCCGGAGGGGTGGGCGGCTACCACCAGGTTAGGCTTTAATGCCACGGATTTTTCGGTATCGCCGATGGCTCCGGCCACATCCGCCTGCTCTAAAACCTGGATCGCCATCTCTTTATAATTAGTGCCATGAATAATGATGATATCATTTTTGTTCATTTGGGAAGCTCCTTTTCTCAAGATAGCTCCATTGTACCATGCAGGGAGGGATCCAGCAATGGAGAAATGGGAGTTACTGTTCAAAGGCAGCATCCCGCGTGTTGCTGGGCACAGCCCGACAGGGGTGTGAACGGTAACAAATGGGAAGCAAAACTTGTTTTCCATCTTTTTTTGTGGTAGGATGTAAAGAACGATGTGCGAGAATCGTGAAAATGACTTATTTGTGTTAGAAAAGGATTTTCTTATGCGGGAGACAGGAAGAGATTTGGAATATCAGCTGGTGGAGGAAGGGATACGGCAGATCCGCGCCAATGGGATGAAGGGGTTTTCAGCCAGGGCGGTGGCAGAAGCCTGCCATGTATCCTGCGCGGCGCCTTTTAAATATTTTCATGGACGGCGGGAATTGTTTCTGGCTATGTCAAAGCGGCTGGATGAAATTTTATATCAGACCATGGAGGAGATCGAGAACCGGTTGCGGGGAAATTATAAGGAAGCCCATCTGGAGATGAATGTGGCATATATCCGGTATTTGTGCGAAAATCCTTTTTTGATTAATGAATCATTTTGGAACACCATTGATGAGAGACAGGCGGGGATACGTAAGTGGAGGAGCTTTCGCAAGATGGCAGAGCAATTCTGGCGGTATTGTGAGGCGAACCATATTCCAAAGGAGCATTACAATGGGTACTATTTTAATTTTCAGGCGCTGGCTTATGGAGCGGCATTTGTTATTACAAATCATTTAGTGCTGGAGGGCAGCGATCCGGAGAAGGGGATACGGGATATGCAGGAACGTATCTACCGAAACCTGGAAGAAACTGTGGGACTGACATGAGAGAGGATACTTCGTAAACTGAAGTATCCTTTTTTGTTACTGTTTCCAGGCAGCGTCCCGCGCGGCGCGCTGCCGGGCACAACCCGGCGGGCTGAACAGTAACCCCTTTTTGCGTTTTTTGAGATGAAATAGGAAAAAGCACTTGCATAATCGGCTATAAGATGATAATATTTTAACAAGGTTAACACTGTTAACTTAAAGTATTTTTTTAAGAAGGGAGAGGAAACAAGTGAAAAAAAGCTACAAACGTATGGCTGCCATGACGATGGCAATGATCCTGGCTGGTTCCCTGGCAGCGTGCCAGAGCAAGCCGGCAGAGACGGCCGCACCGGAGACCACTGCGGCGGAGACTACCACGGCAGCTGAGACAGAGGCGGAGAAGGCAGGTGCGTATACGCCAGGCACCTACAGCGCTACAGTGACCGGTATGAAGGAAATGACGGTAACAGTGACCTTTACCGCAGATGCCATCGAGTCCATCGAGCTGGAGCATGAGGAGACTCCAGGGATCGGTGAGCCGGTGTGCGAATCGATGCCAGATCAGATTATCGAAATCCAGGGACTGGGCATCGACGCTGTGGCCGGGGCTACCCTGTCAAGCCAGGCGATCCTGGATGGGGTGGCAGACTGTGTTAAGCAGGCTGGCGGCGACGTGGAGGCTCTGAAGGCAGTGAAGCCCGAGGTGGTGGCTGCTGAGGACGAAGAGCTGACAGCAGATGTGGTTGTGATCGGTGCCGGAGGCGCTGGTATGGCAGCGGCGGTAACTGCCAGCCAGGAGGGTAAGAGCGTGCTTGTGATCGAGAAGACCGGAAATATGGGCGGGAATACAGCCCTGGCCGGCGGCGCGCTGAATGCAGTTGACGATGGCAGCGAGACAGCTCTGGCAAGAGATGACAGTGTAGATTTCCACTATGAGCAGACCTTTAACGGCGGCGACCAGCAGGGCGATCCGGAGCTGGTGCGCACATTGGTAGAGAATGCGTGGGACGGTGTGGAATGGTTAAAGGAGCTGGGCATGGAGTTCCAGCCAGGCGTATTTACAGTAACCGGCGGTATGTATGAGCGTGCTCATAAGCCGGTAGAGCCGGAGGGCTCTGGCTTCTTTAAGACATATAAGGCCTACATGGAGGATCATGACGGCATCACCATGAAATACAATACAACAGCAGAAAGCTTTATTGTAGAGGACGGCGTGGTTGTAGGTGTGGAGTGCACTGGAGAGACCGGGAATAAGGTAACGGCAAAGGCGAACAATGGTGTGGTTCTGGCTACCGGCGGCTTTGGCCGGAACGTGGAGATGCGTGAAAAATATAACGCAGAAACCAAGCTGTGGCCGACCCTGGACGAGAGCATTCCATCCACCAACACACCGGCCATTACCGGGGATGGCATGCTGATGGCAGAAGCCATCGGCGCAGATCTGATCCAGATGGGGAATATCCAGCTTCTTCCTCTGGGGGATCCCAAGACAGGAAGTCTGTCCGGAAATATTGAGCATGCAGTGGAGAGCCGTATTTTCGTGAATAAAGAGGGCAAGCGCTTTGTCAATGAGGGCGGACGCCGGGATGAGATGACCCTGGCCCTGTTTGAGCAGCCGGATACCACCATGTACATTATTATGGACAGTGATACCTATCCTACTGGGGAAGAGGTAAATAACTTTAATGAAACCATCAGCTCCCTGGTAGAGGCTGGACGGGCTTACAAGGCAGATACCCTGGAGGAGCTGGCAGAGCAGATCGGGGTTCCGGCAGAGAATTTGGTGGCATCCGTAGAGGAGTACAACCGTCACTGCCAGGGCGGAGATCTGGAAGGCCAGGAGGATGAATTCGGCCGTGTTCTGTTTACAGATACAGATAAGGTGAATAATGGTATCAATAACGGGCCATTTTACGCAGCAGAGCGGGTGCCTACGGTTCACCATACCATGGGCGGCGTGAAGATCAATACCAACACAGAGGTGATTGACAAGGAAGGCAATGTTATCCCAGGCCTCTTTGCGGCTGGCGAGGTGACCGGAGGAATCCACGGAACCAACCGTCTGGGCGGAAATGCCTTGACGGATACCGTGGTATTTGGACGGATTGCAGGTAAGAGCGCATCGGATTATACCAGATAATAAGCAGTAAATTTTGAGGGCATTCCTGGAGGGGATGCCCTCCTTTGCAGTATGATGTACTCTCAGAATCTCCCTTGCACTTGCTTTTGCGGCTGATTTTCCGAGAGCACATTATGCTATGGGGCTGCGGTGCACAAGAAGTCCAGGGGTTTTAAAAGGAATCAAGTAAATAAGGGATTGAAGGAAAATCCATGCTGTGCTAAAATTGTGAAAAATATAATTATCAAAACACGAGGAAGACATCATGAAAAGACTGTTAGGTTATCTGTCCCATTACAAGCTGGAAAGCATTATGGGGCCATTATTTAAGATGCTGGAGGCCAGCTTTGAGTTGTTTGTCCCCCTGGTGGTGGCAAATATGATTGATGTGGGGATCCGGAATCAGGACATCGGCTACATTTTTAAGATGGGAGGAGTATTGATCCTCCTTGGCGTCATCGGACTGGCCTGCGCCCTGACGGCCCAGTATTTCGCAGCAAAGACAGCTGTGTCTGTGGCTTCCGGCCTGCGGAAGGATCTGTTCTCCCACATTACCCATCTATCCTATGGGGAGATTGACACGGTGGGAACCTCTACCCTGATCACCAGGATGACAAGCGATATCAACCAGGTGCAGACCGGGATCAATATGGTTCTCAGGCTGTTTTTGCGCTCCCCCTTTGTGGTTTTTGGCGCCATGGTAATGGCCTTTACAGTGAATGTGCAGGCGGCCCTTATTTTCGTGGTGGTGATTCCCTTACTTTCCCTGGTAGTATTTGGAATACTGCTTATCAGCATGCCCTTATATAAGAAGGTGCAGAAGCAGCTGGATCAGGTCATGCTCACCACCAGGGAGAATCTTCTGGGCGTCCGGGTCATCCGGGCCTTTAACCGGCAAAAGAGCGAGACTGCCCGGTTTGAGGAGGAGAATAATCTTCTGGTACGGTTCCAGGTTTTTGTGGGAAAGATTTCCGCGCTGCTGAATCCCATCACCTATGTTATGATCCAGTTTGCCACCATTGCAGTGATTTGGATCGGCGCCCGCCAGGTGGACGGCGGAGTGATCACCCAGGGAAAGGTAGTTGCCCTGGTGAATTACATGTCCCAGATTCTCATCGAGCTGATCAAGCTGGCGAATCTGATCATTACCATTTCGAAATCCATCGCCTGCATGAACCGGGTGGATTCCATTTTCTGCGTTGAACCAAGCATCCGGGACCGAGAAGGGGCAAAGGGCCAGACAGGTGGGAAGGAGAACGCAGGCTCCAGTCTGCCCAAGGTGGTCTTTGACCAGGTGTCCTTCCTCTATGCCGGAGCTAAGGAGGAATCCTTATCAGACATCAGCTTTACCGTGGAAAAGGGCGAGACCATCGGCATCATCGGCGGTACTGGCTCAGGAAAATCTACGGTAGTAAACCTGATCCCACGGTTTTATGACATTGCCTTCGGAAGCGTAAAGGTGGACGGGGTGGACGTGCGGGAATATCCCCTGGAGGAGCTTAGGGGGAAGATAGGCGTGGTTCCCCAGAAGTCTGTGCTGTTTCAGGGAAGCCTGCGGGAGAATATGCAGTGGGGGAAGAAGGACGCTGCGGATGAGGAGATTTACCAGGCCCTGGATATCGCCCAGGCCAGGGAATTTGTAGACAGTAAGAAAAAGGGACTGGAGCTTCCCATCGAGCAGGGCGGACGGAACCTGTCCGGAGGCCAGAAGCAGAGGCTGACCATCGCCAGGGCCCTGGTGCGGAGGCCGGAAATCCTGATTTTAGATGACAGCGCGTCGGCCCTGGACTTTGCCACCGATGCTAAGCTTCAAAAGGCGCTTAAGGAGCATACCGGGGATATGACCGTATTTCTGGTATCTCAGAGAGCTGCCACCATTAAAAATGCGGACCAGATCCTGGTGCTGGACGACGGAAGGCTGGTGGGGAAGGGAACCCACAGAGAGCTGCTTAACAGCTGCCAGCTGTACCGGGAAATCTGCCTGTCACAGTTTTCAAAGGAGGAGGTAGAGCGGGATGGCCAGTAAAAATAAATTAGACAAAACCACTTCCAAAGCAACCTTGAAGCGGATCTTAAACTATATTAAGCGGTATCGCCTGGGGGTGACGGCCTCGATTTTAATGGCAGCCCTCACCGTGGCCCTGACCTTATATGTGCCGGTTCTCATCGGACAGGCAGTTGACCAGATCCTGGGCCCAGGGCAGGTGGATTATGAGGCATTAACAAGGATTTTAACAAAGATTGGGATCATTGTCCTGATTACGGCGGCCGCCCAGTGGCTGATGAACCACATCAACAATGTGATCACCTACCGGGTGGTGAAGGATATCCGGACCAGAGCCTTTAACCACCTGGAGGTTTTGCCCTTAAGCTATCTGGATGTGCATCCCACCGGTGATCTGGTGAGCCGGATTATCGCGGATATCGACCAGTTCTCTGAGGGACTGCTTCTTGGCTTTACCCAGCTGTTTACCGGGGTCATGACCATCGCAGGCACCCTGCTCTTTATGCTTTCCATTAACCCGCTGATCACTCTGGTAGTGGTGTGCATCACCCCGGTATCCTTCCTGGTGGCAAGCTTTATCGCCAAGCGCACCTTCACCATGTTTCAGAAGCAGTCCCAGGCCAGAGGGGAGCTGACCTCCCTGATTGATGAGAGTCTGGGAAATTTAAAGGTGGTGCAGGCCTTTGGCCATCAGGAGGAGTCCCAGAAAACCTTTGAAGAGATCAATGGAAGGCTTGCCGGGTACAGCCTGCGGGCCACCTTCTTTTCCTCCATCACCAATCCGGCCACCCGGTTTGTCAATGGGCTGGTTTACGCCGGGGTGGGCACGGCCGGGGCTTACGGCGTGATCCGGGGCTTTCTGTCTGTGGGCCAGCTTTCCAGCTTTTTAAACTATGCTAATCAGTACACCAAACCCTTTAATGAGATCTCCGGGGTGGTGACCGAGCTGCAGAACGCCATGGCCTCCGCAGCAAGGGTATTTGACTTAATTGACCAGCAGCCGATCCCGAAGGATAAGGAAAATGCCTGCCAGCTGAAGGATATTTCCGGCCGGGTGGATCTGGAACACGTGGATTTTTCTTATGTGCCGGAGGTGAAGCTGATCGAAGACTTCAGCCTGTCGGTAAAGCCGGGGCAGCGGATCGCCCTGGTAGGGCCTACCGGGTGCGGAAAGACCACCGTGATCAACCTGCTGATGCGGTTTTACGATGTAAATCAGGGAAGCATCCGGGTGGACGGACTGGATATCCGGGAGGTAACCAGAAGGAGCTTAAGACAGAGCTACGGCATGGTTCTCCAGGAAACCTGGCTGAAATCCGGAACCATCCGGGAAAATATCGCCTACGGCAGGCCGGAGGCTTCCCTGGAGGAGGTGGTGGCGGCGGCAAAGGAGGCTCACGCCCACAGCTTTATCAAGCGGATGCCCCATGGGTACGACACAGTTATCTCCGAGGACGGGGGAAATCTCTCCCAGGGCCAGAAGCAGCTTTTATGCATCGCCCGGGTGATGCTTGGCCTGCCGCCTATGCTGATTTTGGATGAAGCTACCTCCTCCATCGACACCCGGACCGAGATCCGGATCCAGCGTGCCTTCTCCAAGATGATGGAGGGGCGCACCAGCTTTATTGTGGCCCACCGGCTTTCCACCATCAAGGAGGCGGATGTAATCCTGGTGATGAAGGATGGTCATATCATCGAGCAGGGAAATCACGAGGAGCTGCTGGATAAGGGCGGATTTTATGCGGAGCTGTATCAGAGTCAGTTTGCTGTGGTTTGAAAATCTTCCAGCGAACCTGTACCTGATTTTTCAACAAAGGGCGGAGCGGGATAATGTGACTATTAATCCGTTCCTGGATAGCTGCCCCAGTACAGATAGGGAAAGGTGGGATATCTGTACTGGGGCAGCTTTTTAATTTACATGAAAATTTTTTTGTGATAGAATTATTTAGGAAATATAAAAAATTATTAATTTTTGCAAAACGACAGAACATTTTCCCTTTACCGCATATCCTGTCCTTAAAAGCTCTAATATAATAGAGACATCAAGACAAAGAGGGAGGAGCGTTCTGATGAGAGTATATTATAAATGCTATCCGAGGCAGCGTGATTTCGAAAGCAGAGTCGCATGACTCTGTGAAAGAATATTTTGAATCAATAGAAAGAGGAACCAGAATGATAAAAGATATACGAGTCATGGCAGCTACATATAAAAATATCCATCTGTCCATATCGGAAGCAAAAAGGATCCGCGGATTTTTTGCAGATCTGGATCACACGGACAGCCGTCTTCATAATCATAGGGAAAGTGGCGAACAGATATACCAATATCCGCTGGTGCAGTATAAAGTGGTGGGAGGCCATCCGATGATCATCGCTGTGGAAGACGGGATTCGGAGCATCCATCCTCATTTGATGGAGCAGACGCAGATGGTTCTGGGTGACAAGATATATACGGACATGGCTCTGGATATCCGGTTGTCAGAACGTCCCATAGGGGATAGCAGGGAAATCCGGGAATACCAGTTTATGACCCCGTGGCTGGCCTTGAATCAGGATAATTTTGAGAAATATAAAAAAGCAGATCCGGAGGGACAGGCGGTGCTTCTATCCAATATCTTGAAAGGCAATATCCTGTCTATGTGCAAAGGGTTTGGAGTAACCATAGAGAACAAGCTGACAGTCACACATCAGCTGGAGAGCGTCCCTGTGTGGTATAAAGGAAAGAAGATGGAAGGGTTTCGAGGGACATTTCAGATAAATTGCTGCATTCCGGATTTGTGCGGGATTGGGAAAGGGACCGCAAGAGGATTCGGGACAGTTAAAATACAACACAATAAAAGGGGTGATGAATAAAGTGGGGTACAGAGAAGTTGCACTAGCGGCATGGCTTGTCAATATTGGACGGTTCTGGGATGACGGGGCAGAGAGTCTGGTGGGGGGCTGCCGCAGAGTACTGGAGAAATATCTGGATGTAGAGAAACTTCTGGGTATTCTCGGGAGAAAGCCGGAGTATGAGGAAGAGAGAAGACTGGTGGATGCTGCCTTTGACCTGTCTCTGTGTGAGTCCGAAGTCAAGGAGAAGCTGGCGAAGGGAAGAAATCTTACCAGTGTATTCTCAAGAGTTACGGTAAAAGATCAGAGCGAAAAGAAAAAGATGTATTATTCCATCAGGAAAGAGTCACCGGAAGCAGTGTTTCCCGAGGAAAAAGGCAGTGATGAACAGAGAAAAGAGCTCTCTAAGGAGTTTATGGAAGAGTTGAAATCCCTGAAAGACTATGCGCCGGGAACATGGGAAGACTTTATCGTCATTTTTGACGGGCTGCTGAGACGATATGCATGGTGTATCACGGCCTCGGATTATGAGGGAGAAGATATCTCCCTGTATAACCAGTCCAGGATCGCCGGTGCTATTGCAGACTGCATGGCCAGAAGCCAGGATCCAGAAGGAAAATACTTTAAGCTGGTGGTAGGAGATTTCTCAGGGATTCAGAATTATGTGTTTTCTGTGGCAAATGTCAATAAGAAGGGTGTGGCAAAACGGCTCCGCGCCAGGTCTTTCTATGTAGATGTGGCAGTGTCAGCCATTGCTCAGGATATAATTTACCAGTTTGGCCTGACTCAGAACCATATTCTGATGTTAACGGGAGGGAAATTCTATCTGCTGCTTCCTAATACAGCAGATTCAGACCAGCTTCTGGAAACCATCGAAAAAGAGATAGAAGAAAGTTTTCTGTCACTGTTTAAAGGCCAGATCGCGATCCACCTGGCATGGATCACCATGGGGGCTGATGGTCTGGAGTACTATAGTCAGTCCGTGACGGAAATCATGAGAGTTCTGGGTGAAAAGAAGGCCATGGCATTCCACCATAGTCTGACTGACGGTGACGGCTGGATAGAAGATAAGTTTAGTCTGTACAAAGAACTGGCAGGAAAGCACGTCTGTGAGTCCTGTCAGAGAGAACTTACGGATCGGAATCAGGAGTATTGTCCAAACTGTGCGGTGCAGACGGAGATTGGGGGCAGACTTCCCAGGCTCAGATATATATCTTATTACCGCGGAAAAAAAGAGGGAGCCTATCACATCTATGGGAATTACTGGATCGGGCTGTGGTCGGAGTTTAAGAAAGATGAAGCATTTCTGACGGAGCAGATTAATGGGACAAATCTTCCGGAGCAGACAAAAGGGGCTCCCTTAAAGATCCGGTATATGGCAAATCATATTCCAACAGATCGTGCAGATGGGGATGTGATGACTTTCGACGATATGGCGGAAGAATCTAGAGGAACGAAACGCTTGGCAGTCCTGAAAGCAGATGTGGATACACTGGGATATATCTTTGCAGACGGACTCCGGACGGGCAAACGGCATTTCGGAACGATTTCCAGGGTTAATACGATGTCCAGATTCCTTGAAATATTTTTTTCAGGGTATGTGAACCAGCTCATAAGCCAGAGAGAAGAATATAGGAATGTATACAGTGTGTTCTCGGGCGGGGACGACCTCTTCCTTATAGGGCCGTGGGATGTGATCCCCCATCTGGCGGTGGAGATTAGCAGGGCTTTCAGAAATTTTACGGCACAGAACCCGGCACTCACCATCTCGGCAGCAGTAAGCGTATTCCAGACCAGGGAACACATCGCCAATATGGCAAAGCTGAGTGAGGAGAGTTTGAAAAAGGTAAAGAACAAGACAATCAAAGAGCTATACCCGGAGAAGACGGGAAGAGATGGAGTCAGCTTTTTAGGGCAGCTGTTCGGATGGGAAGATTTGAGGGAGCAGCTGGAGACGGGAGAAAAACTGGCAAGGCTTCTGGAGGATAAGAAGGTAAGTGTAGGTATCCTCAGGAGGATAGGCACCTATAGCCGGATGTACCGGGAATTCCTGGTTAATCACGATGTTATGTCCCTTATGTTTGAGCCATTATTTCACTATGACAGGCAGAGGAATTATGAGGAGCTGGGAAAGAAAATGAATCCTGAGCTGCAATGGTTTTTGGATGACTATGTACCTGATTTGTCGGAGAATGCGGCAGATTTGAGAGTTGTAAAGAAGAACCTGTTTTTTGCGGAGGCGGCCATCGCCTATGCATTGAATATCACGAAGGAGGAGCGGGTGTAATGGCATACGACAACAGAAATTATGGAAACAGGATGGGAGGCGGAAGGAATAGCTCTAACAGCAATTACCAGAAAGGCCAGCTTCCCAAAGGTTATCTGTCAGGGGGATATTTTGAGACGGCTGAAGGTGAGAGCGTGTTAAAGCCAGAGTATATCGTAGAATATTCGAAGGAGATTGCCAGAAAGCTGGCCAGTAAGGATGAATGGGAGAAGCCCAACACTCCGCAGAACAAGCGGAGCCAGGTCCGCAAATTTTATGAATATGTACTGCGGATACAGGGGCTTCTGCAGCTGAAAAACAATCATTTCGGAACAGTGGAGGCGGAGCTGAAACGTCTGATCCCCTATGCGGAGTATGCCATGAGCCGCGGAACCGTGTCGGAACTGTTTCAAAATTTTATCAATGATAATATTATGGCGCTCCATAATGTGGATGACCTGAATGCGTTTGTAAAACACTTTGAATCGATTGTCGCATATTTACCAAAAGAAAAAAACTAGGAGGGCAGTTATGAAACTGGAGAAGATCTGTAAATACGAAGGTACTATCAAACTGGTGACAGGCCTGGCAATTAAAGGAGCGAGCAACGAGCTGAATATCGGCGGTGCAGACAGTGAAGTGGTAAAGAATCCTCTCACAGGAGAACCCTATATTCCTGGGTCAAGCCTGAAGGGGAAAATGAGATCTCAGTTGGAGAAAATCTACGGGATGAAGAATGCAAAAGGGTTTGGTGATAAATCCAAGCCGTGCGGATGCGGAGATGAAAAATGTCTGGTGTGCACTCTGTTTGGGGCCCATATGAACCCAAATGCTGCTTCCGCTCCTACCAGAATTATCGTCAGAGATTGTGAGCTGACAGATGAGTCCAGAAGGAGGATTCGGGATATGCCGGTGGAGAGAGGGGGATATCTGGAGCTGAAGGCGGAGAACCTTATCAAGAGAGACAAAGGTACTGCTGAAGCCCCAAGATTTATGGAACGTGTACCGGCCGGACTGGAATTTCGGCTGGAGATACTGGTACAGATCTTTGACAAAGACCAGGAGAAGGAATTAAAAGGGACGGTGGAGAAGGCGCTGGAAATGGTAGAGCTCTCTTATCTGGGAGGCAGCGGTTCCAGAGGATATGGTCAGGTGAAATTTGAGGGAGAATGGAAGGTAATCGAGGTGAAGTAATGGTATTGTATCGTGCGGCAATCAGGCCGGTCACGTCCTTTGCATCACCACTTCAGGGAGATACTCTGTTTGGAGCATTCTGCTGGAGTTACCGGTACAGCTATGGAGAGGGAGCGCTGACAGAGCTTCTGGAAGAATTAAAGTCTGGAAGGCAGCAGGTTACATTTTCCAATGCATTTCCAGGTGGAACGCTTCCCCTCCCCCTGGGGATCCGGGACATGGCAGCTGACTTTGAGCAGATCGAGACAAAGGAAGAGAGAAAGAAGGCCTATCAAAAGCATAAGAAATTAAAATCTGCGAAATATGTGACCAGGTCATGGTTTCAAAAAATCCAGGAAGGAAACTGCCATGGTTTTACAGAGGGACTTCGCGATGAAGGAATCATGGAACAGGCCGTGGTTCATAACATGGTGTCCCGGCAGGAGGGAATCGTAAAAAATATTGAAGGAAGCGGCAGCCTGTATGGAGAAGACGAATTTTTTGTGGAGGAAGGCCATACATATGACATTTATGTTCTATCCACACTGTCGGAGGACAGACTGCGCACCGTGATAGAGATGATGTTCCTGCTGGGGATCGGAAAAGATAAGTCCACTGGCAAAGGAGCGTTTGACGTTGTGGGCTGGCAGGAGGAAAAGGAACTGCGGAATTGTAAACGAAGCAATGGATTTGTTGCACTATCTAATTTTATCCCGGCGAAAAATGATCCGACAGAGGGAAGATATAAAACTTTGGTAAAATACGGAAAGTTAGATCGGGAATATGCTATCTCAGAGGCCCCATTTAAAAAACCATTAATATTTATCCAGGCGGGGGGAGTTTTTAAGGATGAAACGGTGAAAGAATATTATGGGAGATATGCAACACAGGTTTCTCTGATTAATGGAATTGTGGTCAATGGGCAGACGATTGCGGTACCGATGTGGATCAGCATGTGAGGGTTGGAATATCCAATAAGATATTCAAAAGAAAGCAAAATCGCAAAATGTTTTCCTTTCAGTAATTGTACAAAGTTATAAAATTACGATATACTTTAATCATCAGAAAGAGATGCAACATCAGTTCTTATTATACGGGGAGGTAGTCATATGATGTTAGAATGCAAATGTCGCTATTGTCCGTCGAGGCTGTTTTGCCTCATTGGAACTCCGCTTTGTTAGCGGAGTTCTATAAGGCTGGAAGTAAGGCCAGCAGCAGTGATTATCCGAATATTGATATGTCAAAGATAAATACGGTTGAGGAAACGGTAAAGATTTGCGTATGTGAGGAGAGAGTTTTAGGAGTGAATAAGTGAAATTGCACTATGGACAAGGTATGGTCTGAAATATACCATGTGTCAGAATGTGTAATTAGTACACAAATATTAGTGCTTTGAAAAAGGAAAAAATATGAATAATGACGAAAAATATATAATATTAAAAAGTGAGAAATTGTAAGTGGTAGATATAGAAAACACAATATTTAGTATATTTTTAATAGGTGGTGTAAGAAAAGAGAATCCATTAAAACAAGGATTGAGACGGAACAGATCAAGGGTCATCAAGATCCCAGCATTAATTGTAAGAAAAGAGAATCCATTAAAACAAGGATTGAGACATATTTTGTAATCCAGACTTTCATACCATTTCCTCCACTTGTAAGAAAAGAGAATCCATTAAAACAAGGATTGAGACTATTGATGGGCTATATGATCAACATACATATCATATAGTGTAAGAAAAGAGAATCCATTAAAACAAGGATTGAGAC
>CATOJE010000031.1 GCA_951800145.1 uncultured Lachnospiraceae bacterium | reverse complement strand
AAGGCGAATGTGTGTGTGTTAAAGCTCATCCTTTCCCCGGAGCTTCAGCCAGAGCCTGCTCTGGTGTATTTTGATACGAAGCTGAGATTTGGCCTGACGAAGGTGATGCTGGCAGATTCCATTACCTTAACGCCGGGAACGATTACCGTAGCTCTGGAGGAAAATCATTTCTGCGTCCACTGCCTGGACCAGGAGCTGGCGGAGGGGATGGAAGCCTCCGTGTTTGTAGAGCTTTTGGAGCGGATGGAAGCAGTGATTTGCCAGGAGAACCGGGAAAAGCAGGATGAAGTGCGGGATGGAGGGGTGTAGGATGAAGGGAATCGAGGAGGCATACCAGTTGCTTTTTATGGGAGCGGTGCTGATCCTGGCTATGCTGATTATCATCAGCATGATCCGGTCGGTAAAGGGGCCAAGGGTAGCGGACCGGATTATCGCGGTGAACATGATAGGAACCATGACGATTATGATTATTTCTATCCTTTCTGTATATCTGGGGGAAAATTACCTGGTGGATATCTGCCTGATCTATGCCATGATCAGCTTCCTGGGGGTGGTAGTTTTAAGCAAGGTTTATACAGGAGTTTTCTTAAAAGGGAAGCATATGGAGGCGAATATGGAAGCCATCGAGGATAATATAGGCCGCCAAGGGGAGCGGTCCGGTAAAGAAAAGGATGTGAGAGAATGATTGGATCGTGGTGCAGGTTTGGAGCTGCGGCGCTTTTCCTGCTGATGGGAATTGTTTTTATGGCGCTGGCGGTATTTGGTGTGAACCGGTTTCACAAGGCATTGAACCGGATGCATGCGGCAGCTATGGGAGATACCCTGGGGATTCTGTTTGTGTTTTTAGGGCTGATTGTCGTGCGGGGGTTCAGCTTTGACTCTCTGAAGCTGCTGCTAGTGATTTTATTTTTCTGGATGGCCAGCCCGGTTTCCGGACATATGATTAGCCGGCTGGAGATGATGACCGATGAGGAGCTGGGAGAAATCCAGGTGATTCGGAAAAACCGGGAGGAGTCTTTGGAGGAGAAAATCGATGAAGCTGTTTGAATGTGTTTTGCTTTTGGGGCTTATAGTCTGTGCGGTTTCTGTAGGGTTTACCAGGGATTTGCTTACGTCGATTATTATTTTTATGTCCTATAGCCTGATTATGTGTGTGATCTGGGTGCTGCTGCAGTCGCCGGACCTGGCGATTACGGAGGCGGCGGTGGGCGCCGGGGTGACCAGTATTTTATTTTTTGTCACGCTTAAAAAGATCAAGGCGATCCGAAAGGAGGAGCAGGATGAGCCGGAGGAGGGATAATTATGAGAACAGCCGGTGGCGGAGGTTTAAGCGCTGGCTGGAGGGGGAGATTGACCCTCTGACAGAAGGAGGGGTGGGGCTGTCTAAGGCTCCTTCTTCGACCGCTGCTTCCCTGGAGGGGACTGACAGGGGCAGGGAGCCGGAAGAAGATGTGGCGCTAAGTCCCGGGGATCTAGAAAAAGATGTGGCGCTAAGCCCCAGGGAGCCAGAAAAAGATGTGGCGCTAAGCCCCGGGGGGACAGAACCAGATACATTACCAGCCCTAAGAGAGCCAGGAGGCAGAGGCCTTCGGCTTTACAGGAAGTTCTATCAGATTATGTCGATTTTTCTCTGCCTGGGAATTATCTGCGTTCTTTTATGGACCATTGCCTATCTCCCGGCTTTTGGAAATGCGGGGAACCCGGATAATAATGAGGTCAGCGCCCGCTACATCGAGAAGGGGCTGGAGGAGACCGGGGCGGTGAATATGGTTACAGGAATGATTCTGGATTACCGGGCCTTTGACACCTTTGGGGAATCCTGCGTGCTGTTTATCGCCTCCTGCTGCGTGCTGGTTCTGCTGCGCATCGATGATGACGGGGGAAGCGGGGACGCAGAGAAGCGGAAACGTGAGGCCAACGACCGGGTGTTTGAGCCGAAAAATGATATCATCCTCCAGAAATGCGCCTGTGTGCTGGTTCCGGTAATTATGGTTTTTGGAATTTACATTATTCTAAATGGCCATCTGTCTCCGGGAGGCGGGTTTTCCGGGGGAGCCGTGCTGGGATCCGGCCTGATCCTGTATCTGAATGCCTTTGGTTTCCAGAAGACGGAGCAGATGTTTAACGGGCGGACTTACCGGAGGATTACGGTCAGCGCCCTAACCTTTTACTGCCTGGCAAAAAGCTATTCCTTCTTTACCGGGGCAAACCATATGGAGAGCGGAATTCCTTTGGGAACGCCGGGAGATATCCTCAGCAGCGGTTTGATCCTGCCCTTAAATATCTGTGTGGGGCTGGTGGTGGCCTGCACCATGTACGCATTTTATACTCTGTTCCGGAAGGGAGGAATATAAATGGCATCCCACTTGCTTTACAATATAGAAGAAACGGTTGCGATGATTTTATTCGGTATTGGGTTTACCATGCTGCTGCTTCACCGGAATTTGATTAAGAAGATTATGGGAATGAATGTGATGGATACAGCAGTCTATCTGTTCCTGGCGGCAAAGGGGTATATTCAGGGGAGAATGGTGCCTATTGTAACTGATGGCATCCAGGAGGCCTCCGCTTACATGAACCCGGTGCCCAGCGGTCTGGTGCTTACCGGCATTGTGGTTTCCGTCAGCACCACGGCTTTGATGCTGGCTTTGACCATACGTCTGTACGAGCGGTATCATTCCCTGGATTTAGATGAAATTTTCATGCAGGTGAAAAAGGAGGAGAGATCATGACGCTGGTACAGAATTTCCCCTTTTTCTCCATTATCCTGGCCATGTTCTCCGGGATCCTCTCCTCTGTGTTATCTGGAAAACAGGCCAGAAATTTAAGCCTTGCGGCCCTTGTGGCCACGATGGTGATGTCGGCGGCAGTTCTTGCTTACTGTTTGGGGGCAGGAGAAAGCTATACTTACATGATGGGACATTTTCCGGCGCCCTGGGGCAATGAAATCCGTGCCGGTGTGCTGGAGGGGCTGACGGCGCTTTTATTCAGTATGATTATGCTTTTGTCTGTGGCAGGAGGGATGCGGTATACCTTTGAGGATGTGGAGGCATCCAAGGTGAATCTGTTTTTTATTATGATTGACCTGATGCTCAGCTCGCTGCTGGCGCTGATTTATACCAATGATTTATTTACCGCATATGTGTTTGTGGAGATTAATACCATCGCCGGATGCGGTTTGATTATGATTCGCCAGAAGGGGCGGAGCTTTTCAGCGGCGATCCGGTATATGATTATGAGCCAGCTGGGATCCGGATTGTTTTTAATCGGTTTGACGCTGCTTTACGATGTAACCGGACATCTGCTGATGAGTCCGGCCAAGGCAGCGGTGGCGGCTATCGAGGCAGCCGGCAGCTATGAGATTCCCATGCTGGTGATTTTGGCGGTGATCAGCGTGGGGCTTGCGATTAAAAGCGGTCTCTATCCATTTCACTCATGGATTCCTTATACCTATGGCTATGCCACGCCGACAGCCAGCGCGATTTTATCGGGCCTGGTTTCCAAGGGATATATCTTCTTGCTGATTAAAATTTTTTATCGGGTTCTGGGACAGGAAAATGTAATAGCCAGCAGGATGGTCAATGTACTGTTTTTATTCGGGCTGGCGGGGATGATTATGGGGTCTGTCCATGCTATTATGGAAACAGATACCCGAAGGATGATCGCCTATTCCTCTGTGGCTCAGATTGGATATATTTATATGGGAATCGGCCTGGGCACGGAGAACGGGATGATCGCGGCAGTATTTCACATGTTTACCCATTCTGCCACCAAGGCGCTGCTGTTTATCAGCGCGGTAGGGCTGTATGAGGTTTCCGGGGAGAAGAAGGATTTCCGGAGCCTTAGAGGCGCCGGATACCGGAATCATCTGGCAGGGATAGGATTTACTGTGGGGGCGCTGTCCATGGTTGGCTTTCCCATGCTGTCCGGATTTATTTCCAAGTTGTTATTTGCCACCGCGGCGCTCCAGACGCCTCATAAGATGATGCTTACCTTAATCGGACTGGCGGTGAGTACGGTGCTGAATGCTATTTATTTTCTGCGGCTGGTGATTACCCTATACGGGAGAGGGGAGGCCAGCCAGCTGAGAGCCCAGGGGACAGAGGAAGGCCTTTTCGGGACAGGAGAGGCTTCCCGGGAGGCCTTCTCAGGCCGAAAAAGCGCTCCAACCGTGTTTGGCGGCGCGATTATCTGCTTTATTTTGTTGAATCTGTTTTTGGGCCTGATGTCACAGCCGGTTGTGCGGGCCATTGCGGCAGGACTGGCCATGTTTGATTAGGGAGGTGCCTTATGGAAGGAAATATGATCTTACTGCTTCCGGTTGTGCTTCCGGTGCTTGCAGGGATTACCATTTTAACAGGGAAGAATCTTAGGAAAAACCGAAGGATGCTTTTGGGTGTGTTTTTTTTCGGTCTGACAGGCGGAGCTTTTTTTACGGCGCTGGCCCTTGGAGGGGAATATCATCTTCACCTGTGGCAGCTGACTGAGTATGTGGGAATTGATTTTCAGATTGACGGCGTGGCGCGGCTGTTTGCGGCCCTGACCGCGGTGGTGTGGCTTCTGGTGGGGATTTATTCGGTTACCTATATGACCCATGAAGAGGATGAGAGCCGTTTTTTCGGGTTTTACCTGATCGTCCTGGGTGTGCTGATGGGGCTGGATTTTTCCGGGAATCTGATTACCTTTTATGTATTTTATGAGCTGATAACCTTAACCTCCCTGCCCCTGGTGCTTCATGAAAGGAGCCGGGAGGCGGTGGCAGCCGGACTGAAATATTTATTTTATTCCATCGCAGGGGCGTTTTTGGCATTATTTGGAATCTTTTTCTTTGCGTCGGTGTGGGGAGATTTAACCTTTGTGCCCGGGGGTGCAGAGGCGGTGGACCTTGCGGGAAGGGAAGGGATTTTTCTGGCGGCGGTTTTCTGCATGGTGCTGGGCTTTGGGACAAAGGCCGGCATGTTTCCCCTTCACGGGTGGCTGCCTACGGCCCATCCGGTGGCCCCGGCTCCGGCCAGCGCGGTGCTCTCCGGGGTCATTACAAAGTCCGGGGTGCTGGCTTTGATTCGGGTGGTATTCTTTATCGCGGGTCCGGAGCGGCTTCGGGGAACCTGGGTTCAGCAGGGATGGATTTTTCTGACGCTGTTAACTGTCTTTATGGGCTCTATGCTGGCCTACAGGGAGCCGGTGATGAAAAAACGCCTGGCATACTCTACAGTCAGCCAGGTTTCCTATGTTTTGTTTGGATTGAGCCTGCTGGAGCCTACTGCTTTTGTGGGGGCGCTGTCCCATGTAGTATTCCACTCTCTGGCTAAGAATGCGCTGTTTTTAGCGGCTGGAGCGGTAATTTTTCAAACCGGCTGGACCAGGGTGGATGAGATGCGGGGCCTGGGAAGAGTCATGCCGGTGATGCTTGGCTGCTACACAGCCGCCTCCCTGTCCCTGGTGGGGATTCCTCCGGCCAGCGGATTTGTCAGCAAGTGGTATCTGGCCCAGGGGGCCTTAGCTTCTGGCTGTGGAGCCTGGTCCTGGGCAGGGCCGGTAATTCTTCTGATCAGTGCGCTTTTAACCGCCGGATATCTGCTTCCGCTGACCATAGACGGTTTTTTCCCCGGGGCGGATTTCGACGGAGGAGAGCTTAAGGAGAGAGAACTTTTGGGCAGAGAGCCATCCTGGCAGATGCTGGCGCCGGTGCTGGTTCTGGCGGTGGCTGCGGTGCTTTTCGGCTGCTTTCCCGGGCCGCTTTTGGGGATGCTTCAGAGAATCGCAGAGGCGGTTTTGTAGGATGGAGGGATAAGGGATGAATCAAGTATTATTGTGCGTGCCGGCCCTCCTTCCGCTGGCTGGCGGCATGGGGCTTTTGTGCTTTGGCCTGTTTGGCCGCCAGGCAGAAAGGGACAGGAGGGAAAAAGGGCTCTTCTGGTATGCCGCTATCATTACCCTGGCAAACAGCCTGGTGCTATGGTGGCTGATTTTTCGAACCGGGGAAGGGGAACGCTTTGTGCTGTTCCGCCTTTACGGAGAGCTGAAGGTAATGTTTTGCCTGGATAAGATGGGAAAGGTGTTTGCCGGGATGATCAGCGTTTTGTGGCCGCTGGCGGTACTGTACTCCTTTGAATATATGAAGGGGGAGAAACGGAACGTAACCTTTTTTTCTTATTATCTGATGACCTACGGGGTGACGGCGGGAATTGCCTTATCGGGAAATCTGATGACGCTGTACCTTTTCTATGAGTTGTTAACCCTGGCTACTTTTCCGCTGGTGCTGTTTCCCATGACGAAAGAGGCCAGAAGGGCCAGCCGGAGATACCTTTACTATTCCATCGGCGGTGCAGCCTTCGCCTTTTTAGGGCTGGTGTTTGTGCTGACCTTTTCTTCCACGGGAAATACCGTATTTCTTCCCGGAGGGATTCTGGACTTGGGAAAGGCGAATGCCAGAAAAAATACGCTGCTGTTTATCTATCTCCTGGCTTTCTTTGGCTTTGGGGTAAAGGCTGTGGTATTCCCCTGCCACCGGTGGCTGCCTTTGGCTACGGTGGCGCCTACGCCGGTGACGGCGCTGCTTCATGCGGTGGCCGTGGTAAAATCCGGCGCCTTTGCCATCCTTCGTCTGACCTACTTTAGCTTTGGCACTGCGTTTCTGCGGGGAAGCTGGGCACAATGGGCGGTGATGGCGGCAGCCATGGCGACGATTCTGTACGGCTCTACCATGGCAGTGCGGGAGGCCCACTGGAAACGGCGCTTAGCCTACTCAACCATCAGCAATCTGTCTTATATCCTGATGGCCTCCGCTATGATGAGTCCTCTGGGACTTGCGGCGGCGCTGTGCCATATGGTTGCCCACGCCTTTATGAAAATCTGTTCTTTCTTCTGCGCCGGCGCAGTGATGCATCAGACGGGGAAGACGTATATCTATGAGCTGGATGGGCTGGGAAGAAGGATGCCGGTAACCTTTGGCTGCCTGACTGTAGCTAGCCTTTCTCTCATCGGCATCCCTGTGTTTGCGGGATTTATCAGTAAGTGGAGCATCGCTGGGGCAGCATTTCATTGCGGAATGGAAAGCCTTGAATCCTTCGGCAAATGGGGAGTGCTTCCATTTGCGGCGGTGGCAGTGCTCCTCTACTCGGCTCTGATGACCGCGATGTATATGCTGACTGTGGTGATACGGGGGTATTTCCCAGGAAGGGAGAGTACCTCTAGAAAAGCCCTGCCCTCTGTATCTGGAACTGACCTTTCAGAAGGGCAGAGGGAAGAGCAGCCCGGAGGGCAGGACGGTAATCTGGATCCTGGCTGGAACATGCTTCTTCCCCTGGTGGTGTTTGCTGTGGTAATCCTTGTCCTGGGGCTGCATTCCCAGCCCTTGACAAAGCTTTTGACTGTGATTGGAGGTGAGGCGGCATGAGGCTGGGATGGGAATATGAACTGGCTGGCTTCTGCGGACTGGGCCTGCATCTGAAGCTGGACGGGTTTCGCCTGATTTATGTTGGAATCGCTGCGCTGATGTGGGCAGTCAGCGGAATTTTTTCCACAGAATATATGGCGCATTATAAAAGCAAGGCATCTTACTACTGCTTCTTCTGGATAACCTTTTTTGCCACAATCGGGGTATTTTTATCAGCGGATTTGTACACCACCTTCATTTTCTTTGAGATGATGTCCTTTACCTCCTTTGTGTGGGTGATTTTTGACGGAACCCGGGAGTCTGTCCGGGCGGCGAAAACCTATTTATCCGTGGCAGTCATCGGCGGCCTGGTGATGTTAATGGGGCTGCTTTTACTCCAGGATCTTTGCGGTACGCTGATGATGGAGGAGCTTAAGGAGGCGGCGCAGAGGGCGGTTCAGGAAGGAGAGAAGGCCAGGCTGTACGCGGCCGGCGCCTGCCTGCTCTTCGGATTTGGAGCCAAGGCCGGGTGCTTTCCCCTGCATATCTGGCTGCCTAAGGCCCATCCGGTAGCTCCGGCGCCTGCCAGCGCCCTGCTGTCCGGAATACTCACCAAGACCGGCGTGTTTGGAATCATCGTGATTTCCTGCCAGATTTTTGGGGATGATTCCTGGTGGGGGCTTCTGATTACGGGGCTGGGGCTGGTCACCATGTTTCTGGGAGCGCTTCTGGCAATGTTTTCCATCAACCTGAAGCGGACCCTGGCCTGCTCCTCGGTGTCCCAGATTGGCTTCATCCTCACCGGCGTGGGAATGTATTCCATGCTGGCAGCTGCCGGGGAAAATCCTGTGCTGGCTGCCAGAGGAGCCTTTCTCCATATGGTAAACCACTCGTTCTTTAAGCTGACCTTATTTCTGTGCGCCGGCGCGGTATTTATGAATCTGCACCAGCTGGATTTAAATGAGATTCGGGGATTTGGAAGGAGGAAGCCGGTACTGGCCTTCTGCTTTGCCATGGGAGCTCTGGGAATTTCCGGTGTGCCCCTGTGGAGCGGATATGCGAGTAAAACATTGCTTCATGAAAGCATTGTTGAATATGGCCATCTGGCGGCAAAGGGGCTGGCTCCGCTGAAAGGCATAGGGGGAGCGCCGCTTTTTTGGATCGGGGCAGAATGGATTTTCCTGCTTACCGGCGGAATGACGGTTTCCTATATGCTGAAGCTGTTTATTGCTGTTTTTATAGAAAGACATCCGTTCCGGCAGGAGGAATTTGACAAACAACGTGCCTCCATGAGCCCTGTAAGCGCCCTGGCTCTCCTGATTCCCGCGGTTTTGATTCCTTTTATGGGATGTACTCCGGCCTGGACTATGGATTATCTGGCTCAGATGGGACAGACCTTTTTCGGCCTAAGAGAAATGGAACACAAGGTGCACTATTTTGCCCTGGAAAATCTAAAGGGAGGGGGGATTTCCATAGGGCTGGGAGTGCTGCTTTACTGCTTCGTGATCCGAAGGTATTTGATGAGGGAGATTACCTCAGACCATCCCCACGCAACCTCAGGCCAGGAAGACAAAGCGATGGAAAAGGAGTATGTAGACCGCTGGCCAGGCTTTCTGGATCTGGAGGATCGGATATACCGCCCTCTTCTCCTTACATTTCTTCCGGGAGTATGGGGCGCCCTGTGCAGCTGGCTGGATCGATACCTGATCCCAGCAGCAGTCTCAGTCTTTCTGGCCGTATCCTCCCTGATCTGCCGTGCTATGGACCATCTCTCTGACAGCATAATCGTGCTGGCCAGATATACCACCCATCGCCCCCTACAGGAAAAGCGGGTCCACATCCCATCCGCCAGGGAAGAACGCTTCCGAAACCGGGAAAGAGCGGTATTTCGCCTGGGGTATCTGGTGGAGGAGAGCTTCTCATTTGGACTGATGCTTTTTTGCCTGGGGCTTTGTTTAACGCTGGGGTATTTGCTGTATGAATTTTTCCGCTTTTGAGGGCGGGTAGGGATGACTGAAGGTTTAGTGGATCGCTGGGTGAGTGGGTGTCGCAACCCGGTAGGATTCGCTGGCCAAGTGTGTGTCGTTACCCATTAGGGATCCCGGGTTTTCGGGGTATGGGTGCAGGCGCATATTCGCCGGGAAGCTACGCGCCCCAGCAAGCGTACCTTCCTGGCGAATATGCGCCTGCACCTTCCACCGCCCCTTGCGACTCCTAACGAACTGCAAAATACTTAGCCAGAGATTCTTAAAGGGTTGGGCAGTACACTTAGCCAGAGATCCCTAACCATTCGCGACTCACTTAAATAGCAATATATATGTCTTTTAATGAAAAGATGTCAAAAAGATCGCCATCGAAAGAAAATGATTGACGAATATTGAAAGATGTGGTATAGTTAACGAGCGAATGGAAGAAGTAAGGTCTTTTTTTTATGCCCAAAATAATGAAAGGACCGGCCCAAAAAACGATAATTTAAGTGGAGGTGGAAGTCGTGCGCACGAGAATTACATTGGCATGTACAGAATGTAAACAACGCAATTACAACATGACTAAGGATAAGAAGACTCATCCTGACAGAATGGAAACGAAAAAGTATTGCAGATTCTGCAAAAGGCATACTTTGCACAAGGAAACCAAGTAATGTAAAGGATGTGAAATTATGGAAGATGCAAGTGCGGAGAAGGCAAAAACTCCGAAAAAGAACTATTGGAAAGGCTTGAAGGCTGAATTTCGGAAGATCGTTTGGCCGGAGAGAGAGACAGTGACGAAGCAGACCGCTGTTGTATTGGCAGTGTCTCTGAGTTTGGGTGTACTGATTGGTGTCTTGGACATGATTTTCAAGTTTGGTATTAATCTTATTATTCATTAAGGGCAAAGGTGAAGATATGTCAGAAGCGAACTGGTATGTGGTTCATACCTACTCAGGCTATGAAAACAAAGTACAGGTAGACCTTAAAAAGACGATTGAGAACCGGAATCTGCAGGATCAGATCCTGGAGGTTTCTGTGCCGATGCTGGCAGTAACCGAATTAAAGAATGGTCTGGAGAAGCAGGCGGATAAGAAGATGTTCCCGGGATATGTGCTGGTAAAGATGGTGATGAACCAGGATACCTGGTACGTGGTGCGGAACACGCGGGGCGTCACCGGCTTCGTGGGCCCGGGCTCGGATCCCACCCCCCTCTCTGAGGAGGAGATGATGAATCTGGGCTTCCAGGAGATGAGTGAGCCTGAGCTGGTTGTTGACTTCGAGGTGGGCGATATGATTACAGTAATCGCCGGACCCTGGAAGGATACCGTCGGGGCGATCCAGTCAATTAATGAGAGCAAGAAGTCTGTAAAGATTAATGTTGAGATGTTCTCAGGCCGTGAAACTTCGGTGGAATTAAGCTTCAATGAAGTGAAAAAGATGCAGTAATTCATCTACTTCGGCCGTCTGGCCGCGTAACAAAAAATCGGCTTTCCCGGGAGGGAAGGCTGGTGGGAGGGAAATCCCCGACAATACCACATAATTTAGGAGGTGCCTAAGATGGCAAAGAAAGTAACAGGTTACATCAAATTACAGATTCCTGCTGGTAAGGCAACACCAGCACCGCCAGTTGGTCCTGCTCTGGGCCAGCATGGTGTGAATATTGTGCAGTTTACCAAAGAGTTTAATGCAAGAACAGCGGACCAGGGCGATCTGATCATCCCGGTGGTTATCACTGTTTATGCAGACAGAAGCTTCAGCTTCATTACAAAGACCCCGCCGGCAGCTGTCCTTTTAAAGAAGGCCTGCAAACTGAAATCCGGTTCTGCAGTTCCCAACAAGACCAAGGTAGCTACCATTACAAAAGCTGAGCTGCAGAAGATCGCAGAGCTGAAGATGCCGGATTTAAATGCCGCATCGGTAGAGGCCGCGATGAGCATGATCGCCGGTACTGCCAGAAGTATGGGTATCACCGTAGTTGATTAATTGGGAAGGAAAAGTCCCGCTGTTTGCAGCGTAAGCTGATGATATTAGAAACGTGGGAGGGACAATCCCCGACAATACCACAGGAGGTTATTTATAATGAAAAGAGGAAAGAGATACGTAGAAGCAGCGAAGACCGTGGATCGTATGACACAGTATGACACTGCGGATGCGATTGCATTAGTTAAGAAAAATGCTTCTGCGAAATTTGATGAAACCATTGAAGCTCATATCAGAACCGGCTGTGACGGACGTCACGCAGACCAGCAGATTCGTGGTGCAGTAGTTCTGCCTCACGGAACTGGAAAGGTAGTTCGTATCTTAGTGTTTGCCAAGGGACCGAAGGCCGATGAGGCTGAGGCAGCAGGCGCTGATTTCGTAGGAGCTGAGGAGCTGATTCCGAAGATCCAGAACGAAGGCTGGCTGGACTTTGATGTGGTTGTTGCTACCCCGGATATGATGGGCGTGGTTGGCCGTCTGGGCCGTATCTTAGGTCCTAAGGGCCTGATGCCCAACCCCAAGGCCGGCACGGTAACCATGGATGTTACCAAGGCGATCAATGACATCAAGGCTGGTAAGATCGAGTACAGACTTGACAAGAATAACATTGTGCATGTTCCGATTGGTAAGGCTTCTTTCACAGAGGAGCAGTTAGCGGACAACTTCCAGACGCTTATGGATGCAATCATGAAGGCTAAGCCAAGCACAGTAAAGGGCGCTTATTTAAAGAGCGTAACCATGACCTCTACCATGGGTCCCGGCGTGAAGCTGAATGTAGCAAAGCTGGTTAACTAATGCTTTTTGGGAGCGGGAGCGCAGGCTTTCGCAGGCGAAGGCAGATTTGTGATTCGCGAATATAAATCGCTGAGATATGGGAAAACACGGGAGAACAGGCTTAAGAACTGTTTTTCCGTGTTTTTTTCTTTCGAATAGAGTATGATGTATTTATAAGTAGAAATATATTAGCCTTATTTTATTTGTAAAAATGATTGACAACCCGCTGATTCTGTGCTAACATACATACTGTTGACTGCCAAAGACAGCAGGTGCCGTATGGCATAAGATGATAACGCCTGCCGAGGAATCTACAAAGCTCATAGGAGAATTTTGTAAAGCCTTTCTGTCCTTGTGTCAGGAAGGTTTCTTTTTGCAGTCTCCCAAGGGCGTTTAAGCGGTGATGCTGAGGCGTCCGAAAATTTAACAGGAGGTAAAGAACATGGCAAAAGTTGAGTTAAAGCAGCCGATCGTAGATGAGATTGCTGCATTATTTGACGGTGCGGCTTCCGCTGTGGTTGTGGATTACCGCGGCTTAACCGTAGAGCAGGATACCGCTCTGAGAAAACAGTTAAGAGAAGCCGGAGTTTCTTACAAGGTTTTTAAGAACACTCTGATCAAGCGTGCCGCGAAGGATACTGTATTTGCTGCGTTAGAGCCGGATCTGGAAGGTCCTACCGCACTGGCAATTTCTAAGACTGATGCAACTGCGCCGGCCAGAGTATTAGCAAAGTTTGCTAAGACTGCAGATAAGCTGGAGTTAAAGGCAGGTGTGGTAGAGGGAACCTACTACGATGCCAAGGGAATCCAGGTTGTTGCTACGATTCCGTCCAGGGAAGAGCTTCTTGGAAAGCTGCTGGGAAGCATCCAGTCCCCCATTACCAATTTCGCTCGTGTGCTTAATCAGATTGCTGAGAGCAAGGGCGCAGAGGCATAAAGCCTTAATGTAAGCACGAAAAATCAAGATAGGAAAATCAAAAACAGGAGGAAATTAAAATGGCAAAGTTAACCACCGCTGAGTTTATTGAAGCGATCAAGGAATTATCCGTATTAGAGTTAAATGATTTAGTTAAGGCATGTGAAGAAGAGTTTGGCGTATCTGCAGCAGCAGGCGTAGTGGTAGCAGCAGCAGGCCCGGCAGAGGCAGCTGAGGAGAAGACCGAGTTTGACGTAGAGTTAACTGAGGTTGGTCCGAACAAGGTTAAGGTTATCAAGGTTGTTCGTGAAGTTACCGGCTTAGGCTTAAAGGAAGCTAAGGATGTAGTAGATGGTGCTCCGAAGGTAGTTAAGGCTGGCGCTTCTAAGGAAGAGGCTGAGGAGATCAAGACCAAGTTAGAGGGCGAGGGCGCAAAGGTTACCCTGAAGTAATAAGAATTAAGAATAAAAAACCGCTTCGGAAGGAAGGATCCTTCCGGAGCGGTTTTTTTATACACAGGCCTATACATAGGAATATGCCGCTAAGGCCCCGTGGCCTATTCTGCGGATGGCTTACCCGCGATACCGGTTTAAGCAGGCGAATATCTCCTGCCTTCTGGGCATACAGAGTCCCATGGCGGCATAGGAGGAATCGCTGATAGCAGGAAGCCCGCCCTTTTCAATCTGTGCCGTTAGCAGGTCTACGATCTGCACCACCGTACACCGGGCAAATAGCTGCTTCTCTACACAATAGCGGACCATCTGTGCCAGGGCGGCGGTCTGCTCATTGTGAATCAGCTGTTCTACAAAGCGCAGTTCTACCTGCTCCCTTCCCACCTGAAGGGAGTCCTTCCCATATACTTTTGTTTTAATCCGCTCCTCCCGTCCATCTCTGCCACGGCCCTGTCCCTGGCCGCGGTCGTACCTGCCGTGGGTGGTTCTGGCAGCTTCGGGGGTAGAGGAGCTGGCGGCATTCCGGGCAGCCGGAAGCGGGCTCTTACCAGCGGAAAGCTTCCGCCCCTTGGGGGGCAGCTTAAAATCAGGTGCATTTACAGTAGGATCTGCACCGAACTGGGCGCATGCTGCCTTGGTCCGCTCTGTGATATCCTGAGGGCGGTAGCAGTCCATCTGGATGATGGTGTCTGCGATGTAAAAGTAGGCACCGGAGCTTCCCGCCACCATGACAGTAGATATGCCGACATTCTCTAGCAGTCCTCTAGCCCGCTCGATAAAAGGGGTGATAGGCTCCTTGTCCCGGCTTATGATCTGCTGCATCAGCTCGTCCCGCAGCATGAAATTCGTGGCAGAGGTATCCTCGTCGATAAGGAAGGCCCGGGCGCCAGACTCCCATCCTTCGATCACGGCGGCTGCCTGGGAGGTACTGCCGCTGGCATCTGCAGTGGAAAAGCTGTGGGTGTCTTTTTTATTGGGCAGATCATTAATGAAGAGGGAGATGTCCACCTGATTTATGCTGCGTCCGTCTTCTGCCCGAAGCTTTACAGCGGTATCATCCGTTATCACATATTCCCGGCCATCTCCGGCAATATGGTCATATACTCCTAATTCCAGGGCTTTTAATAAGGTAGATTTTCCGTGATAGCCGCCGCCGACGATGAGGGTGATTCCCTCCCGAATGCCCATACCAGTGATCCGGCCCTTGTGAGGGAGCTGGAAGGTGACACGTAAGGACTCGGGGGAGGTGAAGGGGACACTGTCCTTCATAGGCCGGCTGGATATGCCGCTCTCCCTGGCCAGCACCGCTCCATCTGCCACGAAGGAGATCAGCTTATTCTTCTTTAATTCCTCGCGGATGGCATGCTGATCCTCGGAAAGGTGGATGACTGCCTGCACTTCCTCCGGCTTCCGGCTCTTATAGAAAAAGACGCTGCGGACGCACCGGGGCAGGAAATCAAATAAAATCCGGATCAGCTCCCCGGAATTAATGGTGCGCCCATTGGCAGGGAAACCTACCTCAAACCGGGCGGTAATACCGGATTTCCCGCATTCGCAGGCTGTGCGGGAGAGAATCTCCGGGCCTGGGGAGCTGATGGCGATCAGGCCGCTTTTTCCGGAGCCCTTTGCTTTAAAGTTAAACTGGGCGATTTCCCGACCGAACTGGCGCACCAGATAATCTTCCAGGGCGGTTTTTTTCCAGGGTTGGTTGAAATAGTCAGCTGGATAACCGGCTCTTTGGTGAGGGATGGTAACACTGACCTTAGACGGCGCGGCGAAGGGATCTCCCTGAACGTGGTCGATGGACAGGATAAAGCTGCCGAAGTCGTAGCTTCCCTGGGCTGATTTATAGGCAGGGTAGCTTCTGCGGTCAATGGACTCCAGCAAGCGGCGTAGTTCTTCAGATTGTTTCATTTTATACTCCTTCTTTATTCAATTCTAAAAACATAAAACATCTGCCTTGTGGGCAGCTAGTGTCTTGACTGAATATAATACAGACAAGACACTAGTTCACATTTTTACAGGCATACTTAAAGAATCCTTTGGCCTGACGGTTAAGATTCTCATAATGTATATTTTAATATGGAATCCTGAGAAGTCAAGAATAAATAGCGTAAGCCGCTTTTAAAGGGTTGCGGTTCACACCCCTGCCGGGCTGGCCTGACAACATGCTTTAAAAGTTACAAAGCAAATTGTTTTAAAAAAAGCGGGGAAAAAGGTAGAGTTTAGTCACCAATCTATTTATTAGGATATATTGGAATATATGGACGATATATTATACTAAAAACTGGTTTTTACGGTCAAAATTTCCACATTTGCATTATAGCACGAGCGGGGCATAAAGTCTACTTTATGCCCCGCTGTTTATAAGGAGTTACCGCGCTACGTTACTGTTCACAGGCAAGCATGATAAAAGGGGAAGAAATGAATAACATTCCTAAGAAAGAAACCCATGTCCTGCAGGTAAAGATGCTGGGCAGCTTTTCGATGGAGTATGATCAGAAGCCGATTTCTTTTGAGCGGCAGTATTTTTCTAAATCGATCCAGCTTTTTCTAATCCTGATACTCCATAAAAAGGAAGGGATAAGAAAAGAAAGGCTGATGGAGCACCTGTATGGACAGGCGGAGGGGCCGAATGTAAATAATAACCTGAATAACATGGTCTGCCGTCTGCGGAAGCAGCTTCGGGAGCTGGGGCTGCCGAAGGAGGATGATATCGTAATCAAAAGCGGGCAGTGCAGATATGTTACCGACAGCCTGGTAAAGGTGGATGTGCAAGAATTAGAGGAGCTTTTGGAAAAAGCAGGGAACAAAGAGATAGGGCCGGAGGAAAGAAAAGGCTGCCTGCTGGGGGCGATCCGGCGGTATGGGGGAGAGCTGCTTCCAAGGCTTCCTGGGGAGGCATGGGTGGTAGTAGAGCGGACGCGTTGTAAGAGACTTTATGAGGCTGCCATGAGGCAGGCGGATCAACTTTTAAGTAGGGAGGGAAGCTTCGAGGAGCTGTATTCTCTTTATGCCTATGCGGCAAAGCTGTATCCCCTTGAGCGTTGGCAGGAAAAGCAGATAGAATGCCTGATGAGGATGGACCAGAGGGACAAGGCGATCCAGCTTTATCAGAAAACTGCCCAGATGTATATGGAACAGCTTGGGGTACTGCCTACAGATACTAGTCTGAAGTGTTTGCGGGAGATGGAGCATAAATTGTTTGGGTATTCGAAAAGCTTGGAATTAATCGGACAAGAGCTTAAGGAGCATAGGAAGCCAGGAGCGTACTACTGCAGCTTTCCCAGCTTTCTCGACAGCAGCCGGGTGATGACCCGGATAATGGAAAGAACCGGAAGAACAACGGTTCTTCTAATGTGTACCTTAGAAGGAACAGAGGCCGGGAATGAGGTTCCGGGATTCACACCGCCGATCCAGGGAAAGGAGCGGACGAAGTGGCTCTGCCAATCCATTCAGGACAGCCTGCGGCGGGAGGATATTTATACTCGATACAGTGACTTCCAGTATCTAGCGCTTTTGACAGGAGCAGAGCCAGGGAGGATTGACCGCATTATATCCAGAATTGACCAGAGATATCAGGAGCTGAGCGGAAGCGGGAGGCGGGAAAGCCGGTATGATGTTACGACTCCGGTTTCCAAGGCCCCCATGCCTGTCTAAGGTTCCCAGACCATATTATGAGGTGGCAAGAGGAGCCTGACGGATCCAAATCGTGGCGGAAAGGGAAGTATGGGACATGAGAGAAAAGCAGGAAGAATTGACCAGTAAAGGCCGTCTGGGGACCTTTAATATACAGATCCAATATCGGGAAAATGCTACCTGGCAGGGGAAAATCCTGTGGGTGGAGGAAAAGCAGTCCAGCCATTTCCGAAGTGCGCTGGAGCTGCTAAAGCTAATAGACAGTGCCTTAGATAAAGCAGAGGGGAAAGAAGAGGAAATAGGAGGGGAGTTAAATGTGGAGTAAGCTCATACCAGGCCTGAAGCGGTGGGTCAGCCGCTATCTGGTGGTGACCATGATGTTATCCTTTGTATTCAGCAATTCGTTTGCGTATTCCGTCTTCGCCGAGCCAGAGGGCGGGGAAGGGGATACGGCGTCTGCATCGGATGCAGTGAGAAATGGCAAGGTTTCATTTAAAGGCAATGCCGGCACAGAGCAGGAGGTGTGGATTGCCGTACTTTCTCATGAGGCTGGATACGAAGTCGGCGATGAAGTCTGCCTGGACATTTACATAAAGAATAATACGGACCAGGAGCTCACAGATGGCGTCTTAAAATATAAGGCAAAGGGAATCCTGGAGGACAGCGGATACTTTGAGGAGATGGACAGTCTTTATGCGGACAGTTCAGAGGACAGCCTTGAGGGGGTGCTGGCCGGGGAAAGCAGCGGGGAGGATGAAACCCTGTTAGCAGACAATACAGCCGGGCAGGAAGCCCTTGAGAAGCAATTTGAAGAAGGAGCCAGGCAAGGAGCCCCTGAGAAGCAGCCTGAAGAAGGAGCCGGGCAAGGAGCCCCTGAGAAGCAGCCTGAAGAAGGAGCCGGGCAGGGAGCCCTTGAGAAGCAGCCTGAAGAAGGAGCCGAGCAGGGAGCTCCTGAGAAGGAACCTGAGGAAGGAGCCGGGCAGGGAGCCCTTGAGAAGCAGCCTGAGGAAGGAGCTGCACAGGAAGCCCCCGAAAATATGCCTGAGGATACGGCGGAGGAAAAGAGTGACGGCAGGGATCCCGGAGAGGATTCTTCGGAAGAGGATGCATGGTGGGAGGATGAGGATTCGCCGGATGACCAGCCGGAGGATAAGCTGACGGACTTAACGATTGGAGCAGGGGAGGTTTACCATACACAGTTTTATTTTACCATCGATGATTCAATCGAGACGATCAAGAATCAGAAGGTAACCTTTAAGTTCCAGGGTGAGAACGAGGAGGGAAGACGAATCTTTACAAACGAGGACTTTTATTATGGTGTAGGTTCCATGAACCTTCTGCCAGTTGAGTCTGGTACAGCCGGATATTTTCAGAATGAGGATTCAGAGGATGTACAGGGGGTTATCCCAGCAGGGGCAGAAGGCAGGATGCTGCTGTCCTTTGATCTTGGGGACATCGAAGATAAGATCTTAGATGAAATTCTGGAATCCGGATCCCGCTGGGAGGGGGCCAGCCCCTCAGATGGAAGGCCGGCCAGCGATTCCCAGGCACAGGAGGAGCCAGCGAACACTGCCAGCCGCTCGGATGCATACGGGTCTGCCAGCGGATCCCATACCCAGACTGCCAGCAGCTCCCAGATCGAGAAGGGGGACTCTGGCACGAATCCATGGATTAAGTGGGAGGGAGAAAGCTTTGGAACCACGAAAAAGGAGCGGCCCATTGTCAGAGGCTTAAAGTGCGAGGTAGAGGCCTGGGGTGTGAAGCTGAACCGCTTCCGAAAGGTGAATCAGACTGCTGAGGACGAGTATGATATATCCTCTCTAAGCACCTTCCAGATAGACCCGGGAACTGAGCCTGGAGTGTACTACGGTAAGGTTACCGCATCCTATCAGGTAAATGGAAAGGCATTTCGATCCAGCCAGGGATTTATTCTGACGGTGACAGAAGGAGTGGATGAAGCGGTAATCCGGATGATAGGGCTGATTGATGAGCTCCCGGAACTGGAGGAGGCAGCGGAGACACTGGCAAGGTATGAGGAGGCGGAGGATGAGGAAGGATATGCGTCCTACTATCTGGCGCTGAGTGAACAGGTGACAAAGGTTCACGAAGAGTACCTGACTTTGACAGAATCACAGCAGGAGAAGGTGACCAACCGGGAGAAGCTGCTGACCTATGTGGAAATGTTTGGGGTGCAGACGCTGGAGGAGCTGAGCGGTCCTGGAACAAAGCCGCTAGGCGGGCATCAAGTGTCATCTTATGATGGAGAAGACATCCAGTTTAGGATGTTCAATTACGATGATGGCGTAAACGAGAATGGTCTTTCTGGCTATTTCGATTTCCGAGGGTTATATAATCAGGGAAAGCTAAATCCGCTAACTGATGGGGATGGATATGGGGTAAGTCGTGCAAGAGTAAAACCCAAATTAAAGGACGGATATCCAGTATTTCATATTCGTCCTGAGGTATGGGATGAGGTAGAAAATCCCGCTTCTGCAGATGGAAAGAGTCTCGGATATCTTTTTGGCGCAGGAGGAAAGGGAGTTACAAATTATAAGGCAAGGAATACTCCGCTGATATATTATTCAGATAACGGAATGTTTACTTATGACAGTGCAGAAAATGCAGTGGATTTTGATACAGATAAAAAAGAGTTTATTCTCAGAGATTATACAGAAAGAGGGGCTTCCGTAGCATCGTTTTGTACCTTGCACGAAAATACATATTCTGACTTTTTTCCATTTACCTATTGGAATGGTACGGATCCGGCAGAGAGCCAAAAGAATGGTAATTATTCCTATAATTATACATCGGATCAAATCGACTACTGGTTTGGAATGACGATGGAAGCAAAATTCTTTCAGCCGAAGGGCGGGAGGATCCGTTCAAAGGTAGCAGGCATAGAAACAGAGGGAGACGATATGATCTTCCGCTTTTCCGGCGATGATGACGTATGGGTATTTATTGATGATGTTTTGGTTTTAGATTTGGGAGGAACCCATGGCATCGTAAGTGGAAGCATTAATTTTGCTACCGGAGAGATAAAGGAATATTTGGATTGGGGGCCGGGCACCCGTGATCCTGAGGATTATAAGCCAACCTCTAATATTCGAGAGCGCTTTCAGGAGGCTTACAAGAATGAGCCTGCAGCATTAGAGAAAATGCGCTGGAATGGCGATACATTCGCCGATTATACGGAACATAATCTAAAGCTATTTTACATGGAACGTGCAACCTCCTGCTCAAACTGCAAGCTGGAATTTAACCTTCCCACCCTGCCGCCTAATTCCTTAATGGTTACCAAGGAGGTGACCGCTTCCCAGGGAAGCGAAGGTGAAGCTGCTGATTTCATCAAGGACAGCTTAGAGTATAAGTTCCGGGTTGTGAAGGAGGGGAGAACAGGAAGCAATCCAGAGGATCTTTTTATACCTGCCGGCACAGCCTATAAGATTTGGGAAAATGGTTCGCCGACAGATAAAACGGGAACAGTTGGCGAGGATGGATACTTTACCTTAAAGTCAGGGCAGGGGGCTCAGTTTGCCGAGATGATTCACACCGGAGGCGCAGGTAAATATTACGTAGAGGAAACCATGCCGGCCGATCTTACAGGACAGTACGCAGGGGTTCAATACCATGTGGGGAGCAATGGCGGCCAGGCTGCTACAGACACAGAGGACAATGTAACCGATCGGTTTACCACATATCAAAGCGGACTGTTAAAAGCAGATGAATCTCAGTTTGTCACCTATTTTAATCAAGTTGATACAAACAAGCTTGGTATGCTGAAAATCACCAAGGAGCAGGCGGCAGGTTCCAGGTTTGATCCAAATAAGCTGTTTGATATGGAGGTTAAGCTGGGAGGAAAGCTCTTAGATATCGGAACCATATACCGGGTGACCACCGGCACGGATCCCCAGGGGATAGAGCGTAAGGTGGAGAAGGATGGCATCATTCAACTGAAAATCGGTGAAACAGCCACGATTGTGAAAGGAATCTTATCCGGGACGGAGTATGAGATTCGGGAGATGATTCCAGAGGGTGAAAAGATCTATGCTTCCTATTCCGGAACCATACAAAACGGGAAGGATGAGCCAGTTAAGCTTAATGCGGACTCCTTTACAGAATCAGCGAAGGGAGAATTTGGGCTGAACAGCACCGTTCACGTGACGGTAACGAACAGAAGCTATGACGATTCCTTTAAGATCCCCATTGCAAAGACCTGCGTAGGCAATCAGGAAACGGCTACCTTTGGATTCCTGGTAAAGGAAGTAAAGGACTTTGATCCATCAACAGGCAGCTATCACGAGACGGAAGACGCACTGCCAGGTACAGACATTACTGTGTCAGATGATAAGAAGACGCCAGGAGAGATTGTGATCGGGTATAACGAAGGCTTTTCGGGCGAGCATTTTTACAGGATAAGCGAACAGTCAGGCGGCGATGGAATTATTTATGATAATAATTTCTACATTGTGAAGGTAACGGTAGCAAATAATAAAGCGGAGATAGCGGGCGTCTGGCTCAACGGAACATTGAAGGTGGAAAAGGGGGATGCACTATTATTTACCAACTATAAGGAAATTCCTCTGACGGTAAAGAAAATCATCGCCGGGGATCCGGGAGAAATAGCCACCGGCCAAAGCTTCACCTTTACTGCTCAAATAACCAGGGATAACAATCCATTTGTCCTGCCGGCCCCGGCAGAGGGAGCGGGGTATGAAGTGGATGCCCATGGTCTGGTTAAGTTTTCTTTAAAGCATGGTGAAGCCGTTAAAATCCCTGTCCCGGTTGGCGCGGATGTGAAAATTACAGAGGCCAGCTATGACGGCTACCACGTATCCTATGCCTACTCGCTGGATGGAAAAGAGACAAAGGTGGAAGGCGACACGGCTTCGATTCAGGGAATTCAGTCTCAGATTGAGGTAACTGTGACGAATACACCAGGGATCCTGCTTCCGGATACCGGAGGCCCCGGCCTGCTGATGTTCAACCGCTATGGATGGATGCTTCTTCTGCTGGCGCTGATGCTGGCAGGAATGGAGGTTTGCTTTTATGGTCATGGCCGGAGGAAGCAGGACGGAGTGTATTAAGATAAGATGTTAACCTGCAAAGACAGATGTGTTACGGGGCATAGCCTGGCGGGCGTGAACAGTAACACAGATGTCCCTGCAAGAAGGCATAAAACAAGAGAAAAGAAAAAGGAAAAGAAAGGAAGATAGTATGAAAAGAAGGAAAAAGATTGTAAGCGTACTACTAACGGCAATGATGGTGCTGGCTATGGCAGCGCCGGGGTTTGCGGATGTTACAGACCCGGGCACAGGCGATCCCCAGCCACCGGCACCAGTAACCTCTGAGGGAAAGACAGGAAGCATTACGATTGATAATCCCCAGCAGGTCCTTGAGGAAGGTTCAGAAGAGGCAAAGCCTGCCACCTATACGGCATATAGGATTTTTGATGTGACCTACAGCGGAACGAGCTACGCGTATAGTATTGCCGGAACTTCAGAATGGTTTTCTGCTGTAAAGGAATATGCAGAGAAAGAAAATTCAGGGCTTTCCCTGGCTGCTTCTACAGCAGCCTCCTCCAGCGGAGAGGGAGATAAGACCATTTATAATGTCGTGACAACAAATGAGTTCAGCGCCCCTGCATTTGCGGCACATTTAAAGGCGAATCTGAGCGGAAAAACTGGCGGCAAGCAGTTAACGGCAGATGGAGAGGGAGTATCTGTGTCAGAGCTTCCCTTAGGCTATTACTTCGTATCGACAGACAGCGGCGCCTTATGTAATTTAACCACAACCAATCCGGAGGTTACCATTCATGATAAGAATGACCACACCTTTACCAAGACAGATAATGAGGCGGAGGACGTGGAAATCGGAGAGGTAGTTAATTACACTATCACTGGAAAGGTGCCGGATACCACAGGATTTTCAAGCTATACATATAAGGTTGAGGATACCTTATCCAAGGGCTTAAGCTTTGTGAAGGCACAGGGCGGAGAGGATGTCGCTATAACAGTTACCTTGAAGGGCGCTGGTGAAGATGGCGAGGATGTGGTATTAGAGAAGGGTACAGCGGTAGCAGATGGAAAATATACATTAACAACCACTGGAGCGACAGAGGGAACTCCGGCTGAGGGCGGCAATCCTGCAGTTTTGGCAACTGGTGGAAAGTTTACCTTGCAGATCGATGTGATGAATCTCAAGCAGTACATTGGAGCTGACATAGAGGTTACTTATCAGGCTGTGGTAAATGAAAATGCGGTTGCCACAGTGGAAGGAAATAAGGCAGTTTTAAACTACAGTCATGATCCGCAGAACCCGACGGACACGACTCCGGTTAACGCTCCGGAGGAGAAGGTATACACCTCCAGAATCGTAGTAGATAAGTTTGCAGGTGTTTATAATGCGGACGGCACGTTAGATGAGAGCCAGACCAGTGCCAAGCTGGCCGGTGCAACCTTTGTACTGTACAGGGAAACGACAGAGGGCGAAGGCGAGGGAGCTACCACAAAAACAGAGTATTATAAGTTTGATACAGAGGCAGATAAGGTTACCTGGGTTGAAGGTCAGGCCAATGGGGATACCTTTGTAACGGATGAAGATGGTGCAGTGGAGATTCCTGGATTAAAGGATGGCATTTACTATCTGAAGGAGACGGTGGCTCCTACAGGCTATAACCTTTTAACGGAAGCAGTGAAGATGGAAATTAATGGAGAAGATGCTTTGGAGGCGGAGACCACAGAGGAGCAGACAACGGCATTGACTAATACGGCCCTGGTTCCAAATAATACTGGCGCAGAGCTTCCCGGAACTGGTGGCATCGGTACTACTATCTTCTACGCAGCCGGCATCCTCTTAATGGCAGGTGCGGTATTCTTCGTTATCCGGAGAAGGAGAGCTTAGGGAGAAAGGATGAAAGGGCCCTATGAAGCGAATTATCATAAATATTGTAATCGGACTGATTTTCCTCACGGGCCTTTCCATCCTCCTATACCCGGCGGTAAGTAATTATATAAATGAGCTTCATGCCACCCGGGCCATTGTCAGCTACGACAGTGCGATTGGGGAGCTGTCAGAGGAGGATTATACAGCGCAGCTTCAAGAGGCGGCGGAGTATAATCAGTATTTGGCAGATTTTCCGGACTTAAGCAGTGCGGCCACGGCTGAGGCCCGCCGCAAAAATGGCCCCTATGAAGGTCTGCTGAATGCAGCGGGAACCGGTATAATGGGCTCCATCAAGATTCCTGCCATCAAGGTCAACCTGCCGATTTATCATGGAACGGAGGAGGGCATTCTCCAGACGGCCGCGGGCCACTACATCGGCTCCTCCCTCCCCGTGGGCGGGGAGAGCACCCACGCCATTCTTACCGGCCACCGGGGGCTTCCCTCCGCCCGCCTCTTTACAGATTTGGATCGGCTGGAGGAAGGGGATATCTTCTATTTAAAAGTGTTAGGAGAGATTCTGGAGTACCAGGTGGATCAGATCCAGATCGTCCTTCCGGAGGAGGTGGACAGTCTGTCCATCGTCCAGGGGGAGGATTATGTCACCTTAGTAACCTGCACGCCTTATGGGATTAACAGCCACCGGATGCTGATACGGGGAACCAGAATTCCTTATGATGGCAGGTATGAGGAAGAGGTGGCGATGAAGCCGGCCCCGGATGATTCCGATGTACCCAAGGAGGAGCAGGGAAATGGCTTCACAACAAGGCAATGGATTCTTTTTGGAGCCGCAGCCTTTGGAGCCGCGATTCTGGCAGGGCTTATGATTCCTGGAAAGAGGAAGGGTAACTTACGTTCAGAAATACCTCAAAAAGCATCGGATAAAATGTCCGAAAAGAAGCAGAAAGCAAAGGAACATGATAAGTCAGGAAAGCAGGACGCTGCCGGGAAAGCCGATCTGGAATCTCTACAGGGCAGCACAACTGAGCAGAAAGAAGGAGGCCATGAAGAAAGTGAATAGTAAAAAAAGAATCACAGCGTTTCTGGCAGCGCTGATGCTGGCTGTCCTTAGCCTGTGCCAGATGGCGTATGCCAAACCTCAGGCGGAGGCGGATGCTGCAAAGCAGGCAGGGATGGATGCGTCACAGTTCGTTACACTGACTCTTGACTTAGAATCACAAGAAAAGCAGGCAACCCTGGCCCTGTACCAGGTAGGTGTATGGGATGGCAGCCGGGAGCGGTACAGCCTTACCGGGGCATTTATCCCGGCCGGTGTGGATTTGGGTGTCCTTTCCGGGGATCCGAATCTGGTTGCGGCAGAGGATGTCATTGCCCTGTCCGCTTCTCTGGAGCAGTTTACACGGGAGCATTCGCTGACGCCCTTTGCCTCTCAGACCACCACAGCAGGCATTATGCGGTTTGAAAATCTCCCAACGGGTCTGTACCTGATCCTTCAGCAGCGGGCGGAGGGGGATAATGTGACCATTAACCCCTTCCTAACCTCCCTTCCGGTGTGGGACGAGGAGCGGCTAAGCTGGGACTATGATGTTACTGCCTATCCAAAGAATCAGGCGGATCAGCCAGCGCCACCGCCGGAAAACCCGGATACGCCGCCGCCAGTGAATCCAGACAGACCTGGCGGTGGGTCGCCCTCTGGCGGGGGAGATCGGGGAAGGACAACGGTGACTATCAATGACCCGGGGACGCCGCTGGCTACCATCGATGACGGCGGAGTACCGCTGGGAGACAGCCCGCTGTTAGAGACCATTGAGGATATGCTGGTGCCACTGGCGGATCTGCCTAAGACAGCCGATGCCAGCCTGACCTATGGCACCCTTCTGGCAATGATGGCAGTCAGCGGGATGATGATCCTATTGCTTCTAAAAAAGCAGGGAAAGGCAGAGGAATACAGGGTATAGACGGCCGATGAAAAGCTGGCTGTGATCAAGTGAAAAAGGACTGCTTTGGCAGTCCTTTTTGCTGGTCTATGATTTTTTCCGGGGATGAAGCCGCGGATATACGGCCCACGCCAGATGGATAAGCCCTGCGCCGCAGCAGGAAGCCAGCACATAAAGGATATGGCCCCATACATTGCCCAGCCACAGGGAAAGCTGGTGGAAGAAGGGCTGCTCTGAGGGGAAAAAGCAGTTAATATAAAATAAGTCGCTGTAATCCCGGGGGTAGATGCAAAGCTGTACCATGGTATTAATAAATATGGCAATGGAGCAGCAGAGCCCGTATAAAGGCAGCATCCTGAAAAATCCGCCGGCTCCGGCATCCGCCAGACCCTTCCTGCCGCAGTAGACACCCAGAAGGATCAGGATGAAGTGCCATAAAAAACCGTGGAGCGTTAAGGTCCAGTAGGGATGGAAAAGACCGTCTGGAACCGCCAGCGCCATGATTCCCCCCAGCAGGCCGAAGTCCTGGAGAAAGGTGGCGATCCGCTTCCTGGAAAAAGGGCGATTTTTCAGCCATGGATAGATAAGGCACAGGTACATGGGGATGCTGCAGAGCTGGAAGGGAAAGTACCACCAGTTAAAATGCCTGTTGTAAACGACATAGTATAGAAAGCCCTGCTTATACAGCTCAAGCACTGCCAGAATCACGCCGCAGGCTGGAAGCACCGTATTTTCATTCCGGGCATTTTGCCTGGAGAGAAGGAACGCCAGACACACGGTCAGGGTGATTCCCGCAAAAGTGAATGCCATATGAAGCACGGAGCCAGGGTGATTTGCCGCCATGGGCCAGGCAGTGGCAGTAAAAAATCGGGATAACATGGATATAAAAGCCTCCTTATTTTAAAGTATACCACATTTCTTCCTTCTTTCCACGGATTTTCTCTTGATTATTTCTGAAAATGCTATATAATGAATAGCGTCACAAATTATTGTTTTATTAAAAAGAGTGCATAAAAATGCATTCACGGGTTTTAAGAGGAGGAGAATATTATGAAAAAGAAATTTGTATGCCTTTTAATGGCCGCTGCCTGCACTGCTTCCTTAGCAGCGTGCGGGGGGAGCGCTTCTGAGACTACAGCCGCCGCGGCTGCAGATACCACTGCAGCAGAGACCAAGGCCGCCGATGACACCACAGCTGCTGAGGCAGAGGAAACCACCGCAGCCGAGGAGAAGGAGGAGGCCTCTGAGGGCAAGCAGCTGATTATGGCTACCAACGCAGAGTTTCCGCCCTATGAGTACCATGACAGCAGCATGACCGGCCCGGACGGATCCGATATCGTGGGTATTGACGCGGAGATTGCCGGCGCTATCGCTGAGAAGCTGGGCATGGAGTTAGTAATCGAGGATATTGCCTTTGATTCCATTATCCCGGAGCTGCAGTCCGGTAAGGCAGACATCGGCGCAGCTGGCATGACAGTGACCGAGGACCGTCTGGTGAATGTAGATTTTTCTGATACCTATGCCACGGCTGTGCAGGTGATTATCGTGACAGAGGGCAGTGAGATAGCCGGACCGGACGACCTGGCTGAGAAGACCATCGGCGTACAGCAGGGTACAACCGGGGACATTTATGCAAGCGATGATTTCGGCGACGAGAATGTTGACCGTTATCCCAAGGGTGTGGACGCAGTCCAGGCGCTGCTTCAGGGCAAGGTGGACGCAGTCATTATCGATAATGAGCCTGCAAAGGTGTTTGTAAGCGAGAATGAGGGCTTAAAGCTTCTGGATACTGCCTATGCGGAGGAGGAGTATGCCATCGCGGTAAAGAAGGGGAATACGGAGCTGTTAGACCAGATCAACGGGGCGCTGGCAGAGTTAAAGGAGTCCGGCACACTGGATGAGATCGTAGCAAAATACATTTCTGCAGAGTAAAAGAAGGGAAGGTCCGGATGAGCCAGGCGATCTATTTAAATTTTATTAAGGATGACCGTTGGAAATACATAACCGATGGTTTGAAGGTAACGTTGGAGGTTACGCTGTTTGCGGTGCTGATCGGCATTGCCATTGGTTTTTTGATTGCAGTGGTCCGCTCCACTTATGACAAGACGGGGAAGCTGAAGCTGCTAAATGGGATCTGCAAGATCTATCTGACGGTTATCCGTGGAACGCCTGTGCTGGTCCAGCTGATGATCATCTACTTTGTGATTTTCGGCCCTGTGAAGATCAGCAAGGTGCTGGTGGCGGTGATTTCCTTTGGCATTAACTCCGGGGCCTATGTGGCAGAGATTTTCCGGAGCGGGATTATGTCCATTGATCAAGGGCAGTTTGAGGCGGGGAGAAGCCTGGGCTTTAACTATGTGCAGACCATGTGGCACATCATTATGCCTCAGGCCTTTAAGAATGTGCTTCCTGCCCTGGGTAATGAGTTCATCTCTCTTTTAAAGGAGACCTCGGTGGGAAGCTATATCGCCCTTCAGGATTTAACGAAGGGCGGGGATATTATCCGAAGCCGTACCTATGATGCCTTCACCCCGCTGATTGCAGTGGCCCTGATATATCTGGGGTTAGTTCTTTTGTTTTCCTGGCTGGTCCAGATTCTGGAAAGGAGGCTGCGTCAAAGTGAGCGTTGATTATGGAAGCCCATTAATCCAGGTAAAGGGCCTGGGAAAGCAGTTTGGCGATTTGAAGGTGCTGGAAGGAATTAACCTGGATATTTATAAAGGAGATGTCGTCTTTGTGGTGGGGCCCTCCGGCTCTGGGAAGAGTACCTTCCTCCGCTGCCTGAACCGGCTGGAGGAGTCCACTGCCGGGCATATTTATTTCGAGGGAGCGGACATCACGGATCCCAAGGTGAATATCGACCTGCACCGCCAGAAGATGGGGATGGTATTTCAGCAGTTTAATCTGTTTCCCCACATGGATGTGCTGAAAAATATGACCATGGCTCCCATGAAGCTCCAGAAAAAGAGCCAGGGAGAGGCGGAGAAGGAGGCGATGGCCCTCTTAGAGCGGGTGGGGTTAGCTGACCGCGCCCACGCGTATCCCAGCCAGCTTTCCGGCGGACAGAAGCAGAGAATCGCCATTGTCCGGGCATTAGCCATGAAGCCGGATGTGATGCTTTTTGACGAACCCACTTCTGCCCTGGATCCGGAGATGGTAGGAGAGGTGCTGAATGTTATGAGGGATCTGGCCAGAGAAAGGATGACCATGGTGGTGGTCACCCATGAGATGGGATTTGCCAGGGAGGTGGCCACCCGGGTAATGTTTATGGAGAATGGAAATTTTCTTGAGGAAGCGCCGCCGGAGGCATTCTTCGGGAGTCCGAAAAATGAGCGTCTGAAGGCATTCTTAAGCAAAGTGCTGTAATAGAAATTAATTGCGAAGTAAACCAGGGGTTTTCAAACCTCTGGTTTTTTTGTATAATACATGAAGCAGTTTCAGAGTACATGATGAATTATGGCAAAGGAGAAGGAGATGGCATATTTCCCGTTATTTATCCAGCTGGATGGAGCGGCCTGCCTGGTGGCAGGAGGCGGCAGGGTGGCCTGCCGCAAGTGCCGGGTGCTGGCGGAATTCGGGGCCAGGATCCTGGCGGTGGCGCCGGAGTTTTGCAGGGAATTGTCTAAGCTGGCAGAGAAGGAAGGAAATCTTTCCCTGGTGCGGCGGCAGGCGGTACTTCAGGATGCCCGGGAGATGGCCCTGGTGGTCTGCGCCACAGACGATCCCGGCTTTAACAGGGAGCTGGCGGCTTACTGCAAAAAGCGCCGGATCCCGGTGAATGTGGCAGACTGTGGGGAACTGGGCACCTTTTATTTCCCTGGCATTGTCCGGCAGGAGGATGTGGTTATCGGCATCTCCACCGGGGGGAAAAGCCCTGCTGCAGTCAAGTATCTGCGGGGGTATCTTGAGGAGCTGCTGCCGCCCTTTATGGGAAGGCTGGCAGGGAGGCTGGGCATTCTTCGGGAGGAGATGAAGGCTCAGGTGAAGGAACCAGAAATCCGGGAACAGCTTTATACTCAGCTTTTTTATGAGGGGCTGGCCCGGGAGGGGGAGCTTTCAGAGGATATTCTGGAGGAGAGGCTGTCTCAGTGGAGGAGAAGGGCTTTAAGCCCTGGAAGGGAAGCCTGCAGCGCGGCCAAGTCTGTGGGAAAGAACGATTAGAAAAGAGAACAAAGAAGAATGAAGAGAACGATTCGAATCGGTACGCGGGAAAGCGATTTATCGATAGCGCAGACCATGCTGGTGGTGGAGGCGCTGAAGGAATGTCATCCGGATTTAGAATGTGAACTTGTCCCAAGAAGGACTCTGGGGGATAAGCTGCTAGACCAGCCTCTGGTGGACTTTGGAGGGAAGGGGGTATTTATCACCGAGTTTGAGCAGGCGCTGCTACAGGGGGAGATCGACCTGGCAGTACACAGTGCAAAGGATCTCCCGACAGAGCTGGCTGAGGGGCTGGAGATCGTGAGTGTGCTTCCCAGGGGCGATGTGCGGGATGTACTGGTTTCTCTGGAGGGACGCAGCTGCTGGGATAAAGATGGGGGAGAGCTGCGCATTGGCACCTCCAGCCTGCGGCGGCGGCTTCAGATCGAACGGCTTGGGGCCCATCTATGGCCAGGGCGCAGGGTGGTATGCGAAAACCTTCGGGGAAATGTGCTTACCCGGCTGGATAAGCTGGAGCAGGGCTTATATGATGGGATTATTCTGGCAGCCGCAGGCCTGGACCGTCTGGGGATCCAGGAGGCCAGAAGGGGGCGGTACCGATACCACTATTTCTCGCCGGAGGAGATGATTCCTGCAGGAGGTCAGGGCATCCTGGCAGTGGAGGGACGCAAGGGCGATCCATGCAGCCTTCTGGCAGAGGCAGTCTGTGACCTGAAGGCTATGAGCCAGCTGGAATCCGAGCGGATGGTGCTGAGGCTTCTTTCGGCTGGCTGCCATCAGCCAGTGGGGGTATATTGCCAGATCTGCGAGGATGGGAGACGGCTTTTACGAGGTATTTATGGGCAGGAAGGCACAGTCAGGGAAGCCCAGGCTGAGGGGGAGGTCTTTCCTGAGCCGGAGGGACAGCTGGCGGCTGGCTTGCTGGGAGCTGATTTGCCGGGAAGTGAGGTGAAGGGATGAAGGGCCAGGTTTATCTGGTGGGCGCCGGGCCGGGGGATGAAGGGCTGATCACTGTGAGGGGCGCCCAGCTTTTAGGCAGCTGCGACTGTATTGTCTATGATCATCTGGCGTCCGAAAATCTCCTGGATTATGGGAAGGAAGGCTGCGAGAAAATTTACGTGGGAAAGGAAAAAGGGAGGCATAGCATAAGCCAGGAGGAGATCAACCAGCTGCTAATTTGCAAGGCAAAGGGCGGTGCTGCGGTGGTGCGCTTAAAGGGAGGCGATCCATACGTTTTCGGAAGAGGCGGAGAGGAGGCCATGGCTCTTAAGGAGGCAGGGATATGCTATGAGGTGGTCCCGGGAATCAGCTCTTGTGTGGCGGCCTTGTCATCTGCCGGGATCCCCATCACCCACCGGGAGCTGTCCCGGGGATTTCAGGTGATTACCGGGCATGGGCAAAGGGATGGAAGGCTGCCGGAGGAATTTTATGATCTGAAGGCCTGGGGCGGAACTACTGTATTCTTGATGGGGGTCAGCCGCCTGGGCGAGATCTGCACCGGGCTGATGAAACAGGGATGGAGTCCGGATACGCCGGCGGCAGTGATTGAAAATGGCACTCTTCCCAGCCAGAGGCGGGTGTCAGGAAGGCTTTCGGACATCCAGGAAAAGGCAGAGGCTGCTGGTGTAAGGCCGCCGGCGGTTATCGTGGCAGGCAGGACGGCCGCCCTTGATCTTCGCTGGGCAGGGAAGAAGCCGTTAGAAGGGATTCATGTGGGGCTTGTGGGAACGGACCGTTTTTGCGGGCGGCTGGGAAAGATGTTAAAGGAAGACGGCGCCACGGTGCACCGTCTCTGCCGGATGAGGATTAAGCCGCTGCCTGGCCCAGAGGTCGAGGAAAGCTTCCGCCGCCTGAAGGAGTATGCCTGGCTGGTGTTTACCAGCGCCAATGGGGTACGGCTCTATCTGGAGGGATTGTTTTCTTATGCTTCTAGGGATGGAGAAGGAGGGGATCTGCGGAAGCTGGCTGGCTTGAGGATTGCTGCCATCGGAAGGGGCACAGAGCAGGCGCTGAGGGAATATTATCTGCATGCGGACTATGTGCCCCAGGGATTTAACAGCCGTGAGCTGGCTGAAGGGCTGGCCGGGCGGCTGAGAAAAGGGGACCGGGTCCTGATTCCCAGAGCGCGTCAGGGAACCAGGGAGCTGCCGGATATCTTGGAGGCGCGGGGAATTGACTGTACGAATCTTCCCATCTATGATGTAGAACCGGAATGGATAGGGGGAGCGGGAATGGATTTTGTAGTATTTGCCAGTGCCTCGGGAGTGCGTGGCGCTTCTCCCCATTTAAAGGAGCTAGGCAGGGCCAGGCTGTGCTGCATCGGCAGTATGACAGCAGAAGCCCTTACATCCTTAGGATACCATGCTGACTGTATCGCCGGGGAGGCCAGCCCGGAGGGGATCCTCCGGCGGATTCAGGAGGAAGTGAGGATTTGTTAGATAAATTTAGAGAAATAAGGAGGATTATAAGAAAAACGAAGAGATAAAGTCGAAAAATGCTGTCACAATTTATCGATTCATACGTATATAGGATAAAAGAATAATCAAAGTGCTGCTTTGAAGTGAAGAGGCCAATATGAATCCAAAATTAGTCAGACAGCTGAGTGAAATTACAGAGGAAGAGAAGGAAATCCTGTCAGGAAAGAGGGAGGCAGATCATCTCCGGTACACGGAGAGAGCCCGTATGGTGGTAGACCGGAGGAAGCTGCTGGATACAGGGAAGCTGATTCAGCTTCGGATGCACACCCGGTTCAAGCACCTTCCCAGGCACCGGCGCAACTACATTAATGCCATCTATATGTGTCAGGGAGAGACCATTCATCTCATCGATGAGAAAAAATTGATTTTAAAGGAGGGTGAGCTGCTGTTTTTGCATCCGGACGCAGCCCACGAAATGCACCCGGCCGGAGAAGCGGATTTGGCTGTATATTTTGTAATCCTTCCGGAATTTTTCTCCGCACCCGTCCGGATGCTGGGTGAGAGGCAGAACCTGACGCGGAATTTTTTAAAGGACTGTCTGTGTGAAGATCACATCTATGATCATTTTCTTCACTTTCAGGTGGCAGACATTCTTCCGATTCAAAATCTGATCGAAAATATGGTTTGGACGCTTTTTAACCCTCAGCCTAACAAGCAGGCGATGAACCAGAATGGAATGGAGCTGTTATTTATGCAGCTTGCTAATTACACGGAGCGCCTGGAGGGAAGCTCCCGCTCCTTTGAGCAGAATTTGATCCTCCACGTACTGCGATATATTGATGGGAACTACCGGGACGGGCAGCTAGGAGAGCTTTCCACTCTGCTGGGATTTGACGTATACTGGCTGTCCAGAACCATCAAGAAGCTGACGGGGCAGAACTATAAGGATCTTCTCCAGGTCAAGCGGCTGAACCAGGCAGAATATCTGCTGATGAATACCCGGATGGCTGTGGCGGAGGTCAGTGCAGCGGTAGGCTATGACAATACCAGCTATTTCCACCGCATTTTTCGGGAATACTATAAAATGTCGCCAAAGGAATACCGGAAGGCGAATAAGGAAGCGCAGTAAATGACAGTAACAGGAAAGAATCTTGCCAGCAGGATTCTTTTTTGTTGTCTTCTTTTGCAGGATGTGGTAAGATAATACGGAAAAAGAAACAGAGGCAGGATTCGGTCATGAACCACATTGAAGAAGCTGCTTTTCTCAAGGAAAAGCTGAGCGAAGCACAGTATGTATTAATAGGAATTGGCGGAGAGTGGAGGATTACCGGAGCACTTTCCCATGGGCCGAATGAGGTGGTCCGGGAAGGGTATGACCGGCTGTATGAGCTGGTTGGAGAGAAGGATTATTTTATTGTAACCACACTTACCGATGGCGGGATATATGAGTCCCGGTTTGACAGGGCTAGGGTAACAGCGCCCTGCGGGAATATTCATTGGCGTCAGTGCTCCCGGGCCTGCACCAAGGATATCTGGGAGGAAGGGGAAGTACTAGATGGGATCTGCCCTCACTGCGGCGCGGCCCTTACAGAGAACACCATTCAGGCAGAGCCATATATCGAGGAAGGATATCTTCCCAGCTGGAGAGAGTACCGCAAGTGGCTGACCCGCACCTTGAACCGAAGTTTGGTGGTTCTGGAGCTGGGGGAAGGCTTTCTCACTCCCACTGTGATACGATGGCCCTTTGAGAAGACGGTTTTTTTTAATCAGAAGTCCTGGCTGTTCCGGATAAATGCACAGCTGTTTCAGACTCCCTCTGAGATAAAGGAGCGGTCTGTCTCTGTGGCACAGCAGTCAGCCGCATTTATCAGCAGCCTGTACAGAGAGGATGAGGAGAGCCATGATAGCAATCATTGATTATGATGCAGGGAATTTAAGAAGCGTGGAGAAGGCCCTTGCCGCCCTGGGAGAACAGGCAGTGATCAGCAGGGAGAAGCAGGTGATCTTACAGGCCGATAGAGTAATTCTTCCCGGTGTGGGGGCCTTTGGGGATGCCATGGAAAAGCTTCACCAATATGATCTGGTTCCGGTAATCCGTCAGGTGGCAGAGGCCGGGACTCCCTTTTTAGGTATCTGCTTAGGCATGCAGCTTTTATTTCAGGGAAGTGACGAGTGCAGAAATACGGAGGGACTGGGGATCCTGCCAGGGAGAATTCTGCGGATTCCTCCTGGCCCGGGATTAAAAATACCTCACATGGGGTGGAACCGCCTGGAGATTGCCCCTAATTCCCGACTATTTCAGAATATTCCCCAAGGCTCCTATGTGTATTTTGTGCACTCCTATTATCTCAAGGCAGAGGAACCCTCGATTGTAGCGGCATCGGTGGAGCACGGCGTCCGGATCCATGCGGCGGTAGAGAGAGGGAACCTGTTCGCCTGCCAGTTCCATCCAGAGAAAAGCGGTCAGGTAGGCCTTCAGATTTTAAGAAATTTTCTTCAAATGGAGAGACTGGGGACAAAAGATGGATCTGGAAATTAAGGAGGCGCCATGTTAACAAAGCGGATTATTCCCTGCCTGGATGTGAACCAGGGAAGGGTGGTAAAAGGTATAAATTTTGTAAATTTGAAGGACGCCGGCGATCCGGTCAGCGTGGCTGCTGCATACGATAAAGCCGGGGCGGATGAGCTGGTTTTTCTGGATATTACAGCTACATCAGATGCCAGAGAGACTGTGGTGGACATGGTGAGGAAGGTGGCGGAGACGGTATTTATCCCCTTTACAGTGGGAGGAGGGATCCGTACGGTGGAAGACTTCCGGATGCTTCTGCGGGAGGGGGCGGATAAGATTTCCATCAATTCCTCCGCGATTAATGATCCGGAATTGATTTCAAGGGCAGCAGATAAGTTTGGAAGCCAGTGCGTGGTAGTGGCCATTGATGCGAAGCGGCGGAGGGGCGGAGGCTGGAATGTATATAAAAATGGCGGGCGGATCGACACTGGACTTGACGCCATCGATTGGGCTGTGAAGGCCAGCCGTATGGGAGCAGGAGAGATCCTCCTGACCAGTATGGACTGCGACGGGACGAAGGCAGGATATGATAATGAGCTGACGAAAATGGTGGCGGAGCATGTGCCTGTTCCAGTGATCGCTTCCGGCGGCGCAGGCACTATGGAGCACTTTTACGACACACTGACAGCGGGAAAAGCAGACGCGGCATTAGCGGCGTCCTTGTTTCACTATAAGGAGCTGGAGATCCGTTCCCTTAAGGAATACCTGGCTGGCCGGGGGGTTCCTGTGCGTCTGTAGCATAGAGAGGCCGGAAGGCGTTTAATACAAGAGAGAAAGAGGGTTGATTATGGCAGCGATTGATAATGACTGGCTGCAGCCATTAAGCGGAGAATTTAAGAAACCATATTATCGTCAGCTTTATGATACAATAAAGCGGGAATATGAAAGCCGCCGCATATTTCCTGCGGCGGACGATATATTTAATGCATTTGCATTTACTCCCCTGCATAAGGTGAAAGTAGTGATACTGGGGCAGGATCCCTATCACGGTGTGGGGCAGGCCCACGGCCTTAGCTTTTCGGTAAAGCCGGAGGTGGCAATCCCGCCTTCTCTGGGGAATATTTATCAGGAGCTTCGTGATGATCTGGGATGCTTCATTCCTGATAATGGATATCTGAAAAAGTGGGCGGATCAAGGCGTCTTATTATTAAATACTGTGCTGACGGTGCGGGCCCATGCAGCGAATTCCCACCGGAACCTGGGATGGGAAACCTTTACCGATGCAGCGATCCAGGTATTAAATGAACAGGATCGCCCCATTGTATATTTACTTTGGGGAAGACCTGCCCGGATGAAGAAAGCGCTGTTAAATAATCCGAAGCACCTGATATTGGAAGCGGCTCATCCCAGCCCGCTGTCAGCTTCGCAGGGCTTTTTTGGGTGCCGTCATTTCAGCAGGGCGAATGAATTTTTAAAGGAACAGGGCTTAGAGCCCATAGACTGGCAGATCGAGAATATTAGATAAAGGGACATGGACGTATGAATGTGGTAGAAATATTAAAGGTAATTGTGCAGGGAATTGTGGAGGGCTTTACGGAATGGCTTCCCATCAGCAGTACCGGACATATGATCCTGGTGGATGAGATCATCCATATGGATCAGCCAAAGGCGTACCTGGATGTATTTTTTGTGGTGATTCAGCTGGGAGCGATTCTGGCAGTGGTGCTTTTGTATTTTGATAAGCTGAATCCTTTTTCCAGGAGAAAAAAGCCGGCCGCAGTCAATGCCACCATTGTTCTCTGGATGAAGATCGTAGTAGCCTGTGTCCCTGCGGCAATCCTGGGGCTTTTGTGTAATGACTGGATGGAAGAGCATCTGATGAATGCTTATGTAGTGGCGGCGACGCTGATTATCTACGGTGTGCTTTTTATTGTGCTGGAGAATCGGAATGCAGGAGCTTCCTTTTCTATCCAGAAAACCAGCCAGGTATCCTTCCAGACGGCTCTGTATATTGGCCTGTTCCAGCTGCTGAGCCTGGTGCCGGGAACCTCCCGCTCCGGTTCTACCATACTGGGAGCCATGATACTGGGCTGCTCCCGAGGGGTAGCAGCGGAATTTTCCTTCTTTCTGGGAATTCCGGTTATGCTGGGCGCCAGCCTGCTAAAGATAGTTAAATTCTTTCTCAACGGAAATTCCTTTACTCTGGGCCAGGTGGGATATCTCCTTCTGGGGATGCTGGTAGCATTTTTTGTATCAGTTTATTCCATCCGCTTCCTGATGGGCTATATTCGGAATCACGATTTTAAATTTTTCGGCTATTATCGGATCGTGCTGGGGATCATCGTAATCGCATACTTCGGAATTACCGCACTGGCAGCATGACATCAGGCTTAAACAAAAAAGATAGAAAAATTACCCAGAAAAGATGCAGGGCAGCTATCCGCAGAAAACGAGTGACGGATAACTGCCCGCTTTGTTAAATTACCGGCGTTTGCCGGATTTTTTTTGTTCAGAACGTTTTTTTGCCGCTTCCTGCTCCCGCTTCTTTACATTAGCCAGGTCAGCCAGGGCCAGGGCTGTTTTTTCAATATCCAGCGTACCGCTCCTTAATGCTGTGTTCCCCTTTAGCTCCTCCATAAAACGTTTCTGAGTGTAAACTGATGCAGGATATGAATGGAGCGTGGCTCTGGGATTCGTAAATACAGTGACAATCTTAATGCTTCCCTGGATACCTGCCGCCTCCATAGCAGAAGCTACCAGCTTATACTGGTCCTGGCAGACTAAAACCGGATTATCAAAGGTGGTGTCCTGGCCGTTCATATGCTGCTTCCAGGGATCATTCTCCCGGTCGCCAGGCCCTATTTCGCCGCCATAGCCCAGACAGTAAATACCGATCATACCGCCAGGGGCAACTAAAATACTGGTAAGCCTTGCCGTCTTCCCTTGATACTCCACAGTGCCGGGAGCCACCAGGCGCAGCTTGTACTTATTAGCAAACCGGATCAGCTGGGCGACAAAGGCGGTCAGCTCTCCCTTGGAACCATTATTAATATGGGGTTCCTTCTTCGCGGCCGTCTGAGCTCCCGATGCAGCACGCTTCTTTTTCCGTATCCCAAAAAAAAGCTCAGTGAAGCTTTTTCCAGTGCGTGACTCGAAAATCGGGACTACCAGTAAAAGAAGGATAGCCATAATTACGACGAAAAGGAGCTGTTTTGTGGTGTCTGACATTCGTGTTTCCTTTCTTCTCTTTGTGGAATGGTGTTGGGATATTATAGCATATGTGGGGGGAATCTGCAAGAGGGCGGTATTGCGATTTAAGTGAGTCGCGGATAGTTTGGGGATCTCTGGCTAAGTGTACTACCCAACCTTCTAAGAATCTCTGGCTAAGTATTTTGTAGCCCGTTAGGAGTCGCAAGGGGCGGGGAAGGTGCAGGCGCATATTCGCCGGGAAGCTACGCCCGCGTCAGGCCGGGTCCCAACGTCACCGCGCTCTCGCTCCGCCGAAAGCGTAGCGGACGCATAAGGTCCGTGGAAGACCGGACCTAAGCGCCGACGGTTTCGGAGGGGTTCCTTATGGGACCCGGCCTGACGCGGGCTGTGTATTCGTGGGCGGGCTTGCGTTCTGGCTTTTCGGTCGCTGACTTGGTC
>CATOJE010000030.1 GCA_951800145.1 uncultured Lachnospiraceae bacterium | reverse complement strand
CTGTGAGTGAAAGTCACAGTGAACCCGAGGGTTTCGGCGCCAAAATGGACAGAATGGCCATTTTGTGTGCATTTTGTTGCTGTGAACGGCAAGGCCGTGGACAGTAACCTGGCAGATGAAGAGCGCCGCTTCTTAGCCGAATAAATATTGACTTATGAATTAGGCAAAGTTATAATTTATGTAGCAAAGATGCGAGGAAAATTCATTTGAAGATAACAATTAATGATATTGCCAGGCTTACCGGAGTTTCCAATGCCACCGTATCCCACGTAATTAATAATACAAGATATGTAAGTCCGGAGATTAAGAAACGGGTGTGGGATAAAATTGAAGAAACAGGATATGGCGAGAAGCTCAGAAAGAAAAACGGACTTCTTAGAATCGACTCCGGCGGCTGTGTGGCGATGGTAGTACCTGATATATCCAGTATTACATACTCCAGGTTTAGTTTAAAGCTGGCCGAGGCCTGTGAAGCGGAAGGCTTTACTTTTTGTACGTTTTTTTCATTTGGAAATGTATACCGGGAGAAGGTAATTCTGAATAGCTTAGCATCAAATAGAGGGATACGGGGAATTATTTTAATTCCCTCGGCAAGAGATGCGGGATTTTATGAGGAGATATCTTCCCAGACACCGATGGTATTTCTCGATAAAGGGGTGGGGAGTAGACAGATTCCCAGCATAACAGCGGATAATGCAGGAGCAATTTATCAAGCAGCCCGCCATTTGATCCGCATCGGACATGAGAAGATAGGATTATTGATTCAGACGCCGGTGTCTTCCGTGGGAGAAAAAAGCATGGAAGGGTATAAAAACGCATTGGATCAGTACAAAGTTTCTTTTTCTGATGAGATGATTATACCGATAGCGGACGAATCAGAATTTGATGCAGCGATAGAGCGGTGCATGGGAGACTGGTGCAGGCCGACTGCGGTAATAGCAACAACCAATCATTTGACACAGCGAATGCTGCATTATATGAATCGAAACGGATTGGTATGTCCCAGGGATATTTCTTTTGTTGGATTTGGGGATAATGAGTGGAGCGCTTTAGCTAAGCCTGCAATTACGAATCTTCGTCATGATTTTGACAGAATGGTACAGAAAACACTTGGGGCATTAAAAGGACAAATGGATCCATCGAAGAAAGCAGAAGGAGAAGGCTCGTTATCCGTTTCCATGGAATTTTCGGTATACCAGTCAACGCAAGCGATATGCAGAGGACCATTTGGAGAAAAAGCCCTTTCACCAGAAGCGCTTTTGCTTTCGGAGGAAGAGCAATCCCAGCTGAGAGAACATCATTTTCGTGTGGCAATTTCATTTCAGGATACAACGAATGCTTGGTATTATCTTCATGAACAGGCGATCCGCGAAACCTTAAATAGTTACGGTGTGTCCATTATAGCTGTGATGGATGCACAACATGATTATGAACTGCAGATAACGCAGTTAGATAGTTTGTTAATGCAAAAACCAGACGCAATCATCACTTTACCTGTGGATGAAGAGAAGACAGCGAATAAGTACAAAGAAATTAGCACAGAGACACGATTGATTTTCTTAAACGGCCTGCCAGCCAGATTAGGGCCAGATCACTACTATGGCTGGGTATCTGTTAATGATTGGGAAAATGGCAAAATTGCCGCGGAAATTATTATCGACTATTTTCGGGGACACAGCAGTGTCAATGTGGGATTGCTGACTCATGGAATTTCTTTCCTCGGATCTCATCAAAGAGAATTTTGTGTGGAACAGCTTTTGGAGGATGCGGGGAATATTACGATTTCCGGGCGAAAAAGCTTTATGAAGACAGAACAAGCTTACGAAGCATGTCGGGAAATTATGGAGCAGGATCCGACAATTCAGTGTCTTTATATTACGTACAGCAGGGCTGCAGAACATGCGATTAAAGCGTTGGAGGAGTTAGGGCGGGATGATGTTGTGATTGTTACCACGGATCTCACTAAAAATATTGCAAAATATATGGCAGAAAAACGCTTTGTGGTTGGTCTCAGCTCACAGCAGTTTTATAAGCAGGGTGTGGCGCTGGCGAATGCTACAGCAAAAGCGCTGTTAGGCCATGTGGAGCACAAAAATATTTGTGTACAGCCTTATAAAGTTCTTCCGGAGAATCTGCGGGAAGCATGGCAGGATATCATGAAAAGCCGGATACCAGATTTTTTGACTTAGAAAGGGGCTGTCGGGAAATAACGATTTATAGGAAGGAGCGTGTCTGCCGTTTCAGGATACCTGTCTCACTCCAATCAGACATGCTGTCCTGCTGGGCCATGAACGGACACGACAGCCTTTTTTCAAAGGGGAAATGAGAGGAGCATTGATGAATGAAATATGATATACTGCCGCGCTCAAAGACGTGCATGGGCGACGGAAAAGGCGCAGATGATACACTGCGCCCTTACTAAAAAAGTTTTTTGATTTACATCGAATGCTTGGCCTTTTCCACCCGCTGAAGGATCTCCCGGCATCCCTGCTGCAGATATTCGCTTAAGGATGCTTCCCGACATCCCACGATCAGATGATTGCACCGGTTCACCGGAATCAGGATCTTAAATGCTCTGCTGGATCCTACAGCCATGGCGATGGCAGGGGTAATCTCTCCCAAAAGGGAATCCGCGATGACAATTCCGATGGGACCTGCGATGATATCCGCGTCCCGCGAATTGACGATCACCGGATTCTCACCAGTAGCGCCGAAGTCCGCGCCGGCCTTCATCATCGCCGCTGTGGCTGTGCTGTTGGTGCCGATAGCGTAGAGCTCCACCCCGTCGGGCAGGGGACCGGAGCGCTTTAGCTGTTCGATCATAGCCTTGCCCATCCGGCCGCCCTGGCCATCGATAACGAGAATTTTCATGCAGACACTCCCCCATTACCCTTCATATAATGGATACCTCTTACAAATCTGGTCTACCTCTCCCCGGATGTAGTCTGCCTTCGTCTCAAAATCCGTGGCCGCCAGCCAGATGCACTCGGCAATCTTATCCATATCACCTTCAACCAGCCCTCTGGTGGTTACTGCCGGGGTGCCGATGCGGACGCCGGAGGTGACGAAGGGGCTTCGGGGATCATTCGGAACCGTATTTTTATTCAAGGTGATGAATACCTCATCACACCGGTTCTGCAGCTCCTTGCCGGACACATCCATACCCCGAAGGTCAACCAGCATCAGGTGGTTATCCGTGCCGCCGGTAAGAATCTGAAAGCCCTGCTTCTCCAGGCCTGCCGCCAGGGCCTTGGCATTCTTTACCACCTGCTCCTGATAGGCTTTAAACTCCGGCTTCAGCGCCTCGCCGAAACATACCGCCTTGCCTGCGATAATGTGCTCTAAGGGGCCGCCCTGGGTTCCCGGGAAGATAGCTTTATTAAAATTAAATTTCTCCGCTGCTTCTTTATTGGCCAAAATCAGCCCGCCTCTGGGGCCACGCAGAGTTTTGTGGGTGGTGGTGGTCACCACGTCCGCGTAGGGAATGGGGCTGGGATGGACACCGGCCGCCACCAAGCCTGCGATATGGGCCATATCTACCATCAAATACGCGCCGCACTTATCCGCAATCTCCCGGAACCGCTTAAAATCGATAACCCGGCCGTAGGCGCTGGCCCCTGCCACGATCAGCTTCGGCTTATTCTCCATAGCCAGCTTTTCGACTTCGTCATAATCCATAAAGCCTTCCGCATTTACCCCATAAGGCACGATATGAAAATATAATCCGGAAAAATTCACCGGTGAACCGTGGGTCAGATGGCCGCCGCAGTCCAGGCTCATGCCCATCACTGTATCACCGGGCTTTAACATGGCGATGAATACCGCCATATTGGCCTGGGCGCCGGAGTGGGGCTGTACATTGGCATAATCACAGCCAAAAAGCTTTTTCGCCCGCTCAATGGCGATAGTCTCCACCACGTCTACACACTGGCATCCGCCATAGTAGCGCTTTCCGGAATAACCCTCTGCATATTTATTCGTGAGCACGGTTCCCATCGCCATCATAACCGGTTCAGATACGATATTCTCTGAAGCGATTAACTCCAGATTCCTTCTCTGTCTTGCAGCCTCCGCCTGGATGGCCTGTCCTACCTCCGCGTCATACTGGGAGATAAAATCCATTACCTGATTTACCATATTTTTCCCTCGCTTTTTGTATTGAGTATCCATATTAAGTGATTGTTTGAGCCTTCTGGCCCTGCTGTAAATTTTACCATGATAAAGTGGAATGTCAAGTACATTCGCCAGATGGAAACAGCGGCACGATGTTCCCCTGCTCCACATCGATTAACCCCAGGGTATTCAGCCGGAGCTTCGGGATCACCGGCAGGCTGGCAAAGGCCAGTGTCATAAAGGGATCAATGCACTCCCAAACACCTAAGCTCCTTGTAAGTGCCTTTAGCCTGGCAAGCTTCTCCCTGACTGCTTCCGCCGGCTCGTGGGTCATCAGGCCGCCGATGGGAAGAGGCAGAGAGCCCAGCACTGCCCCATCCTGCACCACGGCCAGGCCGCCTTCCCCATCCCGCACCTGGTTTGCCGCCAGAGCCATATCCGCGTCGTTCACCCCCACCACGATCAGGTTGTGGGAATCATGGGAGACGCTGGACGCCACGGCCCCGGCTTTCAGGCCATACCCCTTCAGATATCCGATCCCCATATGGCCAGTGCCCCGGTGCCGCTCCACCACGGCTATCTTGATAATATCGGCCCCTAAATCTACCCCGGCTCCATAGCCCGAAAGCTCCTTAAACGGAAGGATCTCCTCTTCTGTCAGCAGCTGGCCCGGCGTCAGCCTAATCACCCGGATATAATCTCCCTTTTTCTGAAGCTGAAAGTCTCCCGCCTCTACCTTCTGCATATGGAAGGAATGATATACCCTGGGATATGCCTTTGCCGCTTCTGGCATTTTGCTACCCTCCGCCGTCTCCGCCCTTGTGATCACTTTCCCATCCTCGGCCGCCAGCCTTCCATCCTTATAAACCTGGTGTACCTTCATCTGCTTTAAGTCGGATAATACCACAAGATCCGCCCGGTATCCCGGAGCGACTGCACCGGTATTCTTCAGCCCGAAGTATTGGGCCGGGTGAAGGCTTCCCATTTTAATCGCCTTTATCGGATCCGCCCCTAATCGGATCGCCTTTCGGATAATCCCGTCGATGTGGCCATTTGCCAGCAGATCCTCCGGATGCTTATCATCGGTGACGAACATGCACCGGTGATAATAGGGCTCTTTGCAAAGGGGCATCAGCGCCTCCAGATTCTTCGCCGCGGTTCCTTCGCGGATCATGATCCACTGCCCACGCCGTAATTTCTCCAGCCCTTCCTCTGCATGGGAGCACTCATGATCCGACATGGCTCCGGCGAAAACATAGGCATTTAGCTGACGGCCGGTTACCCCGGGCCCGTGGCCGTCGATTAATTTTCCATGCTTTTTCGCACCGCAGACCTTGGCGAGAATAGCATCCTCCCCCGATGCCGCGCCGTGAAAATCCATTAATTCCGCCAGTCCCAGCACTCGCTCCCTGGCATAATAGGGGGCCAGATCCTCCGCGCCCAGCTCGCCACCCGATTCATCCAGACCTGTGGCCGGCACACAGGAGGGAAGCATAACATAGACATCCATCAGCAGTCCCTTCGTGGTTTCCAGGATATAATCAATCCCTTCGGTTCCCGCCACATTGGCAATCTCATGGGGATCGGTTACAACTCCGGTGGTACCGTGGGCAAGTGCCAGGCGCTCAAATTCCCCGGGGGCGACCATAGAGCTTTCCAGATGGATATGCCCGTCAATAAACCCGGGGCATATCACCATGCCCGGCAGCTCCACCTCCTGCTCCCCCTCATAGCTTCCTACTCCTGTGATATAGCCGTCACAGATAGCCACGTCCGCAGTCTCCAGCTCATCGGTGAATACATTCAGCACCTGGGCGGATTTCAAAACCAGCTGCGCCTTTTTCATCCCTGCGGAAGCAAAGAGCCTGCTCTTTAATGTTTTTATCTCCTCCATACCTTATCTCCTCCTAAAACGATATAACCCCTTTTGTTTTCTCTAAATTTTACCATGATAAGCCAGAATGTCAAGTGCTGCGATCGTTCCATTGTGACCTGTTGGGAACCGCAGACTGGGTGACAGGGGGCGGCGCATATTCGGTTAACGGAAATTAATGAATCACGAGGGCATTTATTCGTATATGATTTTGTCGGAAACCCTATGGAAGCATCTTGCGGAGATTGATGAAGAATGCAAAGAGTGGTTAAGGGGGAACAAAGTTCCCTCTTTGCATTAAAAATGTCAATGGCGGTATTCTGAAAAAATCAAAATTGGGGATTGACAGGAATTGAAAAATAGCTTATTATTAACAATAAGAAATGGGTTTTCACCGTACATCTTGTTACGGCTTGCTCGTTTCTTTTTTTACTGCCAAAATGTCATACAGATATTTTCTGTCATTTTCAGCGTGGTTAATCAAAAGCCGGGCATGGAAGATATTGTATCTTACAAGCGTATTTTCCTCATAGACCGGGAGGGCAAAACGGACATTATATCTGTACCAGCCGTATTTGGCGTTTTTATTGTGTTTTTCCTTGCGGTTTTCTTCAAAAGCCGGGTTAGATGCTATCTGGATCAGCTCTGGTATCGCAGTGGCGGCGTTTGCTTTCGCTTTTGCATTTGCTCCCATAAGTTTTTTGCGGCTTTCTGATTCTGTGTATTCTTCAGGAAGTTCACTTCCGATATAAATACGTTCCGCATTTTCCTCAATCTCGTAATAGTCCCCGACATATCCTTCGAGATACTGCTTTACATCATCCCAGTCAATCTGACGTTTGCCCTTGAAACGGATATCGTTAATCAAGACCAGCTTTTTACCGTCTGCATCGGTTATGATATTTACATTCCTGTTTTCAATCATCTCTTTTGTTTCCTTTCTTCGTTTCTCTTGATTTGTAAACATTAAACGGGTTCTTGCACTTCTGGCTGTAAAATTCATTCCCCTTCCTGCTTGCGACAAAGGCTTTCCTACAATGTTTGCACATGCGCATATCACTATATAAAGTGGCTTTTGGGAAGTTGCACCGATTCATAAGTAATGAAATCTGCTGTTGTTGGCAGGGCGGTCATAAAGCCGAGAAAACCATAGGTTATTATCATTGCCTGTTTTATACTCATAGCTGCTGTGCCGAATCCTCAGTGTGCTGGTATGTTCAAATAAATTCTTCATAAAAAATCTGCTCCAATATGAAAGGAGAGGCAGACTATGGGTTACGGATAAAATAGAAATCCGGTTACTATATGCGGAAGTCAAAGAACTTAAGGGTTCCCCGAACAATTATAAGGTATATGCGTGTGATGCGCAAGAAAGGATTGCATAATGGAGGCAGTAAAATTGAATATGGAAAGCAATGAAATTCAATGGAATGGGATCAATATCGACGTTTCCACTCAATACTAAGCAATGCATCAAATAATCAATATGTACTAAACTTAATTAACAATATGTTGTCCATTAACCAATCGGTCCGCTATTTATCTTTTGAAAAAAGTGAGTAGGAATATACGGATTCATATTATGAGCATCTCCAGATTTTGGAGGCAGTGAAAAAAAGGATCCAGATTTAGCAAAAGAACGGACGGAAAATCATATACGATGAGTGGTTGACACATTATCAGAGCATTTTTGATTATTGTAGTGGTTTGTTGTGAGGAAAGGGTATGTAAGGAGGTTACAATCATATGAATAAAAGTTATGTAGTATTCACTGCTTCTGCAGCAGTAGGGCTGTCTTTGCTGTTGGCAGGTTGCGGAAGTTTGCCGTTAAAGGTTCCAGAGACAACAAAGGAAGTTGTGGAAGGCACGGATGTACAACCAACAAAAAAAGAGGAAGAGGTAAATGCGGAGCAAAAGGAAAAATCGGAATCGGTTGAGATTGTTTTTTCTTCTCAGGGGTTAGGAACGAATCGCAATACACAGACCAATGCATTGATTAATGTGATGTAAATTGGGTTGAATTAGGAATGACAACCAAAGTGCATTTCTTGCCAATGAGCAAAGAAGTCCTTAATAGTTTAAATCGGCAGGGATATGCAAGTACAGTGCTTCCGGCGGGAAGCTATAATAACTCTGTAATAGAGGATATTCAGACTTGTGGCGCTCCAGGCGTGATTTTAGTGCAATCGGACATGGATGATGACGTGGTGTATGCAATGACAAAAGCTATCTGTGAAAGTAAGGAGATGCTGGTGCAGTATTATACAGGCTTTATATATTATTTCGTTATTTTCGGCGCATTTTTTTCTGCACTTGGGGGCGGAGAGGTGCTGATTGATCTGGGAATGAAGATTAGTGCAAAATCACATGGAGGACCAGCGAAGGCATCGATTATTTCAAGTGGCTTGTTGGGAATGGTTAATGGGAGCGCTGTAGCGAATGTTTCCACGACAGGGGTTATGACAATTCCTCTGATGAAGCAGGCAGGATATACTCCGGAAGAAGCCGGAGCAGTGGAGGCGGTTGCTTCTACCGGCGGTCAGATTATGCCTCCCATCATGGGAGTAGGTGCATTTATTATGGCAGAGATGATCGGCATTCCATATGGAAAAATTGCATTTTCCGCGATCATCCCTGCACTGGCATATTATGGTTCGATATTTTTGCTTGTAGATTTTTTAGCAAGAAAAAGAAAATTAGAAGCAGGGAGCTTCTCTTATCAATCACAGCCGATATTGAAACGATTATATTTGCTATCGCCGATGATTGCGGTGGTCATTTGCATAGCAATGGGTTATTCTCTTATGCGTTCTGCGATTATTGGAATTGGTGCGGTACTTATTATTAATATCGCTCGTGGTAAAAACGGTATAGGGTATAAAGAAGTATTTGAAGCTTCTACGGAAATTAATGTTTCCCATGGGTACTCTCATGTGGTAAGATATCATTGTCCCGTAGAAGTTCTTGGACTGACAGTAAAACCAGGTGATTTAATGATGCTGGATCCGTGCCAGAAGGCAATCGCCCAGGGGCGAAAGCCGACCATGGACGAAATACGGAGCTGGCGCACCCAGATGACGGCAAAGCGGGACAATTCGTAACCAAAGGAGAGCAGAAAATGAAGGAATCAATTCATAATTATTTTCAAATCGGGACAGTTCAATGGATGTCCTTCCCCAAAACAGGGACAGTGGAATCCATCCGGAGGATTGCGGCAGATGATTACTTTGATGCCATCGAAGTGACAAAATGTGCGGATAAAGAGGAACGGGAAATCGTAAGAAGGCTTTTAGCTCAGTCCCATATGAAGATCTGCTATGGAGCCCAGCCCAGACTTTTAGGCCCCGGGCTGAATCCCAATGCCTTAGACGAGGAGGACAGGCTGGCAGCGGAAAAGACGCTTTTAGAGGCCATCGACGAGGCGGAATACCTGGGCGCCGGGGGAATTGCATTTTTGGCGGGGAAATGGCAGGAGGAGACCAGAGACCAGGCCTATGCCCAGCTTCTAAAGACCACCAGAAACCTTTGCGATTATGCCGGGAAAAAGGGGATGCTTGTGGAATTAGAGGTGTTTGATTTTGATATGGACAAGGCAGCCCTCATTGGCCCCGCGCCATACGCGGCCCGCTTTGGGGCAGATATGCGCATGACACACAGCAATTTTGGCCTGCTGGTTGATCTGTCCCATTTCCCCACCACTTACGAGACCGCCCGGTTTGTCATCCGCACCCTGCGGCCCTACATAACCCATTTACACTTTGGAAATGCAGTGGTGAAGGAGGGATGCCAGGCATATGGCGATAAGCATCCGCGGTTTGGCTTCCCGGAAAGTGCAAACGATGTGGAAGAGCTGACGGATTACTTAACGGTACTGAAAGAAGAAGGATTTTTCGATGAAAGGAATCCGCTGGTTCTGTCTATGGAGGTTACGCCTTTCGGCGAGGAAGAGGAGGAGCTAATCCTGGCGAATACCAAGCGGGTATTAAACCGGGCATGGGCGCAAGTAAAGGATTAAAAGGAGTCAGATCGATATGAAGATTGTTGTATTAGATGGATACACAGAGAACCCCGGGGATTTAAGCTGGAACGGACTGAAGCAATTTGGCCAGCTGACGGTCTATGACAGGACATCCACAGTGGACGCCCCTATCATTGCCGAGCGATTAGGCGATGGGGAGATCGCTGTGATTAATAAAACACCCATCACCAGAGGAACCATAGATCAATGCCCGAACCTGAAATTGATTGCTGTTTTGGCTACCGGGTATAATGTGGTGGACTGCAGCTATGCAAGAGAGAAGGGAATCCTGGTGGTAAATGTCCCGGCATACGGCACACAGATCGTGGGGCAGTATGCAGTAGGGCTGCTTCTGGAAATCTGCGCCCATTACGGACATCACTGTCAGACAGTAAAGGAGGGAAGGTGGCAGAGCAGTAAGGACTGGTGCTACTGGGACTATCCTATGATAGAGCTTTATGGAAAGACGGCCGGAATCATCGGCCTGGGACGCATCGGCCAGGCCACGGCAAAAATTCTGGCTGCCATGGATATGAAGGTACTGGCCTATGACTCCCATCCCTGCGAAGCCGGAGAGCAGCTGGCAGAGTATGTAGAGCTGGATGCGCTTTTTGCAAAATCCGATGTGATTTTCCTCCATTGCCCTCTGTTTCCAGATACGGAAGGGATCATTAACAAGGACAATCTCTCTAAGATGAAGGACGGGGTAATTCTGATCAATAACAGCCGGGGCCAGCTAATCGTGGAGCAGGACCTGGCAGACGCCTTAAACAGCGGCAAGGTATATGCCGCAGGGCTGGATGTGGTTTCATCCGAACCGATTTGCAGCGATAACCCGCTGCTGACAGCGAAGAACTGCATCATTACCCCTCATATTTCCTGGGCGGCCAAGGAGTCACGCCAGCGAATTATGGATATCACCACAGAAAATATCAAGGCATATCTGGAGGGGGCTCCGATTCATGTGGTGAATTAAGATAAAATGGCAAGTCCTCATGCATCTGCCTGGGGGCTTGCCATTTTACTATTTGCGGCCTTGCGGTTCTTCGCTCAAGCCTCTTTTTTCTGATTCAAATTTTTCTCTGCGGTAGCCAGCATCAGCTTAATCCGGTTCAGCTGGTTCACCTCGCTGGCGCCGGGATCATAGTCCACCGCGATAATATTTGCTCCCGGATAATGGTTCCGCAGCTCCTTGATCACGCCCTTTCCCACGATATGATTAGGCAGGCAGCCAAAGGGCTGGGTACATACGATATTGTTTACCCCATTATGGATTAACTCCAGCATTTCTCCGGTGAGGAACCATCCCTCCCCGGTCTGGTTCCCCAGGGACACGAAATCCTTCGCCATATCCGCCAGGTTGCGGATATTGGCCGGCGGGCCGAAATGCTTGCTCCGCTGTAATTCCCGGCGGGCAGTTTTGCGGAAAAATTCCAGCAGGGAAATCCCCATATTGCAAAGCCATGCAGTGGAGCGCTTGCCTCCTAAATGATCTGCCTTGAAGTTACTGTTGTAGAAGGAGTATAGGAGGAAATCCATCAAATCTGGCATCACCGCCTCGGCTCCCTCGGATTCCAGAAGCTCTACAATGTGGTTATTAGCTAAAGGTGAAAACTTCACCAGAATCTCGCCTACGATGCCCACCTTAGGCTTTTGGACCTCTGTCCGCTGAAGGGCGTCAAAGTCCCGGATAATGGCCCGGATATTCCTGGAAAATTCCATCATGTCCGCGCCCTTCCTGGAGAGAGAGCGGATGCAGCGCCGGCGCCACTTGTCGTGGAGGGCATTGGTACTGCCGGGAATCTTTTCGTAGGGCCTGGTGGCATAGACTACCCGCATGAAGATATCGCCGTAAACCACAGCCTGCAGTCCCTTGGTCAGAAGGGGCGGGGTGATGGAGAAGCCGGGATTGGTTTCCATACCATTGGCATTTACAGAGATAACCGGAATCTGGCTCATGCCGGCCTTATCCAGAGCCCGCCGGATGAAGCCGATATAATTCGAAGCGCGGCATCCGCCACCGGTCTGGCTCATAAAGACAGCGGTGTGGTCCAAATCATACTTGCCGGACAGAAGGGCCTCCATCACCTGGCCGATGACAATCAGAGAGGGGTAGCAGGCATCATTATTCACATATTTGAGCCCCACATCGACTGCAGATCGGTTATGATTCTGCAGAACCTCCATATGATAACCGCAGGAATTAATGGCTGGCTCTAAGAGGTCAAAGTGGATCGGCGACATCTGTGGGCAGAGGATGGTGTATTCTTCTTTCATATCCTGGGTGAACAATACCCGGTTGTAGGCGCTGGATACTACCCTGTGGCTGTAATGCTTCTGATCCCGCACACGGAGGGCGGCGATGAGAGAGCGGATCCGGATTCTGGCAGCGCCCAGGTTATTTACCTCGTCAATTTTTAAAACTGTATAGATCTTTCCGGATTTTGTGAGGATGTCATTCACCTGGTCTGTGGTTACCGCGTCCAGGCCGCAGCCAAAGGAATTCAGCTGCACCAGCTCCAGCTCCGGGTGGCCTTTTACCAGGGAGGCGGCACGGTAGAGGCGGGTGTGGTACATCCATTGATCGGTCACCACCAGAGGCCGGTCTGCATCACACAGATGGGAGACAGAGTCCTCTGTAAGCACGGCAAAGCCATAGGAGGTAATCAGCTCCGGAATGCCGTGATGAATCTCCGGATCTACATGGTAGGGCCGGCCGGCCAGGACGATGCCGTGGCGGTTGTGCTCCTTAAGCCATGCCAGGGTCTCCTCCCCCTTTTTCTCGATATCCCTTCTGGAGCTTTCCAGCTCCAGCCAGGCCTCATGGGCAGCAGTAAGGATTTCTTTCCGGGTAATGGGGTGCTCTGTCCGGGTGTGGGGGCCGAAGGCATTGAGGAATTCCCGCACCAGCGCTGCGGTAAGAACCTCCTCATTGGTGAAGGCCAGGAAGGGGCTCATCAGGGTCACATGCTGGGTCTCCAGCTCCTCCACGTTGTTTTTAATGTTTTCTGCGTAGGAGGTAACCATGGGACAATTATAGTGATTGCCTGCTTCCGGGGTCTCATTCCGCTCATAAGGGATACAGGGGTAGAAGATAAATTTAATATTCTTCTTAATCAGCCAGGACACATGACCATGGGAAAGCTTAGCCGGGTAGCATTCGGACTCGCTGGGAATGGACTCGATGCCCAGCTCATAAATCTGCCGGCTGGACTGAGGGGAGAGGATGGTGCGGAAGCCCAGCTTCTTGAAAAACACAGCCCAGAAGGGATAGTTTTCATACATATTTAATACTCTGGGGATTCCCACCTCGCCTCTGGGGGCCTCATCTGCCGGAAGGGGCTCATAGTCAAACATCCGGTGATATTTATAGTCAAAGAGATTTGGGATCTCTTCCTTGGTCTTGTGCTGGCCCAGGCCCCTTTCACAGCGGTTCCCGGTGACAAACTGGCGTCCGCCGTCAAACTGATTAATGGTGAGGACACAGTGATTTAAGCAGCCCTGGCACCGGGTCATAACTGTGCGGTAGGTCAGGGACAGGATCTTGGAGATGGGCAGCATGGAGGTGGTCTTAGTGCTGTCATACCGCTCTCTTGCGATTAAGGCAGCGCCGAAGGCGCCCATAATGCCGGCGATGTCCGGCCGTACCGCCTGGCAGCCGGATATCTTTTCAAAGCTGCGCAGAACTGCGTCATTATAAAAGGTGCCGCCCTGTACCACCACGTGGCTTCCCAGATCCGAAGGGCTTGTAATCTTGATAACCTTAAAGAGGGCATTTTTAATCACCGAGTAGGCCAGCCCGGCAGAGATGTCTGCCACCGAGGCTCCCTCCTTCTGCGCCTGCTTTACATTAGAATTCATAAATACGGTGCAGCGGGTTCCGAGATCGGTGGGATTTTTGGCAAAGAGCGCTTCCCTGGCAAAATCCTCCACCTGATAGTTCAGGGACTTGGCAAAGGTCTCGATAAAGGAGCCGCAGCCAGAGGAGCAGGCCTCATTCAGCTGGACACTGTCCACTGTACCATCCTTTATGCGGATGCACTTCATATCCTGGCCGCCGATATCCAGGATGCAGTCCACATCCGGCTCAAAGAAGGCGGCGGCATAGTAGTGGGAGATGGTTTCCACCTCTCCCTCATCCAGCATGAAGGCGGACTTTAACAGGGCCTCCCCATACCCGGTGGAACAGGACCAGGCAATCCTTGCAGTGTCCGGAAGCTGGGCGCTGATCTCCTTGATTGCCCGGATGGCGGTAGCTAAGGGGCTTCCGTTATTATTGCTGTAAAAATGGTAGAGAAGCTTTCCATCCTCTCCCACCAGGGCCGCCTTTGTGGTGGTGGAGCCGGCATCGATGCCTAAAAAGCAGTTCCCGTGATATGTAGACAGCTCTCCCTTTTCCACAGTATGGCTTTGGTGGCGCTGACAAAACTCCTCATAAGAGGACTGGCTTTCGAATAAAGGCTCCATCCGCTTGACTTCGAATTCCATCTGGATGCCATGGGTTAATGTCTCGATCATCTCATCCAGAGAAACCGGGGGGCGGTCCTCCTTTCCATTCATCGCAGCGCCTACTGCGGCGAAAAGATGGGAATGCTCCGGCGCGATAATCTGCTTACCGCTTAAGTGAAGGGTGCGGATAAAGGCGTTGCGCAGCTCCGGAAGGAAGTGGAGCGGTCCGCCTAAGAAGGCTACATTGCCCCGGATGGGCTTGCCGCAGGCCAGACCACTGATGGTCTGGTTGACCACTGCCTGGAAGATGGAAGCAGCCAGATCTTCTCTGGTGGCGCCCTCATTGATCAAGGGCTGGATATCTGACTTTGCGAATACACCGCAGCGGGCAGCGATAGGGTAAATGGCCTGATAGTGAGCCGCGTATTCATTCAGCCCCATGGCATCGGTCTGCAGGAGGGAGGCCATCTGATCGATAAAGGAGCCGGTTCCCCCGGCGCAGATTCCATTCATCCTCTGGTCGATTCCATTGGAAAAGTAGATGATCTTTGCATCCTCTCCTCCCAGCTCGATGGCTACATCGGTGTGGGGGGCATAGTCTTGAAGGGCGGTAGCCACAGCCACCACCTCCTGGGTAAAGTCGGTCTTCAGATGACGGGACAGGGTCAGGCCGCCGGATCCGGTGATGGAGGGAACCACATCCAGGGATCCAAGCTGCTCCTTGGCTTTTTCTAAAAGAGATGCTAAAGTTTCCTGGATATTTGCATAGTGCCGCTCATAACCGGAAAATAATATATGTGAGTGGGGATCTAAAATAGCAATCTTTACAGTCGTGGAACCGATGTCGATTCCCAGGGTATTTGATCTTGTCATAAAATGCAGGGAATTTCCCCATACCTCCTTTGAATGTGTGAATGCTTTGAGTGCATATAAAGTTCCCAATGAGAACGTTTTTAAGTTTACCATAAAATAAGAAGGATTACAATTGGTATGTACTGTTAAAAAAACGTGAAAAAGCAGCAGGTTTTTGCAGAAAAGTGAAAAGAACCCCATTTTATTTGACAAACAGGGGAGCAGAATTTATAATGAAATGGCATGGTGCAGGGAACCGGCTGCGACTGTGATAAAGCAGAGGGGAGGATAAGCATGATACAGATTTTCAAGACAGAAGAAGGCATCATCCATCAGAAGGATGAAAGGCTTCCAGGCTCCTGGATAGCATTGACCAACCCCACTGCCACAGAGATATTGGAGATATCCGACGCCTACCAGATCGACCCGGATCATCTGCGGGCACCTATGGATGAGGAGGAGCGTTCCCGTATTGAGGTAGAGGATCATTATATCCTGATTCTGGTAGATATCCCTTCCATCGAGGAGCGGAGCGAGAAGGATCGGTACATTACCATTCCTCTGGGAATTGTGATGACGGACGATATGATCATTACAGTTTGCCTGGAGGAGACCTCCATCCTTACGGTTTTTATGGATGGAAGGGTGCGGGATTTCCACACCTTTATGAAAACCCGTTTCATTCTCCAGATATTGTATAAAAATGCATCTCTTTACCTGCAGTATCTGCGCATCATCGATAAAAAAAGCGAGGCGATCGAGAGAAAGCTCCACCAGTCTCAGAGGAATCAGGAGCTTATAGAGCTCCAGGAGCTGGAGAAGAGCCTTTTGTACTTTACCACATCCCTCCGCTCGAATGAGGTGGTTTTGGAAAAGCTGATGAAAAGCGAGAAGATCAAGAAATATCCGGAGGATACGGATCTTTTGGAGGATGTTATTATCGAGAATAAGCAGGCCATCGAGATGGCGAATATTTACAGCGGGGTTCTGGGGGGAACCATGGACCTGTTTGCCTCAGTGATTTCCAACAATTTAAACATTGTCATGAAGTTTTTAGCGACCATCACCATCGTAATGTCCATTCCTACTATGGTAGCCAGCTTTTACGGGATGAATGTCAGCCCTGGAGGGATGCCCTTTGCCACCCATCCCCACGGATTTTCCATTGTTTTAGGCTTTACCCTGTGCCTCACCTTGATTGTTGCCTGGATTTTTAATAAAAAGGACTTATTTTAAAGGATGATTCGATGAAATTTTTTGAAAAATTAGAACGAAAATATGGACGCTATGCTATCCAGGGCGTTCCGAAGATGATAGCCATGCTCTATGGCCTGGGCATGGTGATCCAGTTTTTTAATCCTATGATCTATTTCCAGTTTCTCAGCCTGGACGGAGGGGCGATTCTCCACGGGCAGATCTGGAGGATTATCACGTTTATGATGTATCCGCCTATTTCCATGGCCGGGGGCTTCCAGATTAATCTTATGGGAATCCTTCTGAACCTGATGATTATCCCCACCTACTATTTTCTGGGAACTACCTTGGAAAATATCTGGGGGGCCTTTCGGTTTAATGTTTATTTTCTCATGGGAATCCTGGGCCATGTGCTGGGGGCGGTGGCGGCGTATCTGGTTTGGGGTGTGAATGTTTACCTGACGCCGGTTTATCTGAACTTTTCCCTGTTTATAGCAGTTGCCCTGATGTTTCCGGAGGTTCAGTTCTACCTCTTCGGAGCGATCCCGGTGAAGGCGAAATATCTGGCAGTGGCGGAAACTGCGATTTATATGTATGAGTTTGCACGGGGCCCGCTTATCACTAAGCTGGAGGTGGGATTATCCCTGATGAATGTGGTGCTCTTTTTCCTGGTAACCAGGAATGTACGGAGATTTTCACCTAAGGAGATGAAGCGGAAGCGGGAGTTTAAGACACAGGTGAAAATGATGCCTGCAGGCCGGACCCGCCACCGGTGTGCGGTCTGCGGCCGCACAGAAGAGGATGGAGCACAGATAGAATTCCGATATTGTTCCAAGTGCGCTGGCAGCTATGAGTATTGCCAGGATCATTTGTATACACATCAGCATGTCACCGGGAATCCCGGGGCGGCGCCATCGCCGCAGCAGGAGAAAAACTGACAGAAAAAGGGAGGATATCATGAATTTTAAAATGAAAAAAACGAAAATCATCTGTACTATGGGGCCGAATACCAGCGACCCGGAGATCCTTAAGGGGCTGGCAGAGAATGGAATGGATGTGGCCCGGTTTAATTTTTCCCATGGAACCCATGGGGAGCATAAGGAGCGGCTGGAGCTTTTAAAGCAGATCCGGAAGGAGGTAGACCGCCCTATCGCAGCATTGCTGGACACCAAGGGGCCGGAGATCCGGACCGGGCTGCTAAAGAATGAGCAGAAGGTTACGCTGACAGAGGGACAGGAGTTTGTGCTTACCACCAGGGAGGTGGTGGGAGATGAGACCATCGGCCACATTAACTATGCCGGCCTGTGTGAAGATGTGGCGGCAGGCAACCGGATTCTGATTGATGACGGCCTCATCGAGCTGGTGGTTAAGGAAGTAAAGGATACTGACATTGTCTGCACCGTTATTAATGGCGGCGAGCTGGGACAGCGCAAGGGCGTGAATGTTCCCAATGTGAAAATTAAGCTGCCGGCACTGACGGAAAAGGATAAGGAGGATATCCGGTTCGGAATACGGGAAGGCTTTGATTTTATCGCCGCCTCCTTTGTCCGCTCAGCAGATGCGATTTGGGAGATACGGGAAATTTTGAATGAGGAGAATGCCAATCTTCAGATCATAGCCAAGATTGAGAATGCAGAGGGGATCGAGAATCTGGATGAGATCATTACTGCGGCGGACGGCATCATGGTGGCCCGGGGCGATATGGGGGTGGAGATCCCGCCGGAGAAGGTGCCTTATCTTCAGAAAACAATCATTGCCAAGTGCAACGCAGCCTGTAAGGTAGTAATTACAGCCACCCAGATGCTGGATTCCATGATTCGGAACCCCCGTCCTACCAGGGCTGAGGTGACCGATGTGGCCAATGCAGTGTATGACGGCACCGATGTGGTGATGCTTTCCGGGGAGACGGCTATGGGCAAGTACCCCATCGAAGCCTTAAAGATGATGGCGACCATAGTGGAGGACACAGAGTCCCACCTGGATTATACCTCATATCAGAGCCGCCATGTGGCGTCCGCCGGAGGGCATAATATATCCAATGCTGTGTGCTATTCATCGGTGGCCACGGCCCATGATCTTCACGCGAAGGTGATCGTAGCGCCCAGTATCTCCGGCTATACCACGAAGATGCTGTCTAAGTGGCGCCCTGGCTGCCAGATCATCGGCATGTCTCCTAACATGTCAGCGGTACGTCAGATGATGATTTACTGGGGAGTGAAGCCAATCTGGTCAAGGAGGGCGGAGTCTACCGATGAGCTGATCGAGAATTCCCTGGTAGAGCTTCAGGAGAAGGGGCTGGTGGAGAGAGGGGACATCACCGTTATAACTGCCGGCGTGGTATCCTACACAAGGCGGAATGAACCAGCCACCCAGACGAATATTATGCGGGTAGTACCCATTGTATAAAACGTTACGAAAAGCGCAGGACAAAGGCGTCCATCATAAGCGTTTCGCTTGTGATGGGCGTTTTGACTATAAATGAATGATACAAGGAGGAGAATCATGGAAAAGAAACCATTCGTTACCCTGGAGCAGATCCGGGAAATGACAAAAACCTATCCCACGCCCTTTCATCTGTATGATGAAAAGGGAATCCGGGAGAACGCCAGAAGGCTGCACCAGGCCTTTGCCTGGAACAAAGGCTTTAAGGAATACTTTGCAGTAAAGGCTACGCCGAATCCATTTATTCTGAAAATATTAAGGGAGGAGGGCTGCGGGACAGACTGCTCCTCTATGACGGAGCTGATGATGTCAGAGGGCTGCGGATTTTCCGGCAAGGAGATTATGTTTTCCTCAAATGATACGCCGCCAGAGGAATTTGCCTATGCCCATCAGCTTGGCGCGGTGATTAATCTGGACGATTTTACTCATATTAAATGCCTGGAGGATACCTTGGGCTTTATCCCGGAGACCATCAGCTGCCGCTATAACCCAGGGGGAGTTTATGAAATCAGCAATGGCATCATGGATAATCCAGGGGATGCAAAATATGGAATGACAACAGACCAGATGTTCCAGGCCTTCCGCCTGCTGAAGGAAAAAGGGGCAAAGCACTTTGGAATCCACGCCTTCCTGGCGAGCAATACAGTGACTAATGACTATTACCCGGCTCTGGCAAGGACCTTATTCCAGCTGGCAGTAAGGCTTCAAAAGGAGACGGGAGCTTATGTGGAATTTATTAACCTGTCCGGGGGCGTGGGGATTCCCTACCGGCCAGAGCAGGAGCCGAATGATATTTTTGCCATCGGAGAAGGGGTTCGCAAGGTTTATGAGGAGGTTCTGGTTCCTGCAGGGATGGGAGATGTGGCTATCTGCACAGAGTGTGGCCGCTTTATGCTGGGGCCCTATGGCTGCCTGGTGACGCAGGCCATCCATGAGAAGCACACCTATAAAGAGTATGTGGGAGTGGATGCCTGTGCGGTAAATCTGATGCGTCCGGCTATGTACGGGGCGTATCATCACATTACCGTGGCAGGCAAGGAGGAGGAGGTCTGCGACCATAAATACGATGTGGTGGGCTCCCTCTGTGAAAATAATGATAAGTTTGCGGTGGATCGGATGCTTCCAAAGATTGAAAAGGGAGATTATCTGGTGATCCATGATACAGGGGCCCATGGATTTTCTATGGGATATAATTACAATGGAAAGCTGCGTTCTGCAGAGCTGCTTTTAAAGGAGGACGGGTCTGTAGAGAGGATCCGCAGGGCAGAGACAGCCAGGGATTACTTTGCTACCTTTGACTTCTGCGACCTGCTGAAAAAGTTTTAGGACAGAAAAAACCCCGTGTGTGACGGCACGGGGTTGCTTTTCTTAGGATTTTCAATTTCAAAAGGAATATTCGTGTGCATTTCTTATGGTCTTAGTATAGCACAGGGGTTAAGAAAATGTTTGAATGTTCCTTGAAAAGATTATGAAGAAATTCTTAATTTTCTTACAATATCCGTTTCAGCTGATCCTCTGTTAAGACCAGATTCACGCTGGCCGGATTGATCACAAATCCTTTTGCGTTTTTAATCATAAATTGTGGCAGCTGCTTTAAGGTAAGGTCAAGCATCCGCATGGACTGGGCCTTGGGACCGGCATACTTGCGGAATTCTGCAAAATCAGAATAAATGGGCTGGTAAATATCCCCTTCCTTGCTTTTCATAAAAGGAATGCGGATATTTTTCATATTCACTGCTTCCGGCTTCTGGCCATTCTCCTCTGTGCCTGCTTCCACTCCCAGGATAAAATGTGCCTTTGTCAGATTCGCAATCATCTCCTCCTCCAGCTCACGCAGCTGTGCTGTATCGTGAGTGACCGGGCGGCGAAGCTCCTGAAGGAAATAAATCATGGTGAGGGTAAGCTGGGGATTCATCAGAGGAATCTTGGAAGCTTTGATTTTCTCCATATCCGGGCGGGGAGACAAATCCTCCACATCAATGCGGGCTTCGCCTGCCTCATCGCGGAAGGATACCATATTTACATCCAGGGCGTGGAGGCTGTTGAAAAAGCCGGTCATCTGAGGCTTGGGGATCTTCATCATAGCGCCCGGCCGCTTTTGTTCCCCTAATTCCTTGATAAAGTCCTGGCAGGCATGCTCTGCGGCAAAGACATAGATCAGATCATCGAAGGTTTCCTGGTCACAAGAAATATAGGGCATGCGGGTCAAGGTGGAAAAAACCGTGTAAATATTATCCAGCCTTTGAAGCTTTTTGACTGCGAATTTATTATTAATCGACATGTAAATCGGTTCCCTTCTAAACTTCTTGGGGCGGCAGCATCACTGCAGCGCGCCGGCCTCCTTAAGCGCCTTGCGGAGCGCTTCGGCCATCTCTTCATATTCGGCGTCAGTCAAGGTTACCTTGCCAGGATTCATCTGGAAGACACCGCCCCACTCATCGCCGCCTTCATACTTAGGAACCAGGTGGAAATGCAGATGATGTCCGGTATCGCCGTAGGCGCCATAGTTTACCTTATCGGGGTGAAATACTGCGTGAACCGCTCTGGCAGCGGCGGCGACATCGGCAAAAAATGCATTCCGCTCTTCATCGGTCAGCTCAATTAATTCGCCTACATGCTGGTTATGGGCAAAAACCACTCGTCCCCGCTTGCTCTGCTCCTTAAATACATAAAGATATCCGGTCTTCATCTGGCATACGGGATAGGCAAATTTTGCCACCAGCTCGCCCTGCATGCAATATGCGCAATTCATGTCTTTCATTAGGTAATCTCCTTCCGTGCTCTTAGATTCAGTACTTAATCTATACTTTATCACGATATCCGGCCGAATTCAATGACAATTAAAGTAAAAATCGAATATTCTAAAGCAAGGGAGTGGAGTTTGAGGAAGAAATTGCATGGATCAGGTAAAGAGGCAGGTGCACTGGGGGAAGAGCTGCCAGGGGCTCAGCGGAAAAGGAGTGGGTGTGGCGGTTCTGGATACGGGGGTGTACCTGCACCAGGACTTTAAGGAGCGGGTAACAGGATTTTATGATGTTCTCCGGGGACGGGTGATGCCCTACGACGATAATTCCCATGGAACCCATGTATGCGGGATCATCGGGGGCAGCGGAAGGGCTGCCAATGGACGGTTCCAGGGGATGGCGCCGGGGTGCAGCCTGATCGGTGTGAAGGTATTGGATAAGAAGGGAAATGGCTATGCCTCAGATGTGCTGGAGGGATTGCAGTGGGTCAGAAGGAATAAAGAGCGGTATGGGATCCGCATTGTAAATATTTCTGTGGGCTCCTTTAACCGGAAGGTGATGGGAGAGGACTCGGCACTGGTACAGGGGGTGGATGCCGCATGGGATGACGGGCTCGTGATGGTCGTGGCAGCGGGGAACCAGGGCCCCAGGGAGATGACCATCACCACGCCGGGGATCAGCAGAAAGGTGATCACGGTGGGAACCTCAGATGATCATAAGGAGATTACAGTGATGGGAAATTCCATGGTGGATTATTCCGGCCGGGGGCCTACCGCATCCTGTATCTGCAAGCCGGATATTGTGGCGCCAGGCTCCCGGATCGTCAGCTGTGCTAATTTTCAGGGGAGGTATCAGATTAAAAGCGGAACCAGCATGAGCACCCCGCTGGTATCCGGGGCCATCGCCCTGCTTCTGGAGAAGCATCCGGATATGACTAATGTGGAGGTAAAGCTGCGGATACACGATCGGGCGGTAGATCTGGGCCTGCCCCATAACCAGCAGGGATGGGGAATCCTGGATGTAGAAAGGCTGCTTCAGGATTAAAATTTTAATTTGTCATTATAAAACTGGTATGCTATAATAAGGAAGCATGTTTACAAACGTGAAACGAAAGAGAGGATACGGAGTCTCATCATGTTATTCAGCTCCTTACTATTTATCTGGTTTTTTCTTCCTGCAGTTTTCTTTTTATATCATCTCATTCCATGGAAGCAGGGAAAGAACATGATTTTGCTGGCGGCCAGCTTGTTTTTCTACGCCTGGGGAGAGCCGAAATATATCCTGCTGATGCTGGCTTCCATTGTAATCAATTATAGCTTTGGTCTAGCCCTGGCCATGGTTCCCCATAAGTATGGGAGGGCTGGCCTTTTAGCCGCCTGCCTGATGATTAATCTGGGTCTGCTGACCTATTTTAAATATTTTAATTTCCTGATCGAGCTGGTTAACCATATGCTTACCTCTGGGGCGATTGCGTTAAAGGACATCAGCCTTCCCATCGGGATTTCCTTTTATACCTTCCAGGCGCTGTCCTATGTGATCGATGTATACCGGGGGGACATTCGCGTTCAGAAGCATCCCCTTTACTTAGCACTTTACATTTCATTCTTTCCTCAGCTGATTGCAGGCCCCATTGTAAAATATCACGATATCGAGGCCCAGATCCAGGTGCGCAGCACCAGCCTGGATATGCAGGCCTATGGGATTAAGAGATTTTCCTATGGGCTGGGAAAGAAGGTGATTTTGTCTAATGCCTTTGCCCAGGCGGCTGACAGGATATTTGCTTTATCGGGGGCAGAGCTTGGCACCCTGCTGGTGTGGTTTGGGATTCTGCTTTACACATTGCAGATTTATTTTGATTTCTCGGGGTACTCGGATATGGCCATCGGCCTTGGAAAGATGTTCGGCTTTGACTTTATGGAAAACTTCCGTTACCCTTACCTTGCGGATTCCATATCTGAGTTCTGGCGCAGATGGCACATTTCTCTCTCTACCTGGTTTAAGGAATATTTGTACATTCCTCTGGGAGGAAACAGAAAGGGATTAAAGCGTACCTGCATTAATCTGTTTTTCGTCTTTATGGCAACCGGCCTGTGGCATGGAGCCAGTGTGACCTTTGTGCTGTGGGGGATGTATTATGGCGTGCTTCTGGTGGCGGAGCGGCTCTTTTTGGGAAAATGGCTGAAGAAAAATCCATGGAAGTGGCTGAACCATTGCTACACGATGCTGGCTGTGATGTTTGGATGGATGTTGTTTCGGGCAGAGCGGCTGACCACGGCCAAGCTGTGGCTGAAGAATATGATTTGCTGGAAAAAGGGCACGGACAATCTGTGGATGTATGCCAATCCAAGATTGTTTTTCTGCATAGCAGCCGGACTGCTGCTCTGCGGGCCCATGCAGCAGCTGCTTCCGGGGCTGAAGGCACGGCTGTACCGGGAGGGCAAGTTTGATCTGTGGGATGTGGTGATGATGGCGGCGATTCTGTTTTATTCCACTATGCTGCTGGTAAGCAATACATACAATCCCTTTATTTACTTCCGCTTTTAATCAGAATTATAAAAAGGATATAAACATGAAACGATGGATGATCGGGTGCTTCTGGGCGTTGCTGATGCTTCCAAATCTGCTTTGGCCGGCGGCATCTCATATGTTAGAGGAAGAAAACACGGAAAATCGCGTATTGGCAGAATTTCCAGAGCTGGATGGAGAGAATATCCAGGGCTATCCCAGGGCAGTTGAAGATTATATTAATGATCACGCGGCCTTCCGCAGCTATTTCCTCAGCCTGAATGCAGGGATTAACCTGGGGATTTTTCGGTCAGTGGACAACCCGGATGTGGTTTTAGGAAAGGATGGATGGTATTTCTTTAACGGCGGATTCAGTATCCTGGATTACCGGGGGCAGGATTTATACACCCAGGAGGAGCTGGATCAGATTGCTGGAAAAATGGAGGAGGTTAACCAGCATTTTGCCAGCCAGGGAATTGAGTTTGCAGTGGTGCTGGCTCCTAATAAAGAAGAGATCTATGGGGAATACATGCCGGAATACTACACAAAGCTGTCAGACATTACCCGTTATGATCAGCTGGAGCAGCATTTAGCGGCTCAGACAAGCATACCGGTGGTGGCGCCGAAGCAGTATTTCCTGGAGAACCGGGAATTGCTGTGGTACTTTAAAACAGACACACACTGGAATGAAGCCGGCGGCTTTGTGGCTTCTCAGATGCTTATCGATGCCCTGGGAGGACAGAGCGTGCCGGTGGAGGATGTAATCATTCCTTATGATTACCGGGGGCCGGGGGATTTAGCGCTTTTATTCCATATGCCGGATTATTTTCTTGAGGACTATTTCTGCAGCGTCCATGGATATTATGATCATATAGAGCCAGAGATATATGACCCCATAGGGGATGGGATGGTCAGCCGTTCCTTTGCAGAGGAAGCGCCGGACTGCCGCCGGATTGCCTTTTACCGGGACTCCTTTGCCATGGGGATGAGCAACACCATTACGAAATATTTTCGAAATGTGGATTATTATCACTGGAGCGGCTTTTCACCGGAGTATCTGGAGGAATACCCTCCGGATATTATGGTATATGAAGTGGTAGAGCGGGAGTTTGTAAGAATTTTAAATGATATGAATCAGCTTCTGCAGGTAAAGACAGCAGAAGAGAAGGACAAAATGTAAGAAATTCAAGCTTGCCTTTTTTTCCTCTCTATATTATACTGAACAGGTTAAAGCAGTGTTAAAGAAACGTTAAGATGTTCTGCTTCCAGGGAGGAGAGTACTATATGAGCATTTATCATATGATCAATTGGTTTTTTCTATTCAGCTTCTTAGGCTATCTTTTAGAATGTGTTGTTTTAAGCTATGAATATAAGGTGCTGGTAATCAACCGGGGGTTTGTTCACGGACCGTTTTGCATTATTTACGGCTTTGGGGCGCTGGGGGCGTGTATCCTGCTGCAGCCCTTTACCGGAAATCCTGTGAAGCTTTATTTTGCTACAGTAATTATGGCTACCTCCATGGAGCTGATTACTGCCCGCCTGATGATACGGCTGTTTGGCTCCTTTTGGTGGGACTACAGCCATAAGATGTTAAATTATAAGGGGATTATCTGCCTTCAGAGCAGCGTGGCCTGGGGCTTTTTGGGTATCTTCTTTTTCTGGTTTTTAAATGGCTTCGTACATCGCATGGTAGGCTATGTGCCTGAGGGGTATGAAAAGTGGACGGCAATGACGCTGCTCACATCGTATCTGCTTGATTTTGCCTACAGTGTGTATGTTCAGCTACATAAGGATGATGACGAAGGCCCGATGATCGGAAGGCTGAAGGTGAATTAAGGAATAACAGGAGTAAGAGTATGGGAACGCATTTTGTGTTAGCCTCCGCCTCTCCCAGACGGAAGCAGCTGATGGAGCAGATAGGCATTCTGCCGGAGATTATGCCGAGCAGGAAGGAGGAGGAAAAGGAGGGGACTGGGCCAGGGGAGATTGTGATGAAGCTTTCCAGGCAGAAGGCGTTAGAGGTGGCCGGAATGTACGGGGAAGGAACGGTAATCATTGGCGCGGATACAGTGGTTTCCATTCATGGGCGGATTCTGGGAAAACCGGCGAATCACCAGGAGGCAGTGGAAATGCTTCTCCTTCTTCAGGGGAATACCCATCAGGTCTACACTGGCGTTACGGTTATTTCGAAAGCTGGGGAAATGGGCCAGGTCAGTTTTTTTGAAGAAACCGATGTTTCGGTGTACCCTATGAGTGAAGCGGAGATTTATCAGTATATAAAAAGCGGGGAGCCTATGGACAAGGCGGGCGCTTATGGGATTCAAGGAAAATTTGCCAGGTATATCCAGGGAATTCATGGCGATTATAATAATGTAGTAGGCCTTCCGGTGGGAAGGCTTTATCAGGAGCTGAAGGCGCTGGGAGTGATGGAGGAGGAACATGATTAAATTGATTGCAACCGATATCGACGGGACCTTGGTGAAAGATGGGGATAATATTTTAAACCCGGAATATTACAGTGAGGTTCTTCGGCTTCGGGGAAAGGGAATTCAGTTTGTGGCCGCCAGCGGCCGCCAGTGGCACAGTATTGAGCGGATTTTTGACCCAGTAAAGGAAAAGATTTTTTATGTTTCGGATAATGGAGCCTATGTGGGCTGCCACAACCGGAACCTGTTTACCACCCCTATAGACCGGCGGATTGTAATGAAAATGATTGAGGATGTGCGGCCATGTTCAGGGCTGGATCTTATGCTGAGCGGTCCGGACGTGGTATATCTGGAGACTGGAAATCAGGAGTTTGTGGACTGGCTGGTGGACTGCTACCGGTTCGAGGTGAAGCAGGTGCCGGATTTAACTAAGGTTGTGGATCAGTTTATCAAAATTTCCATTTACAGAAAAGAGAAGGTAGAGGAAAACACCAAGGAAATCCGGGAGAAATATAAAGATCAGCTGAAGATAGCGATTTCCGGGGATATGTGGGTGGACTGCATGGCCCCTGGAGTAAGCAAAGGAATGGCAATCCGGCAAATCCAGGAAAGCCTGGGGATCCTTCCGGAGGAAACCATGGCATTTGGCGATCAGCTGAATGATTTGGAAATGTTAGGCCAGGCATATTACAGCTATGCGATCGGGAATGCCAGGCAGGAGGTAAAGGCAGCAGCCAGATTTCAGGCGGACACGAATGTAAATAATGGGGTTCTGAAGGTGCTGCGGCTTTTATAGAAGGTGATTTGTCGCCTCGTCAGGACGGGGTATGATGGATACAGAGGATGTGGATATGGCAAAAGGGCAGAAAAGGATACAAGAAGCCATCCTTTGGCTGTGCATACTGGCAGCAGCCTGCCTTTCTCTGGTAGGCTGCAGGAAAAAGGAGGCTGCCGCACCGGACCGGTACCAAGATCTTTCTATGAAACGGTCGGAGCTGATGTTGCTTGTGGCAACGGAGAGGAACCGGTATCAGCAGCTTTATACAGATCAGATATGGGGAACCGTGGTGTCAGAGGATGGGACCACCTTTCAGGACTATCTTCTGGAGCAGATTCAGCTTTTCTCTAAGGATCTGCTGGTGATCGGGGCTATGGCGGAGGAGTATGGAATTCCCCTGGAGAACGGGGAAAAGGAGCAGCTGCGCCGGCTGGCCCAGGATTATTACGGGCAGCTTACCCAGGGAGACAAGGCCTATACGGGAGCGGATGAGGAGGATGTGCTGTCTCTGTATCAGATGTATTATCTGGCCAGCAAGACGGTGGATCAGCTGACAAAGGACGCAGATCTGGAAATCAGTGATAATGACGCGAAGGTGATCGAGGTGCTCCAGATCGTGCTCCTTGATCTGGAGACAGCAAGGGAGACAGCCGGGCGCGTGATGGAGGAGGGGGCAGATTTTGCCGCCATTGCAAGAGCAGTTAGCTGTGAGGGAGAGATCCAGCGAAAGCTGGGGAGAGGAGAGGCTGGGCCGCTTTTGGAGGAGGGGGCGTTCTCCCTTTCAACGGGAGAAATCAGTCCCATTATTCAGGAGGCTGGCCGTTTTTATATCTTGAAATGCCTGAATGATTATGATCAGGAGGCAACTCTTAAGCGGAAGGAGGAGTTGTCTCTTTTGCGAAAGGATCGGGCATTTCGAAGCTTGTATGAAGACTTTTTAAAAGAGCATCCCGTTACCATATCGGATCAGGTATGGAGCGATATTCGCTGCGAAACTCAGGCAGATACCACCACAACGAATTTTTTTGAATTGTATCAGGAATATTTTCTGGATTAGTATATCGTTCGGCAGATAACTGGATACTGGGATTTCGGCCAGCCTTTAAGGGGGGAGCACAGGATGATAGCGTTTCGGATAGAGGACATAAGGGGATTGACCCAGAAGCTGTTTCTGGGAACGGAATTTGACCAATTCCTGGTAAAGGAGGCTCAGGTGGTCACCTTTAACCGGTTTATTATGGACGGCCGGATCCACCCGGGCTTTTACTCTCAGGAGGAGCAGGAGCTGCTGGGGCTGGAGGATTTTTCTGCCTGGAAGACGCTGCGGCCTATCTGCTTTTCCCTGATTAAAGGGAAGAAGCTTCCGGAAAGCTTCCGCGTCGATTTGATGGCCTCCAGGGGGCTGACGGATGATTTTTTCCGGGAGAGCCAGGCAGGCTTTCTGCAGCGGGAGCAGGTGAGAGGGCTTTATCTCCAGATCCGATATGAGGAGGGGAAGCTTCAGTGCATTACCGGTACGTCCCTGGCAGTATTTACCTTAGATAAAACCTTTGACTCTGAGTGGGATGGATATGTGGGCCGGTTTTTAAAGGCCAGGGAGATCCCCGCTATAAAGGAATAAGCAAAAACAGATAAATTACGGATTACTAGCACTCATTTTAAATGAGTGCTAATTTTGTATTGACTTTTTGTTCTAGCCGTATTAGAATAGGGGACAAGGATAAAAAGAAAATTAAAAAGAAATTTTAAGAAAGAAATGGAGTGTTCATTATGGCGAAGTCAGGTAATTTATCCATTAACAGTGAGAACATATTCCCGATTATTAAGAAGTGGCTGTATTCGGACCATGATATTTTTTACCGGGAGCTGATTTCCAATGGCTGCGATGCCATCACTAAGCTGAAAAAGCTGGAGCTGATGGGAGAGTTTGAGAAGCCGGAGGAGGTAGAGTATAAGCTCCAGATAGCTGTGAATCCCAATGAGAAGAGCATTGTTTTCGAGGATAATGGCCTTGGGATGACAGAGGCAGAGGTGGAGGAGTATATTAACCAGATCGCTTTCTCCGGAGCCCAGGCATTTATGGAGAAATATAAAGATAAAGCCAATGAGGACCAGATCATCGGCCACTTCGGATTAGGCTTTTACTCTGCCTTCATGGTGGCGGATAAGGTTACCATCGATACCCTGTCTTATCAGAAGGATGCTGTGCCGGTGCACTGGGAGTCAGAGGGAGGCACCTCCTTTGAGATGGGAGAAGGGGAGAAGGACCAGATCGGAACAAGGATTACGCTCTACCTGAATGAGGACAGCACAGAATTTTCTAATGAATACCGGGCAAGAGAGGTGATTGAGAAGTATTGCTCCTTTATGCCGGTGCCGATTTTCCTGGAGAACACTGCAGAGGGCCCTCAGTATGAGACCATCGAGAAGGATGAGCTGACAGAGAAGGACACCATCGTGGAGACCATCCTTGAGGAGGCCAAGACAGAGGAGCAGGAAAAGGAAGATGGAACCAAAGAGGTGGTGGAGGTTTCCCCGGCAAAGGAGAAGTATAAGATCCTGAAGCGGCCGGTGGCATTAAACGACGTCCATCCGCTGTGGAATAAGCATCCTAATGAATGTACGGATGAGGAGTATAAGGAGTTTTACCGGAAGGTATTCATGGATTTTAAGGAGCCCCTGTTCTGGATTCACTTAAACATGGATTATCCCTTTAATTTAAAAGGAATCCTGTACTTCCCCAAGATTAATATGGAGTATGACAGCCTGGAGGGAACCATTAAGCTGTATAATAACCAGGTATTCATCGCGGATAATATAAAAGAAGTTATTCCTGAGTTCCTGATGCTGTTAAAGGGCGTGATCGATTGCCCGGATCTTCCCTTAAATGTATCCCGTTCCGCGCTGCAGAATGATGGCTTTGTAAAGAAGATCTCAGATTATATTACCAAGAAAGTGGCAGATAAGCTCTCCGGTATGTGCAAGACAGACAGGGAAGCCTATGAGAAATACTGGGATGATATTAATCCGTTTATTAAGTTTGGCTGCATTAAGGATGAGAAATTCCAGGAGAAGATGAAGGATTATATTATCTTTAAGAACCTGGAGGGCAAGTATCTGACCCTGCCGGAGTGCCTGGAGGAGAATAAGGAGAAGCATCCGAATAAGGTGTTCTATGTAACCGATGAGAAGGAGCAGAGCCAGTATATCAATATGTTTAAGAAGGAAGGGCTGGATGCGGTCATTCTGACTCATAACATTGATAATCCATTTATCAGCCAGCTGGAGCAGAAGAATCAGGATCTGAAGTTCCTCCGCATCGACTCCGATGTAAGCGAGATCTTCAAGGAAGAGACGGCAGAGGAGAATGAGGAACAGAATAAGGCGGATGAGGAGGCCCTGGCGGCTGCTTTTAAGAAGGCTCTGAACCTGGATAAGCTGGAGGTAAAGGCAGAGAAGCTGAAGGATGCGTCCGTAGCATCTATGATTACGGTTTCCGAGGAATCCAGAAGAATGCAGGAAATGATGAAGATGTACAATATGTACGGCATGGATCCCTCTGCCTTCGGCAGTACCGGCGAGACGCTGATCGTAAATAAAAATCATCCTCTGGTACAGTATGTGCTGAGCCACAAAGAAGGGGAAAATGTGAATAAGATTTGCGAGCAGCTGTACGATCTGGCGAAATTAAGCCATGGCAGCCTGACCCCGGAGCGAATGACCGGTTTTATCGCCCGCAGCAATGAGATCTTAATGATCTTAGCCGGGGAATAAGCATTCTGCAGGAGAATAAAAAACCGGATGACCATATGCGCCATCCGGTTTTAGCATTGTAGGGATCCTTAAGCTTGTCAACCCTTGTCCTCATTTAAATCATCCGCAATGGATCCTAAGCAGCTGGCTACCGTAGAGATGGTAACTGCTACCACAAAGAGAACCAGAAGAATAATAAAGCCGAAGAATGCAGCGAGAAATCCCATGCTTTCATCTCCTTATCTTTTCTATCATTTTTCCTAATTATAGCATAGAAAAACCAGTATGAAAAGATTGAAAATGTAAAAAGATAATGTTATAATATGTAGTAATTAAAACCAGATGATATGGGAATGATGGGAGGATATTATGACATACAAAATTATTGGAGACAGCTGCCTGGATTTAACAGAGGAGTTAAAGAAGGATCCCCATTATGAGATTATACCCTTGACGCTGCAGGTGGGACAAACTACGGTAACGGACGATGAGAGCTTCAACCAAAAGGCATTTATCCAGCTGATGAAGGAGTGCCCGGAGTGCCCGAAGACAGCCTGCCCTTCCCCGGAGCTTTTTAAAAAGGCTTATGAATGCCCGGAGGAGAATATTTTCGTGATTTGCTTGTCCGAGCATTTGAGCGGTTCCTATAATAGCGCGGTGGTGGGGAAGCAGCTTTATGAGGAGGAGCACGGGGCGAAGAATATCTGTGTGCTCAGCTCCCATTCAGCATCCGCAGGGGAGTTAAACCTGGCGATGTATATCCAGGATCTGTGTGAGCAGGGAATCCCCTTTGAAGAGCTGTGCAGAAGGGCTGTGGCTTATCGGGATGACATGAAAACCTGCTTTGTGCTGGAGTCCCTGGATTATCTGCGCAAGAATGGACGGCTCAGCGGACTTCAGGCCTTTTTTGCCACTACGCTGAATATCAAGCCAGTGATGTCTGCAGATGCCGGGGTAATTATCAAGGTGGATCAGGCCAGAGGGATTACCAAGGCGCTTCAGAGGATGTGCGACTACGCGGTCAGCGTAGTGGGGGATACCAGAGAGCGGGTGCTTGTAATCGCCCACTGTAACTGCCCGGATCGGGCGCAGCTGGTGAAGAATGAGATGGAAAAGCGCGGCAGCTATAAAGAGATTATTATTACCGAGACTGCCGGTGTAGCCACAGTGTATGCCAATGACGGCGGTATTGTGATTGCACTGTAAGGCCGGCGGGAAGCGATGTGGATCGCGCACTTGAAGGCAAGAGGTGTTCATGAAAGGAAGAAGTAGAAAGAAGGAGGGAAGCCCTTTGTGGCTTCTGCTGATTCCCTGCCTGCTGCTGGCGGGGCTGGGAATCGGCTGTGCCATTTCTGAACCATCCGGACAGGATGAGACGGAAGTGGCTTTTTTCAGTGAGGAGGAAGCTCCGATTTCCATTGTAATCAGGAATGAGGACATAGGGGAGGAAGCAGGGGAAACTCAGGAGGAGGTTGAAGAAGGGGGGACAGAAACGGCAGAGGAACAGCCCCAGGAGAAACACAGCATTTGCCTTGCCTTTGCCGGGGATGTCCTGTTATCCGACCATGTGCTTAAGGCGTATCAGTCCGGAGGCGGGATATCCGGCGTGGTGGGTGAAAGCCTTTTAAAGGCAGCGGATGAGGCAGACCTTTTTATGGTAAACCAGGAATTTCCCTTCAGCAGCCGGGGGAATCCGGCGCCAGATAAGCAGTTTACCTTCCGCCTTGCCCCAGAGCGCGTTGACCTGCTAAAGGAGATGGGGATCGACCTGGTGACACTGGCCAATAATCATGCCCTGGACTTTGGGACAGAGGCCCTTCTGGATACCTGCGCTACGCTGGATGGGGCAGAGATACCCTATGTGGGAGCCGGGGAAAACATGGATCAGGCCAAGGCGCTGTATGAGAAGCAGATGGGGGAATGGACCGTGGGATTTTTAGGCGCCACCCGGGTAATTCCAGTGGCAGAGTGGGCGGCGACCTCCTCCAGGCCCGGGATGTTAAGCACTTATGATCCGGCTGTGCTTCTGGAGGAAATCCGGAAGGGAAAGGAGCTCTGCGATTATCTGGTGGTCTATGTCCACTGGGGTGTGGAGCGGGAGGAATTTCCCAAGGACTATCAGCGGCAGCTGGGACGCCAGCTCCTGGATGCCGGGGCGGATTTAGTGATCGGCAGCCATCCCCATGTGCTCCAGGGGATTGAATACTATAACGGAAAGCCGATTATCTACAGCTTGGGGAATTTTGTATTTGGAAGCAGTATTCCGCGGACCCTGCTCTTAAAGGCTGAGTGGGATGGGGAGGAGACCTGCCTGTCAGTGATTCCTGCCACATCCAGCGCCGGATATACCAGGGAATTAACGGACGCCGGGGAGCGGGAGGCGCTGTATCGTTATCTGGAGGAGATATCCTTTGATATTAAAATAAACGAGACAGGGGATATATTACCTGGAATAAAATAGAAAGGATGATGTAAACTATGGGTGTAAAAAATACCAATCCGGAGAAAAATCCGAAAAAACCATTTCTGTACTACTATGGAATCGTTCTGCTGGTGGTACTGCTTTTAAATACCTTTCTTTTTCCCTCTATGATTGAGCGGTCCGTGCGGCAGGTGGCCTATGACCAGTTCCTCCAATATGTGGATGAGAAAAAGGTGGATCAGGTATACCAAAATGACACAGAGATCGTGTTTACCTTAAAAGAAGGCGAGGAACGGGAGTGGGGCGTTACCGGATATAAGACCGGACGCTGGCCGGACGCAGATTTAACCAGGCGGCTGAGGGATGCCGGGGTATCGTTTGCCCAGGAGATTCCGACCCAGGCCTCTCCTCTTGCCACCATTGTGCTGCAGTGGATTATGCCCATTGTACTGTTTGTGGTGATCGGGCAGGTGCTGGGGCGGATGATGCAGAAAAAGCTTGGGAGCATGGGAAATCCGGCCATGACCTTCGGAAAGTCCAATGCCAAGATTTACGCGGAGACAGAAACCGGGAAAACCTTTGGGGATGTAGCCGGACAGGAGGAGGCTAAGGAGGCGCTGAAGGAGATTGTGGATTTTCTTCACAACCCCCAGAAGTATGCGGAAATAGGCGCCATCCTGCCCAAAGGCGCCCTTCTTGTGGGCCCTCCCGGAACTGGAAAGACGCTTCTGGCAAAGGCAGTGGCAGGGGAAGCCCATGTGCCCTTTTTCTCCATTTCCGGTTCGGAATTTGTGGAGATGTTCGTAGGCATGGGCGCGGCGAAGGTGCGGGATCTGTTTAAGCAGGCGAATGAAAAGGCGCCTTGTATTGTATTTATCGATGAGATTGATACCATCGGTAAGAAGCGGGACGGAGGAGGCCTGGGGGGCAATGATGAGAGGGAGCAGACGCTGAACCAGCTTTTGACCGAGATGGATGGCTTTGACGGACAGAAGGGTGTGGTAATTCTGGCGGCGACCAACCGGCCGGAATCCCTGGATCAAGCGCTGCTTCGCCCGGGCCGTTTCGACCGCCGGATTCCGGTAGAGCTGCCGGATTTAAAGGGCAGAGAGGCGATTTTACGAGTCCACGGCAAGAATGTAAAGCTGGAGGATAGTGTGGATTTTAACGCTATAGCCCGGGCTACCTCCGGCGCCAGCGGCGCAGAGCTGGCGAATATCGTGAATGAGGGAGCCCTGCGGGCGGTGCGCATGGGACGGAGCCGTGTGAATCAATCGGATCTGGAAGAGAGCGTGGAGGTGGTTATCGCCGGATATCAGAGAAAGGATGCTTCCGTTTCTGAAAACGAGCGGCGGATCGTAGCTTATCATGAGGTGGGACATGCCCTGGTGGCAGCCTGCCAAAACCATTCAGCGCCGGTTCACAAGATTACGATTATCCCCCGAACCTCGGGTGCTATGGGCTATACCATGCAGGTGGAGGCCGGGGAGCGCCATCTGATGAGCCGGGAGGAGGCGCTGAATAAAATCGCGACCTTCACCGGAGGCCGGGCGGCAGAGGAATTTATGTTCCGCTCCATCACTACAGGGGCGTCCAATGACATCGAGCAGGCGACGAAAATCGCCCGGGCCATGGTGACCCGGTATGGTATGAGCAGCCAATTCGGCATGGTGGCGCTGGAAACGGTAAATAACCAGTATCTGGGGGGAGATACCTCTATGGTATGCTCCCCGGAGACGGCGAAGGCGGTGGACGATGAAGTGATTGCCATAGTGAAGGAGCAGTATGAAAAGGCTATGGAAATACTGAAAGCGCATGCGGCAAAGCTCACCGAGATTTCAGAGTATCTTTTGGAGCGGGAGACCATTACCGGGGAAGAGTTTATGGAGATTCTTGAACGCTAAAAGAAACGTTGCTGTTCACGGCCCTGCCGTGCCTGTAAACAGTAACAAAGAAAACATTTGTTCGAAAACAGTTGAATCCAGAAACATGCTGTGCTATACTAAGGATGTTAATTTTGAAGCGGACGAGAAGACGCGCTGCGGATTTTCGATGGCCATGAATAACACGCCGCCTGCGTACCGGGTATGCAGGCGGCTGTGCTGTGAGGTGAAGGATGGGAAAACAGTATATTAAAATCCGAGGTGCTAATGAGCACAATTTGAAGAATATTACCGTGGACATTCCCAGGAATGAGCTGGTGGTGCTCACCGGGCTTTCTGGTTCCGGTAAGTCATCACTGGCATTTGACACTATATATGCAGAAGGACAGAGGCGCTACATGGAGTCTCTGTCTTCCTATGCACGTCAGTTTTTAGGACAGATGGAAAAGCCGGATGTGGAGAGCATCGAGGGCTTATCTCCCGCCATCTCCATTGATCAGAAGTCAACCAACCGGAACCCCCGCTCCACCGTAGGGACCGTGACGGAGATCTATGACTATATGCGGCTTTTATACGCCAGGGCAGGGATACCCCACTGCCCCAAATGCGGGAAGGAGATCCGGAAGCAGACCGTGGATCAGATGGTGGATCAGATACTGGCGATGCCGGAGCGGACAAGGATCCAGCTTTTGGCTCCTGTGGTCCGGGGGCGGAAGGGAGAGCACGTCAAGGTTTTAGAGCAGGCCAGGAAGAGCGGCTATGTCCGGGTGCGGATCGACGGGAATCTGTATGAGCTGTCAGAAGAGATCAAGCTGGAGAAGAATATTAAGCATAACATCGAAATCGTGGTGGACCGTCTGGTGGTGCGGCCGGGGATTGAGAAGCGCCTGACTGATTCCATCGAGACTGTACTGGAGCTGGCCGGCGGCCTTCTGCTGGTGGATGCATCGAAAAGCTCTGGGGAAGGGAATGAGGGAGAAGGGGAAGTGCTGCGGTTTTCCCAAAGCTTCTCCTGCCCGGACTGCGGTATCAGCGTGGAGGAGGTGGAGCCCAGAAGCTTTTCCTTTAATAATCCCTTTGGCGCCTGTCCGGAATGCTTCGGGCTGGGCTATAAGATGGAATTTGATGAAAAGCTGATGATTCCGGATCCCTCCTTAAGCATTCTTCAGGGAGCTATCGTAGTGATGGGGTGGCAGTCCTGCGCAGATAAGGGAAGCTTTACCAGGGCGATTCTGGAGGCGCTGGCGAAGGAGTATCATTTCAGTCTGGATACCCCCTTTGAGGATTACCCGGAGTCTGTCCATGATATCCTGATGTACGGCACAGAGGGAAAGGAGGTACAGGTTTACTATAAAGGACAAAGGGGGGAAGGCCGGTATGATGTGGCCTTTGAGGGCCTGATTGAGAATGTGAACCGGCGTTACCGGGAGACCTTCTCGGAGTCCTCTAAGGCAGAGTACGAGACCTACATGCGGATCACCCCCTGCCCTGTCTGCCATGGGCAGCGGCTAAAGAAGGAATCCCTGGCAGTAACCCTGGGAGATAAAAATATTTACCAGGCTACCAATATGTCTATCATAAAGTTTCGGGAGTTTATCGACCAGCTGAAGCTGACGCCTATGCAGGAGGCTATCGGAGGGCCCATCTTAAAGGAGATCCGCGCCAGAGTTACCTTTCTGATCGATGTAGGGCTAGAGTATCTGTCTCTGTCCCGGGCCACAGGAACTCTGTCCGGCGGGGAAGCCCAGCGGATCCGCCTGGCTACCCAGATTGGATCCGGCCTGGTGGGAGTGGCCTATATTCTGGACGAGCCCAGCATCGGCCTCCACCAGAGGGATAATGATAAGCTTTTGAAGACGCTGCTTCATCTCAGGGATCTGGGGAACAGCGTGCTGGTGGTGGAGCATGACGAGGATACCATGCGCGCCGCGGACTATATCGTAGATATCGGCCCCGGGGCAGGAGAGCACGGAGGCCAGGTGGTGGCCGCAGGGACGGCAGAGGAGATCATGGCCTGCGAGGAGTCCATTACCGGCGCATATTTAAGCGGGAGAGTGCAGATCCCCGTGCCCAAGACCCGAAAGAAGCCAACCGGCTGGCTGACCGTAAAAGGGGCTGCAGAGAATAACTTAAAGAATGTAAAGGCAGAGATTCCCCTGGGGGTATTAACCTGTGTTACCGGTGTTTCCGGTTCTGGAAAAAGCTCTCTGGTTAATGAAATTCTTTACAAGGCCCTGGCAAGGAAGCTGAACCGGGCCAGAACGATCCCCGGGAAATATACGCAGATCGAGGGCATGGAGCAGCTGGATAAGGTGATTGCCATCGACCAGTCGCCCATCGGCCGTACCCCCAGGTCAAACCCGGCGACTTACACCGGCGTATTTGATTTGATCCGGGATTTGTTTGCCTCCACCACGGACGCAAAGACAAGAGGCTATGCCAAGGGCCGGTTCAGCTTTAATGTAAAGGGCGGGCGGTGCGAGGCCTGCAGCGGAGACGGGATTATCAAGATAGAGATGCATTTCCTTCCGGACGTTTATGTTCCATGCGAGGTCTGCGGCGGAAAGAGGTATAACCGGGAAACCCTGGAGGTGAAATATAAGGGGAAAAGCATTTACGATGTGCTGGATATGACGGTGGAGGAGGCAGTGAAGTTCTTTGAGCATGTGCCTACCATTGCGCGAAAGATTCAGACCTTGTATGATGTGGGGCTTTCCTATGTGAAGCTGGGGCAGCCTTCCACCGAATTATCCGGCGGCGAGGCTCAGCGGATCAAGCTGGCGGCGGAGCTGAGCAAGCGAAGTACCGGGAAGACCATCTACATTCTGGATGAGCCCACAACAGGCCTTCATTTTGCCGATGTTCACAAGCTTATCGAGATCCTGCACCGGCTGGCGGAAGGCGGTAATACAGTAGTGGTGATTGAGCATAATCTGGATGTGATTAAAACGGCAGATTATATTATTGACATGGGCCCCGAGGGAGGCGACCGGGGCGGCACCGTAATTGCAAAGGGAACCCCGGAAGAGGTGGCAGAGAATCCGATTTCCTATACGGGGATGTATGTGAAGCGATATTTATAGCGTTGATTAGTAATCAGGCAGCTTGGCCAATACCCAAGCTGCCTGAATGCTGAATGTATTTAGGATTCCTTTTATTTTGCTTCAGTTCAAACCATTTTTGTAATGCTACACAATAAAAGCTATTTTGGGGAATAAAAGTGTTTTCTTTTTCATTAACCAGTTATGTGAATGTTAGTCCCACCAACAATAATAAACAGACTGCTTCTCATGGGATAGCTTTGTATTTGAAATCAACTCCCCATTATTTCCAATCAGAAAAGCTGGCTGCGGGAAATCTGTTTCTTCTCCGATCTCACTTGGAAATATATCCTTTGGTTCATTGAAAATTCGCTTTATTTCGGCAAGCGATAATTTGCTGAAAAGAATCAAAGTATCAGCGGTTATAACCCTATCTTTATCTTCTAACCCATAGACCTGCACGAATATTTTTGCTGTTTTATCTTTGTTAATTAGGTTTTCAATTAGGACAGTATATTCATGCTTTCCCTCAAGGCATTCGCAACAGAAATCTGTAAAATCATCTGTCGGATCCAGATAATCTTTATATGAGAACCAATAATTATTTGTATAATTACCGTTCATTTTATCTCTTTTAAGCAATGTTAAAATAGTATCTTTTTGTAGATTATTCATATTGGTACTCCTCCTTAAAGATGACAACTTCTCGTTCTACCGCTTCCCAAACATTATCTAAACCTACATGCTACCCCTGTCGATAGATCAGCTTTTTGCAGTGCCTGTAATGCTTTGTATGCCATATTTTTATCCTGTTTTCGATTATAGCACGTTCTCTTTGTATCTGCCACTATAAAATATAGAGAATAGCAACTGCTACTCCCACATTGCTACAATTCAAAATGCTACAAATAGTATTGCAGCACAGCAAATTATAGCAGCACAGCAAACTATAGCAGATTATAACAGTGTATATGATGCTGTAAGTGGATTGCCGTTACCATTAAGCCTGCGAACGACAAAGTATTCTCCTGCTTAGCCGAACACCCCAATGAATTTTATAATCTTACTCCGAGAGAATTTGAAAAATTCATGGCACGGCTTTACCATAAGTTAGGATATAGCGCTGAATTAACCAAAGTAACCAGAGATGGCGGAAAAGACATAATTCTCCGTAAACCTGATATGTTGGGGGATATGGTATTCTATGTAGAATGCAAACAGTATAATGCAAAAAATAAGGTAGGCATTGATATAGTCCAACGTTTTGCTGGGGTAATCGAAATGGATAAGGTAAAAGGGGGTATTATTGCCACAACCTCATTCTTTTCTCCAGATGCAGAAACATGGATAGCGGAAAAAGACTTAAATTGCAGAATCCAAATGCATGATTTTAATACAATTAAAAACTTGCTGAAAAAACTGTAGCATAAAATTGGAGGATTTGAGATAAAAACAGTTACGATTTCCTTAATCAAAATTTTATGCTGAACCAGCAGTAGACCCGGCTCATTGTCAACGCAAAAAGACCTTGCAAATATTCAGTGCTAATATTCTAATGAAAATCGAAATGACTTCAAAAGCTGTCATCGGCGCCACCTCCCTTCCTATGTATTCCGGCACGCCGGTTTTCATAAGCTCGGGAGGCTACCACCCTGTCATGGGTACTTTACGTAGATGTATTGTAGCACGAAGATATATGAATGGCAATTAGTTCTTTAGATTTCTTGCAGGTATCACGATACCCGCCTCAACTGTAAACGGTAAATACCGTTTACATAATAATTTCAACATTTTCATCCAAATCTTTTTCAAGCTTTTTGGGCGACACCTTATCCAACCCTACCGACGGTTTATCTTTTTCCAGTTTGGTATGTGCGAACCTACCACCGATTCCATCATAGTCAACACTGGTGAAAATTCCATTCTTATGACATTCATTTGCATTATTCTCTAAAATATACCTTATTTTTTGTTTTTCCTGTGCCTTTAAGGATATTCAGCTTTTCAGCCTTCAACAACAAACGACTTGCGGTCTTTATTTCAACTTCCAGCAATTTTGCCGCAGCAGCACTATTTATTTCTTTATTTGTTTCCAGATAAATCAAAATAATCTGCATTCTTGCTCTTTCC
>CATOJE010000029.1 GCA_951800145.1 uncultured Lachnospiraceae bacterium | reverse complement strand
CGCGGTGACGTTGGGACCCGCCTGCTGGGGCGCGTAGCTTCCCGGCGAATATGCGCCTGCACCCATACCCCGAAAGCTTGGATTCCCCAACGGGTAGCGGCGTATACTCGGCTGGCGAATCCTACCGGGTTGCGACACCCACTTGGCCAGCGAATCCTAACGGGCTGCGACACCCACTCAGCCAGCGATTCCCCAGACGTTCGCGATTACCGCGACTCACTTAAATAGCAATTTTTTATATTGGCTGCAACCAGTATACACAAAACCCCTGCATCCGTCAATGCACCCTCCCCGGCGAATATTTGTTCGCTTTGCTCTTGCGAAGGCATTAGGGGTATGTTATGATGGGATAAGCGACAGTTTAGAAAGGCGGTTTTATCATGATAGCATTTGTGCGCGGGCCTTTGATGGGAATAGAGGAGGATTCGGTTGTAGTGGAGGCCGGAGGTGTGGGGCTGGAGATTCGTGTGCCTCTTCCGGTGCTGGAGCAGCTTCCGGCTCTTGGGCAGGAAGTGAAGCTTTATACATATTTTCAGGTGAAGGAAGACGGGATGAGCCTGTTTGGCTTTTTGAGTCCTCAGGATAAGGGGATGTTTAAGCGGCTAATCGGAGTGAATGGCGTGGGGCCTAAGGGGGCTCTGGGGATATTATCGGTGCTTCGGCCGGATGATCTTCGTATGGCAGTGGTATCCGGGGATGCCAGGGCCATTGCCAGGGCGCCGGGGATTGGGGTGAAGACAGCCCAGAGAGTGATACTGGACTTGAAGGATAAGGTTTCCATGGATGAGGTGACGGAGGATTTCTTATCTTCCGCAGGTGCTGGAGGCGAGGATTCAGCTGCCTCTCTAGGCCTTGCTGGAGCGGCAAAGGAGGCCGTGATGGCTTTGACTGCTTTGGGGTATTCGAATCTGGAGGCCTCCAAGGCAGTGAAGAAGGCGGAGCTGACGGAGGGGATGACGGCGGAAGCGGTGCTGAAGGCGGCTTTGAAGCATTTGTCCTTTTTGTAGGGGAAATTTTATAGAATGATGAAGAGATAGGGATAACATGGAAAAGCGAATGATTGCAACGGATGTGATGCCGGAGGAGAAGACCTTTGAGAGCAGCTTACGGCCTCAAATGCTGAAGGATTATATCGGCCAGGAAAAGATCAAGACGAATTTAAAGATATATATTGATGCGGCCAAGTCCAGGGGAGAGTCTCTGGACCATGTGCTGTTCTATGGGCCGCCGGGTCTTGGGAAGACTACCCTGTCGGGAATTATTGCTAATGAGATGGGGGTGAATATGAAGGTGACCTCCGGGCCGGCCATCGAGAAGCCAGGGGAGATGGCGGCGATTTTGAATAATCTGAAGGAGGGGGATGTGCTCTTTGTAGATGAGATCCACCGGCTGAACCGGCAGGTGGAGGAGGTGCTTTACCCGGCTATGGAGGATTTTGCTATAGATATTATGCTGGGAAAGGATTCCAGCGCCCGGTCGATTCGGCTGGAGCTGCCCCGGTTTACCCTGGTGGGAGCTACCACCCGGGCTGGGCTTCTGACAGCCCCCCTGCGGGATCGATTTGGGGTGGTGCAGAAGCTGGAATTTTATACGCCTGAGGAGCTTGAAACCATTATTATCCGTTCTGCAGGTGTGCTGCAGGTGGAGATTGAGGCTGAGGGGGCGCGGGAGCTGGCGAAGCGTTCCAGGGGGACGCCCCGTCTGGCGAACCGTTTGCTTCGGAGGGTCCGGGATTTCGCCCAGGTGAAGTATGACGGGGTGATCACCAAGGAGGTGGCGGATTTTTCTCTGAATATTCTGGATGTGGATAAGCTGGGGCTGGATCAGAATGACCGGAATATCCTTTTGACTATTATTGAGAAGTTTTCCGGCGGTCCGGTGGGATTGGATACATTGGCCGCGGCGCTGGGGGAGGATGCAGGGACATTAGAGGATGTGTATGAGCCGTACCTTTTGATGAATGGCTTAATTAACCGGACGCCCAGGGGACGGGTGGCCACCGAGCATGCCTACCGTCATCTGGGGTTGGGATTATAATTGTTGTGAAAGAAAGTTTCGATTGTAATTGTACATCTGGAAGGAAATATGGTATACTTTCCTATGTAGCAGGGCGATATCGCTGCATCGCAGAGCGATATCGCTTCAGGCGGGCTGTGAATTTTGATGAGATAACTCCGGAACAGGGAGATGAGATAGATGAATATGAAGAAAAACAACGCAGAAGTGTTGATTAATGGAAAAGTATATATCTTAGTTGGAGCGGAGGACTCCAGCTATTTTCAGAAGGTGGCGGCTTATATTAATCATAAGCTGGGAGAGCTTCGGGGGCATCCTGGATTTTCAAAGCAAAAAGAGGATTACCAGCAGATGATGCTGGAGATTAATATGGCTGATGATTATTTTAAGGCCCAGGAGAATCTGGAGCTGCTGAGAAGGCAGAAGGAGGAGACAGAGCGGGATATTTATGGAATTAAGCATGAGCTGATTAATACCCAGATTAAGCTGGAGGAGGCCCAGGGCCGGGTCCAGGAGCTGGAGGCTGCGGTGGAGGATGCCAGAAGAAGCGGTGAGGCTACGGTGAAGGAGAATGCTGAAGCCGCGGCAGATGAGGCGGCCAGGCTGAATGGGGAGCTTGCGGCCCTGAAAGAGGGCTATGCCCGGGAAATGGCGGATTTAAGGGAGAGCTATACCCGGGAAACGGCAGATCTGAAGGAGAGCTATGCCCGGGAGACGGCAGCCAGAAAGGAAGCGGAGCGCAGGGCTGAGGAGGCGGCGAAGTCTGCGGAGTCAGCTAGGCAGGCTAAGGCGGAGTTAAAGGAGGAGCTTCGGGATATGAAGCTTCGGTTTACTGCAGAGATGGCAGCCAGAGAGAAGGCGGAGCGGAATACCCGGTATGCTGCGGAAGCGGTGGAGACAGCTGCCAGGGAGATCGCTCAGCTGGATAATGAGATCGAGGAGCTGAAGGCCAGATATGCGGCCAGAGGGGCGGTGACTGTGAAGGCAGCCCCGGCCTTGGCGGCTGGAAGAGTGGTGGCAGCGGCAGAACCCTCAGGGAGAACGGTCGGCGAAGCAGAGTTTGTCACGGAGGTGCTATCTGGTGTGTCTGGCGGCGAGGCGGGGACTGTCGCGGAGGTGCTGGCTGGTATGCCTGGCGGCGAGGCGGGTGCTGTCGCGGAGGTGCTGGCTGGTATGCCTGGCGGCGAGGCGGGTGCTGTCGCGGAGGTGCTGGCTGGTGCGCCTGGCGGCGAAGCGGAGCCTGCTGTGGAGGTGCTATCTGGTGTACCTGACGGCGAAGTTGAAATCGTCTCTGAGGTATCTGCCAGTGAAGCGGAGGTGATCTCTGAGGCACCTGCCGATGAAGTGGAAGCTGTGCCTGGGGCCTTTGCCAGCGGAGCGGAAGCTGCGGCTAGGATTGCTGCTGGTGAAGCGGAAGCTGTGCTCGTCAGTGCGCTGGATGAGGCGGCAGTTACCAGGGGGCCGGAGACGGAGATGAAAGGGCTTCTTCCGGAAGAAACCGGAATTGAAGTGAAGGAGCGTTCCCCAGAAGAATCAGGGACGGAGATGAAAGGGCTTCTTCCAGAAGAACCTGGAGCTGGAGTGAAGGAGCGTTCCCCAGAAGAATCAGGGATGGGGGAGAAGAGGCTTCCCACAGATGAGCCGGGGGAAAAGGCCAGGGAGCTGACGGAGGAAAAGCGCCGGGAGAGAGAAGAGCAGGAGAAGCTTCGGGCGATCCAGGCGGCCAGGATCGCGACAGAGCAGCTTTTGAAGAACCAGAGCCTTCAGGGGAAGAGCCATCACGGAAAGAAGCGGTAAATTGGTGAGAAACAGGGGGATGTCCCGTTTTGGGACATCCTCTCACTGGTTCATGAGAGGATATAAGTGTGTCAGTACACGAAAACGGAGAGATGATGAGGAAAAAGAGTGTGGAGGTGCTGGCTCCGGCTGGTTCCTATGAGAGTATGACAGCGGCATATGCCGCGGGAGCAGACGCAGTCTACATCGGCGGCAGCCGGTTTGGGGCAAGGGCCTATGCAGATAACCTGGATCAAGGTGGGATGTGCAGGGCGATTGATTATGCCCATCTTCATGGGAGACGGCTCTATATGACGGTGAATACCTTATTTAAAGAGCAGGAGCTGGGGGAGCTGATCCCATATCTTACCCCTTACTATGAGCGGGGACTGGATGGGGTAATCGTCCAGGATCTGGGTGTGCTGGCCAGGCTTCGCAGCTGCTTTCCTGACCTGCCGCTTCACATCAGCACCCAGATGACCATCACAGGGGTGTACGGCGCCAGGAAGCTGAAGGAGCTGGGAGCCAGCCGGATCGTAACGGCCAGGGAGCTTTCTTTAGAGGAGATCCGCCAGATCCGCCGGCAGGTGGACATTGAGATCGAAAGCTTTGTCCACGGGGCGCTGTGCTACTGCTATTCCGGCCAATGCCTTATGAGCAGCATGATCGGCGGGAGAAGCGGGAACCGGGGCCGGTGCGCCCAGCCCTGCCGTCTTCCTTATGAGGTGCGGGAGAATGGAAAGCGGTTGGATGGCGTGGGAGATGGGTTTGTTTTAAATCTGAAGGATTTATGCACCCTGGAGCTGATTCCAGATCTTCTGGAGGCAGGGATCGATTCGCTGAAGATCGAGGGACGGATGAAAAGTCCCCGCTATACGGCCGGGGTGGTGAGCATATACCGGAAATATGTGGATCAGTACCTGGAGTATGGAAGAAAGGGATATCAGGTGAAGGAGGAGGATAAGAAGCTTCTTCTGGATCTGTTTGACCGGGGCGGTTTTACAAAGGGGTATTATGGGAATCATAATGGAAGAGAGATGATAGCTCTTAAGGAGAAGCCTTCCTTCCGCCAGGGAAACCCGGAGTATTTCCGGCAGCTGGACGAGGCTTATGTGAACCATGTGGCAAAGGAGCCGATAAAGGGACGGGCAGTTCTTCGTCCGGGGGAGGCGGCCAGCCTTACCTTGTGGTTAGGAGATATCACTGTCACAGTGAAGGGGCAGGTAGTTGAGAAGGCGATGAATCAGCCTATAGAAGAGGAGCGGGTGCGAAAGCAGCTGCAGAAGACAGGGAATACGCCCTTTGTCTTTGCCTCCCTGGAGCTGGAGATGGAAGCAGGAAGCTTCCTTCCGATGCAGGCATTAAATGCCCTTCGGAGGCAGGGGATGGAGAAGCTGGAGGAGGCGGCCCTATCCCAGTACTTCCGCAGCCGGGGAAGGCGGGTGTCAGATGAGACAGGAGGCCGGGAGCCGGTTTCAGAGGTGGAGCGAGGCAGGAAGCAAGCACCAGGTGTGGCAGCAGGCTGGGAGTCGGTTTCAGAGGTGGAGCGAGACCGAAAGCAAGCACCAGGTGCAGCCGGGGGCCATGGATCGGCTCCAGATGCAGCGAAAATCCAGGATGCAGCAGACAAGGTGCAGGCTCCATCGGGCCAGCCTCTCTTTGTGGTTTCCCTGGAGGAGCCGGAGCAGCTCCCTCCGGCGCTGGAGCATCCGGATGTGGATGAAATCTATGTGGATGCAGATGGATTTTTACCTTCAGACTGGAGTGAGGCAGCGGCAGCCTGCCACAGGGCGGGGAAATGCTGCCGGCTGATGCTGCCTCACATCTTTCGGATGGAGGAGGATCAGTATTTTCGGAAAAATTGGGCAATGCTTAAGGTAGCAGGCTTTGACGGTGTGGTGGTGCGGAGCCTGGAGGAATGCCAGTGGCTGAAGGAAATGGAAGGGGAAGACCAGAGGGAGGACCGTCTTTCCATGGTATTTGACGCTTCCATTTACGGCTGGAATCATCTGGCGGATGAGGCGCTTTACGAGGCCGGCGCCCTGCGGATTACCATGCCGGTGGAGCTGAACAGCCGGGAGCTTAGGGAAAAGGGCTGCAGGGGACAGGAGATCCTGATTTACGGGGCCGTCCCTATGATGGTTTCCGCCCAGTGCCTTACAAAGACGGTGAAGGGCTGCAGGAAGCACAGGGGATGCCTTACGATGAAGGATCGGACCGGGAAGGAGATGCCGGTGAAGAATCACTGCACCTTTTGCTATAATACCATTTACAATGCCAGTCCCACCTCCCTTTTAGGGCAGGAGAAGCTGGTACTGGGGCTTTCCCCTTCTGCGCTGCGTCTTGGGTTTACCACAGAGACGCCGGGGAGGATAGCCTGGTGTCTGAAGGCCTTTGCAGACAGCTTTCTCCATGGCCAGCCATCCTCTGGCTTTGTAGGTGATTTTACCAGAGGGCATATAAAGCGGGGGGTTCAGTAGCATTACTGTCCGCAGCCTGTACATTGGAACAAGCATGCTGCGCGCTTGGCACAGTGATTTGCAGAACAGCGTACTGGAACAGCTATTTGCAGAACAGCGTACTGGAACAGCTATTTGCAGAACAGCGTACCAGTGCAGTGATTTGCAGAATGATGTAGATAAGAGTACATTTTAAGAAAGAAGGGAGGCGGGAACACGGTTCATCTGATAATCGAGATTTCAAAGTATCTGATGATACTGCTCATTGCATGTTATACATTTTTTAATTTCCGTTTTTTCGCTTATCCGGATCTGGAGAGGAAGCGGCTTATGTGCTCCAGGCAGAATCAGGCCATGTTTTTGATCCATCTTTTAGCGTATTTGATTATTTACTTAAAGACAGAGGATACCCGGGTGCTTCTCTTTTATGGGGCCCAGGTGATTTTCTTTCTGGCATACATCTATCTCTACCGCCTGTTTTACCGCAATGTATCCCGTCTCCTGGTAAATAATGCCTGTCTTTTAATGTGCGTAGGATTGATTATCCTTACCAGGCTCTCCTTTGACCGGGCGGTGAGGCAGTTTATAGTCCTGGCGGCGGCAGCGGTGCTTACCTGGCTCATTCCGCTTATTATAGACCATGTGTGGCAGCTGAGCCGGATTGGCTGGTTTTATGGAATCCTGGGGCTGGTGCTCTTAGCCCTGGTGTGGATTCTGGGGTCAACCACCTTTGGGGCACAGCTGTCCCTGGAAATTAAAGGGGTTTCCTTTCAGCCATCGGAGTTTGTGAAAATCACCTTTGTGTTTTTTGTGGCAGCTATGTTTTACCGATCAACAGATTTTCGAACGGTAATCGCTACTACGGCGGTGGCTGCGCTTCATGTGCTGATTCTGGTGGCTTCTAAGGATTTAGGGGGCGGGCTGCTGTTTTTCATTACTTACTTGTTTATGCTGTTTATCGCTACCTCCAAGTGGCTGTATCTGGGAGGCGGGCTCCTTGGAGGAGCTGGGGCGGCATTCCTGGCCTATCAGGTTTTTCCCCATGTGCAGACCCGGGTGGCGGCCTGGGCTGACCCCTGGGCAGATATAGATAACCGGGGATATCAGATCACCCAGTCCCTTTTCGCTATGGGCACAGGCGGATGGTTCGGATTAGGGCTGTACCAGGGGATGCCCTACAAGATTCCAGTGGTGGAGAAGGATTTTATCTTTGCCGCTATCTCAGAGGAGCTGGGGGGAATCTTTGCCCTGTGCGTTCTCCTGATCTGTATGGGGTGCTTTCTCCAGTTTATGATGATCGCAGGCAGCATGCAGGCGGTGTTTTTTAAGCTGATTGCCTTTGGACTTGGGGTGGTTTATATTACCCAGGTGTTTCTTACCGTAGGCGGGGTGACTAAGTTTATCCCCTCCACCGGTGTTACCCTGCCCTTTGTCAGCTATGGGGGAAGCTCGATTTTAAGCACCTTTATCCTTTTTAATATTATCCAGGGATTGTATATTTTAAAGCGGAATGAGGAGGACTATGAAGAGAGCTAATCCAAATCCCAATGCCAACCGGAATATTTTACTGATTACCTATGTGATTATGGGGGCATTTTTCGGGCTGATGGTGTATTTTTGCCACTTCCTTTTTACGGATCGGGAAGAGGTGATGAACAATTCCTACAATGCCAGGCTGGATCAGTTTTCGGACCGGGTGATCCGGGGACGGATACTCAGCAGTGACGGCCAGGTACTGGCACAAACAAATGTGGGAGAGAATGGGGAGGAGCTTCGGGTGTATCCCTTTGGAAATTTGTTTGCCCATGTGGTGGGCCATTCCACCAAGGGGAAGACGGGGCTGGAGAGTCTGGGGAATTTTTACCTGCTCTCTTCCCATGGGAACCTGATGGAGCAGGTATTTCACGGGCTGGCAGACCAGAAAAATCAGGGAGACGATATTATCACCACCCTGGATGTAGGGCTGCAGCACACAGCATATCTGGCACTGGGTGATAGGAAGGGGGCGGTGGTAGCCATGGAGCCGGATACAGGGAAGATTCTGGCCATGGTGTCAAAGCCGGACTACGACCCTAATCCCATGAGTTTGGATGCCTCCTGGGAGATGCTGATCAGCAGTAATAATGATCAGGGGCAGCTGCTAAACCGGGCGACTCAGGGGCTGTATCCGCCGGGATCTATTTTTAAGATCGTTACGCTTCTGGAAGCGATACGGGAGAATCCGGAAGGGTATCTGGATTTTCATTTTGACTGCTCCGGTGTGTTTCAAGAGGGGCCCTATACGATCCGCTGCTATCAGGGGACAGCCCACGGCTCCCAGGATCTGGGACAGGCCTTTGCCAATTCCTGTAATGGCGCCTTCGCCAGCCTGGGCCTGACGCTGAATCCGGAGTCTATGGATCAGCTGACCAGACAGCTTTTGTTTCATTCAGAGCTTCCCTTGTCCATTCCCTATTCTAAGAGCTCTTACAATGTAGCTGCCGGGAGCCTGCTGGAAAAGCTGGCGACGTCTGCCGGGGAGGTAAGCCAGTGGGAGGTGCTTCAGTCCTCCATCGGCCAGGGAAAGACCTTGGTGAGCCCCATCCACTTTGCCATGATTACCTCGGCCATAGCTAATGGGGGAATTTTAATGAAGCCTTATCTCATCGACAGAGTGCAGAATGAAGCCGGGGAGGAGGTAAAGAAGTTCCTTCCGGAAGGCTATGGCAGCCTGATGACGGCAGAGGAGTCTGGGAAGCTGAATGAACGGATGGTGCAGGTGGTGACTGAGGGCACAGGCTCCGCCCTGCGGGACGCCCCTTACCAGGCGGCGGGAAAGACAGGCTCTGCAGAGTTTGAGACAGGGAAGGAAACCCATGCCTGGTTTACAGGATATGCTCCGGCAGAGGATCCGAAGCTTGTGGTAACAGTGATCGTGGAGGAGGGCGGATCCGGAGGACGGACCGCGGCGCCCATAGCCAGGGCGATGTTTGATCAATATTTGCTGCGATAAATTTAGAATATAAGAGGTTAGTGTTGCTGGGCGCAGCCCCGCAGGGGTGTGAACCGTAACTACAAGAGAGGAGAACAGGATTTATGTTACAGGCCAAGGAATATGTAAAGCCCTCCAGCTTGGAGGAGGCTTATCAGCTCTGCAAACGGCGCAGCAGCGTGGTTGTGGGGGGCATGATGTGGCTGAAGATGGAAAATATACAGAAGCAGACCATCATCGATCTGTCCGGACTGGGGCTGGTGGGGATCGAGGAGGATGAGGAGCAGTTTCGCATCGGGGCCATGACCACCCTGCGGATGCTGGAAACCCATCCCGGGCTGAACCGGGAGTTTGACGGCATTTTCCGGGAGTGCACCCGGCACATCGTGGGCGTACAGTTCCGAAATGGAGCTACGGTGGGAGGAAGCATTTACGGCAGGTTTGGATTCTCGGATATTTTAACCTGTCTGATGGCGCTGGATTCGTATGTGGAGCTGTACCATGGGGGCGTGATGCCATTAGCCCGGTTTGCCGCCATTCCACGCTCCATTACGGAACGGAATATTTTAGTGCGTATTTTGATCAAAAAGGATGGGAGGCGGGCGGCCTACCGCACCGTGAGGCGGGCCAGCACCGATTTCCCGCTGCTGGCCTGCTGTGTGGCTAAAGTGGATGGCCAGTGGCAGATATCCATGGGAGCCAGGCCGAAGAAGGCTGAGACGGCAGTGATTTCAGGAGAGGCGGCTCTGGGGCAGATGGATCTAGGAGAGGCGGTTCGGAAGCAGATGGATCCAGGAGAGGCGGCTCTGGGGCAGACAGATCCAGGAGAGGCGGTTCGGAAGCAGATGGATCCAGGGCAGGCAGCTCTGAAGCAGGCGGATCCAGAACAGACGGATCCGGATTCCGCGGAGAGCCGAATGGAGCAGGAGGCAGAGCGGATTGCAAGGGAAGGGGCAAAGGCCTTTTCTTATGGCAGCAACCTGCGGGGAAGCGGAGCGTACCGCCAGGTTTTGGCAGAGATTCTGATCCGGCGCCTGGTGAGGCAGATTCAGGGCTATGAGACAGATGGCGCAAGGGAGACTGGCGCTGGGACGGAGAATGCGCTAGGACAGAGAGAAGCCGCCGCGGGATCAGAGAATGTGGGAGAACAGAGAGGAGCCGGAATCAGGGCAGAGTATGGCGGAGGACAGGAAGGAGCCGCCACAGGAGCAGAGTATGGCGGAGGCTGGAAGGAGGGCGACAGGAGATGAAGATACAGTTTCAATTAAATGGCAGGCCGGTTCAGGCGGAAATCCAGCCGGATACCATCCTTCTGGATTTAGTAAGAAAATTAGGCTGCCGGAGCGTGAAGCGGGGCTGTGAGACCTCTAACTGCGGATTATGCACAGTCTGGATGGATGAGAAGCCGGTATTGTCCTGTTCGGTTCTGGCGGCCAGGGCGGAGGGACGGCGTATCACCACATTAGAGGGGCTTGAAAAGGAAGCGGGAGAGGCCGGAAGATACCTGGCAGAAGAGGGAGGAGAGCAGTGTGGCTTCTGCAGCCCGGGCTTTCTGATGAATGTCCTGGCTATGGATCGGGAGCTCCATTCCCCGGATGAAGAAGCCATCAAGGAATACCTGGCAGGGAATCTCTGCCGGTGCAGCGGATACATGTCACAGCTTCGGGCAGTGAAAAAGTATTTAAATCGAAGGAAGGAGGGGTGAGAGAAGATGGGAGAGAAGAAATATGTAGGCGCCCCTGTGGTAAAAAAGGACGCTGCCTCCCTGGTAGGAGGAAGACCGGTCTATACAGAGGATCTGGCGCCGGAAGGCTGTCTGGTGGTAAAGGTATTAAGAAGCCCCCACGCCCACGCGCTAATTCAGAGGATTGACTGCGGGGAGGCCAGGAAAATGCCCGGGATCGCCTGTATCCTGACCTGGGAGGATGTGCCTGGAAAGCGCTTTACCATGGCCGGGCAGACCTACCCAGAGCCAAGCCCCTATGACCGGCTGATTCTGGAGCAGCGGGTGCGGTTTGTGGGGGACGCAGTAGCCATCGTCGCCGGGGAGAGCAGCCAGGCAGTAGAGAAAGCCATGAAGCGGATCAAGGTGACCTATCAGGTATTGGAACCGGTGCTGGACTTTCGGAAGGCAAAGGATCACAGGATTCTGGTGCATCCGGAGGATAACTGGGAGAGCCGGGTGCCGGTGGGAGCCGATAACCGTCGGAACCTCTGTGCCTCCGGGGTGGATGAGGAGGGGGATGTGGACAGCATTCTGGCCTCCTGCGCCTATAAGGTGGAGCAGACCTATCATGTAAAGGCCAACCAGCAGGCCATGATGGAGACCTTCCGGGCCTACAGCTATCTGGATACATATGGACGCCTCAATATGGTGGCCTCCACCCAGGTGCCCTTCCACGTGCGGCGCATCCTGGCCCATGCACTGGACATTCCCAAATCAAAAATACGGGTGATAAAACCCAGAATCGGCGGCGGCTTTGGGGCGAAGCAGACGGTGGTGGCAGAGGTGTATCCTGCCATAGTCACCTGGCTTACAGGAAAGCCGGCCCAGATCATTTACAGCCGCTATGAATCTCAGATCGCTTCCTCCCCCCGCCATGAGATGGAGATCCGGGTGCGCCTTGGCTGTGACGCAGAGGGGAGCTTAAAGGCCATCGATGTATACACCTTATCCAATACCGGTGCTTATGGTGAGCACGGTCCCACCACAGTGGGACTGTCCGGCCACAAGTCCATTCCCCTTTACCGGACCGAAGCCTTCCGCTTCGCCTACGACGTGGTTTACACCAACCGGATGTCCGCTGGCGCCTACCGGGGCTATGGGGCCACCCAGGGAATCTTCGCGGTGGAGAGCGCGGTGAATGAACTGGCCGATCAGATGCACATGGATCCAGTAGCCTTCCGGGAAAAGAATATGGTGCGCCAGGGGGATGTGATGCCAGCCTACTACGGAGAAAGGGCCATGAGCTGTACCCTGGATCAGTGTATGGAAAAGGCGGCTGAAATGATCGGCTGGAAGGAGAAATTCCCCTGCCGGGACATGGGAAATGGCAAGGTGCGGGGAGTAGGCGCAGCCATGGCCATGCAGGGCTCTGCTATCAGCGGTGTGGATGTGGGAAGCGTGGCCATGAAGATCAATGATGACGGCTTCTATACCCTGATGGTAGGCTGCTCGGACATGGGAACCGGCTGCGATACCATCCTGGCGCAGATTGCCGCAGACTGTATGAACTGTGACCTGGAGGATATTGTGGTCCACGGCACAGACACAGATATTTCACCCTATGACTCCGGCTCCTACGCCTCCAGCACCACCTACCTTACAGGCATGGCTGTGGTGAAGGCCTGTGAGAGCCTTCGGGAACAGATCCTTAAGAAAGCGGCCCAGTACCTGTCTTGTGACGCCGGGGAGCTGGAATTTGACGGCAGGAGGGTGCGCCAGCTTCATGGTGACAAGGAAATCAGCCTAAAGGACATAGGGAATCAGATTATGTGCAATAACCAGGACGCCTTATCTGCCTGGGAATCCCACACCTCCCCCATCTCCCCGCCGCCCTTTATGGTGGGCATGGCAGAGGTAGAGGTGGACAAGGAGACCGGCGAGGTGGAGCTGATCGATTATGTGGCCGTGGTGGACTGCGGCACCGTGATCAATCCCAATCTGGCCAGAGTCCAGACCGAGGGCGGCATCGGCCAGGGAATCGGCATGGCCCTGTATGAAGACGTGACCTACACAGATAAGGGGCAGATGCTGGAAAACTCCTTTATGCAGTATAAGCTGCCCACCAGACAGGATGTGGGGAAAATCCGGGTGGAGTTCGCCCCCAGCTATGAGCCCAGCGGGCCATTCGGCGCTAAGTCCATCGGGGAGATCGTGATCAATACCCCGTCCCCTGCTATCGCCTCAGCGGTTTACCACGCAACCGGGGTGCAGGTGCGGGAGCTGCCCATTACCCCGGAGAAGCTTTGCAGGGGGATGCACCCGGAGTGGTTTGGGGAGGGGAATTCAAACTGAAAGGTGAAAAGCAGCGGACAGTAATATAATTGGTGCTGACAAGAAGCCTGGAAAGAGGTGTGCAATATGGTTTTTTCGTCGAAGCAGTGTTATCAATAGATGTGCAGAGACAAAAAAGCAAATTAAAAGCGAATATAGAAGGAAATAGCAACAAGAAAAATCCTTGCTGAAAATCAAATGCAGGCAGCATATTGATTTCAGCAGGGATTTTTATTAAAGGAGGAAAATAAAACGCTTATATACCATATTCCTTATACAGTTGTGCCTGATATTGTTTATCTTTTGTGGCGCGTGTTAAATCGTCAAAACGCTTATCAGAAATGAGATAAGAATGAAGTTGATTTACGCGATCTTCCCCTATTTCAATTCCTTCTTCAACTCCCTCATTCCGTATCACTCTTGCAAACGCCTCCTGATTAAATTCAGTCAATAACATTAAACTCACCTCGGCTTTCTTCTTTAAAAGATAACTTTTTAGATGATTTTCCTGGATACAGCGGTCGATGGCCTGTTCAACGGCTCCTTTTAACTCGCTGCCGTTTGCCTGGGGTTTCCTCTGTTCCATTTAAAGGACTGCAGCAATGTCCCTGTTTCTGCTACAGCCGTAATAGAAGAACAAAAAATTACATAGGAGCTGAAAATAAAGTGGAAATAGATAATGGGGTATGGTATACTGTATATAATTATACGTTTGACGGTTTTGTATTGGGTAGAATCACTCTAAGGGAATTATCAGAAGGAGTCAAGATATTGGTTACTATCGATAAAGTGCAGGAAAAAATTACGGAGTATATGTATGGTAGAAATTTCAAAGAGTGATTGGAAACTGTTTTCGGAGAGAATTTCTGTCTGGCGGGAATCCTATATGGAGCGGCTTACAGAAAGATATATAGAAATATTAAGCGGACCAGGAAAGGCATCCGACCATTTCTGAGAGCTTGAGAAGAGGATTAAAAAGGATAAAAAACACCCGAGGGTGCTGTATACCAGTGACACACGTTTAGTACGGACTGGGGCGAAGTATAGATCTATGAAGCAGGAAGCCCATTGGCGTTAGACAATGAGGAGTTCACAAGGGAGAGGAATATGGGAGAATTTTTTGGAAAGCTTGCAGAAGAACTTTTAGAAGGAATAAAGAAAAATTATCGAAAACCTAAGTTATGGATGGCCATATTTTTAATATTTATTATAATTATTTTATTTCTCCCATATATTGATACAAATTTCTTTTATTTCAGGCGCATGGAAAATAGAATTGATATTTTGGATAAATTAGCGGGCGTAAATGTTGAAAATATTGAAAAAAATGATGTTTTGATGAGAGAGTATCAATCGTTACTGCAAGAAATGGAGGAAAATAGAGAAAGATTATTTGATGGAACCATACAGAAGAATATAAATATAGTTGTTGCAGAGATAAAGGATAAGGTTCACTCTGGAAATCCAATCATAAAATTTGCATCGGGGGCATTTTGGGGAACTATTTTGTTGCTTTGGATTCCTTTTATGAATACATTTCAAAAGAAGAGTGACAAGGTAATCGCGTTTTTTACTGTTTTGATTTGTACGGTGCTTTTAGGATACATTGCAATACTTACTCCAATTATTGGTACGCCATTAATAAATTATATTTGCATTCCATTGGTCCAATTAATTATTGTAGCTTGGATGGTTATTAAGAGCGATAAACAAAAGAAAACGGAATGATTTTAGAATCCTAGAACACTAATCAGGATCTATTGCTTGATTCAATACAGCTTACTGCAGAGGATAAAATTCTTTTGATGTGTCCTTAGGCTTCCATGGTTTCATTGTTATAATACGGATAGAAACGGCTATTATTATAGTGAGTGCATATTGAAAATTGGCGTAAGAGTGATAGAAAGGAATGCTTATGGTAGAAGACGAAGACAGGTTATTTTCAGGTGAGTCCATCGATATTGAATATAAGGTGGAGGTTCCAAGAAAAAGCGAAAGATATATGAAAACGGTTATCGCATATGCGAATGGGCGCGGAGGACGTATTATTTTTGGCATTGATGACAAAACTTTGGAAGTAGTAGGCATGGATCCAGATACGATTTTTCAAACAATGGATGGGATTACAAATGCGATTTCCGACAGCTGTGAGCCGGCGATTTATCCGGATATTTCCATGCGGACGATTGACGATAAAACTGTAATTATTGTGGAAATTCATCCTGGTCCGATGCGTCCATATTTTATCAAGGAGCGGGGGTTTGCATCAGGAACTTACGTTCGAGTTGCAGGTACTTCGCGGCATGCTGAAGGATATATGCTAAAGGAACTGATCCTGGAAGGCAAAAATCGTTATTTTGATCAGGAGCCTTGCCATGGGCTGACGATTACAGAGATGGAGGTAGAAAAGCTGTGCCGTGAAATGAGGGAGACTGCATTAAAGAACACATGGAATGATAGTGAAAGGGCTTCCATTCGGGATGTGACAAAAAATATGCTTCTCTCATGGGGGATTCTAAAGGAGGAAAATGGAAAACTTATTCCTGCGAATGCGTATGCATTGCTAACTGGACAGATGCCGATGCAGCCAATTATCCAGTGCGCTGTGTTTAAAGGAACCACACGTGCATATTTTGTGGATCGTCGGGAGTATGAGGGTTCGATTCAAAGCCAAGTGGAGGCAGCATTTCAATATGTTCTTGAAAAAGTTAATATGGGAATGCAGATAAAAGGAATTTACCGTCAGGATGCATATGAGCTTCCGATGGACAGCGTGCGTGAGCTGATTGCAAATGCAGTTGCACATAGAAGCTATCTGGAGCCTGGAAATATCCAGGTGGCGATTTTTGATGATCGATTAGAAGTAACTTCTCCAGGTATGCTCTTAAATACGGTTTCCATTAAAAAAATGATGGAAGGCTATTCAAAACTTCGAAATCCAGCGATTGCCAGCGCATTTGCATATATGAAGATTATCGAAAAATGGGGCACTGGTATTCCCAGATTGCTTCATGAATGTAGAGAATATGGACTTCCTGAACCAAAGCTAATCGATTTTGATGGTGACTTTCGGGTGAACCTGTATCGAAAGCCTCAGGCTTTAGAATCCCAGAATACTACCCAAGCTACTACCCAAGCTACCCAAGGTACTACCCAAGCTACCCAAGCTACTACCCAAGCGCGAATGCTTGATTCAATGCGGTTTACCGCGGATGATAAGGCTCTTCTAACGATTCTTTTGTACAATCCGAAATTAACCCAGAGAGAGATTGCTATGGAGCTTAACTGGACCGTAGATCGGGTGAAGTATTATTTGAATAAGATGAAAAAGCGAGATGTTATCCGGCGTGTGGGTTCCAGCCAAAAGGGTCACTGGGAGCTGCAGATTGATGCAAGTGCATTTGGAGAGAGGCCAATATAAAGAGAGAGGCCGATATAAAGAGAGAAGCCAGCATAAAGTGAGTTCCGCGTCCGGCCGCGAAATTCCTATAGTACAAAATGAAACCAGCAGGAAATGGCGTTTCGTGGTCAATTTCTGCTGGCTTTCTTTCATACCTTGGCGGTGCGCCACGCCGGTGGCGCATGTGACGCATGAAGGTTTACATATTCAGTTCTACCCAACCCGCCATCCCGACGGTTTCAGCTCCATCTGGATCTCCTTCTCTTCTACTTCAGCTCCCGGCATGCCAATGGTTACGGATGCCGCTTCCCCTTTTCCGGAGAAGGCTTCCGGCTTTGTCTTTACCCAGAAGGCGGCGTAGCCTCCATGGATGGGAATGATATCCGGGCCGATGATCTGGAGATTTCCCTGAGTCTTTACCTGAATGACTCCATGGTAATAAACCAGGGTGGTGTCGGCGCTGTCCTTTACCCGGCAGACTATCCGGGTGGTGTCTACGTAGTCTCCCCAGAGAGAACGATCGTCTGCTGTCACCTCCAGATCATCCAGGAAGGAATCCCGCAGGAACCGTTTCGTGGCTGCGGGACGGCCTTTGTAGTAGCCGATGATTTGTCCATCCTGCCACAGATCCTGCCATACCCCGATCTCTTCCTCTACTTCGATGGGCGGGTGGGCCAGGCCGATGTAGCGGCTGTCCGGATAGTAGCGTACCGGCTCCCTGCCGTACATCTCAATCTCCACATAATCGCAGTTAGTTAATATCATAAAGGGGGCGGACAGCTTATTGCCTTGATTATCGCCACGGGAGAATTCGGTGGTGGCCTCCATCACGATGGTTTCCTCTGGATCCTTTTGGCTGCGCAGGAGATAGGCGGCATATTTGGGAATGCGGAACATGTCCATAACCCCGTGGTAGCAGATCTTGTCCCCAGAGCCGTAGTCGCCGTGGGTGTTGTAGTCGAAGGCGCACCAGCCGAAGGTTCCCAGCATTTCCGGGGAGAGATTGGACTGGCTGAATATCCTGGCGTAGGCTCTGGCATGGACAGTCCGCTTGTAGGCGGTGTCCCACAGCTTAGTGGGGAAGGCGGTGCCGGCGAATTCGCTGATCAGGAAGGGAACTGGCTCATTTAAGCCGGTGGCCTCCTTTCGTCCGCGGAACAGCTTTAAGCCTTCGGGATCGCAGTCGGAGTAGGTGAAATCATTTAGGGAATAGACATCCTCCAGCAGGTGGCTGTTGGAAATGTAGCGGACGCCGGTGGTGGGCCGGGAGGAGTCCAGGCGGTGGGCCAGGTCATTGGCCTTCTGATATAGCTCATCGTCGTCTAAGGACTCATTGATGCGCACACTCCAGATGAAGATACTGGGGTGATTGTACTGGGTGGTAATCATGGACTCCACGTCCTGAAGCATCACCTTCTTGAATTCCTCCCCGCCGATGTGGCCCCAGCCGGGAATCTCGGAAAATACCAACAGGCCGATCTCGTCGCAGCGGTTCAGGAAGTATTCGGACTGCATATAATGGGAGGTCCGCACCGCGTTTACCCCCAGGAAGTCCTTCAAGATATCCGCGTCCGTTTCCTGAGCCCGTTTGCCCATGGCGTAGCCTACATAGGGGAAGGACTGGTGACGGTTTAATCCCATGATTTTCCATTTCCGGCCATTGATAAACAGTCCGTCGTGACGGCAGTCCACCGTGCGGAAGCCGGTTTTTACCTGATGGCGGTCCAGGGTATTGCCGGCTGCGGTTAAGGTGATCTCCACGGTGTAGAGATAAGGCGCATCCGGGTTCCAGAGGATGGGATTAGCGAAGGCTTCCTGCCTCAGGGAAAGGCTCTGCGTGCCGGGATGGACAGACAAAGTATCTTCGTAGGCGAAGATCTCATGTCCGTTTGTGTCCCGGAGAGAGAGCTCCGCGACAGCCTGAATAGGCTCTCCCTGGTGATCCAGGATAAGCTCCGGGGAGAGCAGAGCCTCGCCCTCCGTCAGATCATACCGGATTAGGGCCTGGGTGATCACGGTATGGCTGCAGATGTCCAGCCACACATCCCGGTAAATGCCGCCGAAGGTGAGATAGTCGATGGCATAGCCAAAGGGTGGGATGTCCTCCCTCTCATGGCTGTCCACCCGCACAGTCACCCGGTTTTTTCCGGCGTGGCAGAGGCTGGTGATGTCAAAACGGCTGCGGGAATAACCGCCCTTGTGCTCGCCGGCCCGCTTTCCATTAACGAACAGCTCAAAGTAGGTCATTACCCCGTCAAAGGTGAGGAAGATCCGCCTCTCCTCCATCTGGGGAGTGATCTCCAGTTCCTTTGTATAGGTGCTGATCATGGCTGCGGCGCTGTGGCTGAAGCAGCTTAAGGGCAGCTCTTTCACCGTGTGGGGAAGGTGGACGGTTTTAGCCTCCGGGGCATCTTCATATAAATAAGATTCGGAAAATCCCTCACAGAATTTCCAGTTTAAGTTCCATAAAATCGAAGCATCCATGTGTGTATTCCTTTCATTCCTTTCGTAATTTCTCCAGAATCCGCAAGTATCCAACGCCGCGTAAATCCAGCATCAACCAGCGTTCAACGCCGCGTAAATCCAGCATCAACATGCATTCAACGCCGCAGGCGTCCGGCATCAATACTCCTTTTTTACCGGCGGCCTACTCCTTCACAGCCCCCGCCGCGATTCCCTCGATAATATATTTCTGGAAGAACACATACAGCAGGATGGTAGGCAGAGCCACCACGATGATGCCTGCCGCCAGCAAGGGCCAGGAGTTCTGGCGGGCGCCGGCATAGCGCATCAGGAAGGTGGTCAGGGTGCGGTTCCGGTTATTGGGCATGTACAGGTAAGGGATGTACATGTCATTGACGATGGACACGGTCTTTACGATCACCAGAGTAGCGGTGGCCGGAGCCAGCAGGGGGAAGATGATCTGGGAGAAGATGCGGAAATATCCGCAGCCGTCCAGCATGGCGCTCTCGTCCAGAGACACCGGGATCCCGCTGATGAACTGGCGGTAGATATACAGCTGCATCAGATTAGCGGCGATGTAGATCACGATGGGGGCGCCGATGGAGTTATAGAGCCCCATTCCCCGGATGACCCGAAACCGGGCGATCTCCACGATGTTGGTGGGAACCATCATGGCCAGGTAAAACAGGATGTAGATCACCTTTTTAAACCGGAATTCGAACCGTTCCAGGCAGTAGGCGGTTAATGCGCCTAAAAGGATATTAAAGGCGATACTCACCACCACGATTTTCAAGGTATTGATGAAGGAGGTCAGCAGGTATTTTTCCTTTAATACATTGGTATAATTGCTGAAGGTGATCTGGTCAAAGGGGATCCAGAGAGGCGACTGGCTGTCTAAGCTTCCCGGCATCCGCAGGGAGCTGACCACAGTGACCAGAAGCGGAAAAAATACCAAAAGAATCAGGAAGAGGGAGACCAGGTATTTCCCGACAAGCACCAGTTTCTTATGCATAATGTCCCTCCTTCCTCCGGATCCGGCTGGTGATGTATCGCTGAATCAGCTGCACAGCCACGATCATGGCGATCATGATCACGGCCATGGAAGAAGCCAGGCCGAAGTTATTATACTTAAATGCAGTGTCAATGGTGTAGATGGAAAAGGTGTTGGAGGCTCCATTAGGACCGCCGGAGGTCATGATGTAGGGAATGTCGAACATCTGCAGGCTTCCGTTGATCACGTCAAAGAGCATAAAGTCGATGACCGTCCGGATGGCCGGGATCTGGATAAACCGGAGACGCTGCCAGGCATTGGCCCCGTCCACCACCGCCGCATCCATGATGTCCTCCGGAACCGAGGCCAGCCCTGCCATAAAGAGAACGATGTGGAAGCCCATATACCGCCAGATAGAGACCGAGGATAAAACATAATTTACGATCTTGGGATCCGAGAGCCAGCTTTGGATGAAGCCTCCCAGCCCCAGCTTGGTTAAAAGATAGTTAAACCCGCCCTCTACCGGGGAAAAGAAGTAGGAAAAGGAGTAGGAAATCCCCACACCATTGATGATAAAGGGCAGAAAAATAACAGCCTTGACAAAATTCGCCCCTTTAAACCGGCTGGAAAGCACCACTGCCAGCACCAGCTCGAGAGGCATCATCAGGCCGTGGATCAGGAGATAGGTCAGATTGTTGCGGAAGGCCTGCCAAAATTCCGGAGATTTGAAAAAGAGCTGCCGGTAATTCGCCCCTCCGATGAAGGGGCGGATGGAAGCAACTCCGTCCCATTCCAGGAAGCTCATGTAGATGAGCTCCCAGAATGGATAAACCACAAATACTGCCAGTAGGATTACCGGAATGATAAGGGACAGGCCAAGAAAGCAAAGACGTTTCCTGCTGTTCCGATTCATAGCATTCCTCCTTACAGCCCAAGCTTACTCCTGGCTTCCGTCCAGACTGCGTCTAATTCATCGAAGCGCGCGTCTAAGTCAAAGCCTTCGGTGAGCATTTCCACTCCCAGCTCCTTGCAGTCAAATTTCGTCTCGGAGACCATATGGATAAAATCGCTTTCCCCGGCGCCGTAGGTGACAAAGGTCACGTCAGGCTGCAGCTTGGAGGCAGTCTGGAGCACAGGATCCAGCTCCTTGGGGAAGGAGTTCATGGTGCTGTCGCTGCTGATGGAGGCGATATAATCCGGATACCAGGCGTCGCTGTAGTAGAATTCCAGGAAGGCCCGGGCCACCTCCGGATTCTCCGAATGCTGGGTGACAGTTAAGAAGCAGTCGCCCTGGGTTACCAGGTTGAAGGGGTCATCCTTGCTGTCGCGGAAGGGCAGATAGAAGGTCTCAAGCCCGGCTGGGTCATAGCCGTCTGCCAGATAAGCGGTGAGGAACATAGGGCTGTTCAGCACCATGGCGCCCTTCTTCTTGGCGAATAAGGCGCGGCTCTGATCGTAGGTCACGCCCAGGGGGTCAGCGCCCAGGACGCCCTTCTGGAAGAGATTAAAGATCTTTGTGTAGACAGTGCGGATGGCAGTTCCCTCTGCAAAGGGGGCATCCTCCGTGGTCATGAAATCCCAGTAATAGCCGTCGCCGCTTTCCGAGGCAGGGCCGTACTCCATAAGAGGATAGGTGGGCCAGGCATCCTTTGCGCCCATACAGATAGCCGCGAATTCCGGATCACTGGCGCCGAAATGCTGCTGCAGGGTCTCGCTGACCTGGACAAACTCATCCCAGGTCTCCGGAACGCTGACGCCGGCTTCTTCAAAAAGGTCGGTCCAGTAGTAGACATAATCATTAGCCTTCCGGTCCGGGATACCGTACACCTTGCCGTCGATGGCATACTCGGAGGCGATTTGATTATCCTTATTAGCTGCTGTGTCTGTTAGATCCACCAGATATTCTTTGTATTGGTTCATGCTGTCCGACTTGTGGAACATGAGATCCGGAAGCTCAGAGGCAGAGGAGCGGATCTTCATGGAATTAAAATACTCTGGCTCTGCGTTAAACTCTTCGATATCAATGGTCACATTCGGATAGAGCTCCTGGAAACGGCCCTCTAAGTCCAGCTCGTCGAAGGTTTTGGCCGCTGCCACATCCCAGGTTGCCAGAGTGATGGTACAGGAAATATCCCGGTCTGCACTGCCGGCTGCTTCCTGCCCGCTGTTATCAGCCTGGTCCTGCCCGCTATCATCGGAGGCCTGATTTTCCTGGGCCGCTTTAGTGGTCTCGCCGCCGCCGGAATTGGAAGAAGCGCCTCCCCCGCCTCCGCAGCCGGTAACTGCGAGAGCAAGAGCAAGGCTGGATGCCAGTACATAAGGTCTTTTTTTCATGGTTTTCCTCCTTTGGTGATGAAAATAGATAAAAACAATACTATAATGTCCAAAATAATTGTAACATATCACGAAAGAAGCAAACAATGAAAAAAGGTACGATTTACTGCACTATGGTTTGCTGATATCTCTGTGGGCAGGAGGCAGCCCTTTTTTCCGGTAGGCAGAGGGAGACATGCCCTCCTGGGCGGAGAACACCCGCACGAAATATTCCACGCTATTATAGCCGACTGCCTCGCTGATCTCCTTTAGCTTCATGGAGGTGCCGGTAAGCATCTCCTTGGCATGGTGGATGCGCAGATTTTTCAGATAATGGGAAAAGGGCATGCCCATCCGCTTATTAAATAAGGTGCTGAAATACTTTTCGCTGAAATTGGCCTGGGAGGCCGCCTCAGAAAGACTTAGGTCTGGTTTAAAATAATTGCGGTCAATGTAGTCTAAGGCAGCCCAGATTTCATCGGGGAAATCAAACTGGTAGTGGGAGCGCATATACTGGTTCATATCACCAAGGAAATTAATGGTCCAGATGCAAACCTCCTGACTGGAGGGAAGCCGGAGGATGGTATTGCAGAGATCCTCACGGTAAATGGAATCTGTGTCCTCCAGCTGGTGGATCAGGGAGGCAGCCAGATGGTAAGCCAGGTTTAGCGCCTCCTGTCTGGCGCGCTCCAGGGAAGAGGATTGGATCCGGGCCAGGATTTTGGCCTTTTCCTTTTCATACCGGGCCGTATCATGAACCTTTAAGGCCTGGATCATGTCCGGATAGGTGGGGAGGGGCGCCGTGCCCTGTGCCGGGGCGTTCTGGTTCTGGAGCGCCGTGTCCTGTGCCGGGGCATTCTGGCTTTGGAGCGCCGTCTCCCGGCCTGAAAGGCAGGGGATCGGAGGACGGAAGCTGGGATAGTCCATAGGAGAGAAAAGCCGGCGGGATTTCATCACATACCGCATCGTGAGATTCGCAGCCGCTTCTGCAAGGCGGGGCTCGAAATCAGCCGCCCCCCGGGCCAGCTGGCTTACCCCGGCCATACAGTCCACATTCATATAGTTTTTCCAGGCCTTCAGCTGACGGCTAAGGACCCGGATAAGCCCTGGAAGGCTGTCTGGATCAGGGGCTTCATAGATCATGACCAGGCTGGTTTCCCCCGATGGGACTAAGGTGCCGTGGGCGGCGATCTGGGCGATCTGCCTGGACAGCTTTACCAGAGAGGAAAAGAATTCCTTGTCCAGATCCTTTCCAAAGGCCCGGACGATATTTTGGTAGCCAAGTACGCAGTAGCTGACCAGGAAATAGTGCTCTGGAAGCCCGGCCTCCTCCGTCTCCAGCTCGCCCTTAAGGAGCCGGGACAGGAGGGCGGGCTTATTATTTTTACAGGGCTCCCCGGCAGCTGTATCCGCCCCAGAACCTGCGGGACTGCTTTGCTTTAGGGCGGCCTTCATCTGCTCCAGGTGCTTTGTGAGAAGCTTTGCGTTCAGCTCACGCTTCAGGCAGTAGTCATGGATTCCCAGCTTAAAGGCCTGGCGCACATAGGGGAAATCATTGTAGGCGCTGAGCACCAGGATCTGGGGAGGCCTGTGGGCCTGATTGGCATACTGAATCAGCTCCAGCCCGTCCACTACCGGCATCTGGATGTCTGTGATTAAAATATCGATTTTTTCCTGGGAGAGGATGTCCATGGCCTCCCGCCCATTGGCGGCGCTTCCTGACAGGAGAAGGCCCAGTCCTTCCCAGTCAATCATGGATTCCAGCATCAGCCGGACGATGGTTTCGTCATCGGCGATCAGTACATGGTACATTGGCATTACCTGCTTTCTTAAGGTTTCAGGATGGTTACTGCTCACTGCGGGGCCTGCTGCCTGTGACTTCCACTCACAGGTTAAGAAGCCCCATTCGGGGGAACCCTCGCCGGCAAGGTCATGGTGACACAGGTCCAGTGCCCTGGCAGGGAACGGATATCCACGCCGTATTCCTCTCCATAGTTTAGCTTCAGCCGCCGGTTGGTATTCCGGATGCCGATGGTGCGCCGCCTTTCCTTTTCCGGGTCCGGCCTGGCAGTGAGGGAGAGCTGGTTTTGGATGGCTTCCTCATCCATGCCCTTTCCATTATCCCACACAGTAAGGAGCAGAAGCTCATCCACCACCTGGCCGGTGATCCGGATCCGGCCCAGCCCCTCCTCCATGCCGTCAAAGCCGTGGGTAATGCTGTTTTCCACAATGGGCTGGAGGAGAAGCTTTGGGATCTGGCAGGCGCCGGCTTCCGGGCTGATATGGATCTCCACCTCAAAGCTTTCCATATACCGGAACTGCATGATGTAGATATAGCTTTCCAGAAGGGACTGCTCCTTTGCCACGGTGTGGAAGGTGCCGTCCCGGCTTAAGAGGGCGTCCAGGATGGTTTCCAGGGCAGTGACCATATCCCGCATCCCGTCAAAATGAGCGGAAATGGCCATAAATTTTAAGGTGCTTAAGGTATTCATTAAAAAGTGAGGGTTCATTCTGGACTGGAGGGCTGCCAGCTCCTCCTGGTACTTTTCCTTTTCTGCAGCTTCCTTTTCCTCGATGAGGCGGCTGATCTGGCCCACCATGCTGTTAAATCCGGCAATCATCTGGGCCATATCCTTCTGGCTGCAGGGCTTTACCCGGGTCTCCAGATGATGGCCTTCCACAGCTGCCATCCCCTCTGACAGACGGTGGAGCGGGGTCCAGAACTGGTTCATGTACCACCAGAAATAAACGATAAACATAATAACGATGCAGAAAATGACAATCAGGCTGACTGCAGAGAATAAATGGAAGGGTCCAAACAGCTCCCCCTCGTCCGCCGCGCTCACCAGGAACAGGGCGGTGCCGGGGACCTTGGTGGCGATGTAGCGGATGCCCTCAGAGGAGAGCTGACAGGACTCCTGGCTGGAGTCCCGGATGCCTGCCATGACCTGGGGCGGGATTTGGCCGTCCCCCGGGATCAGGCTGCTTCCATCCTCCTTGATTAGAAGGAGATGGCCCACATTTCCTTTTTTATTATAGTCCTGAAGTGTATCCGGGATGGTGGAGCGCCGGTAGAGAGCGATGCATTCGATCCCCGGCATGTCTCTGGGGGCAATGGCAGCGATGGCGATGGCCTCCGAGGAGGCGCGCAGGCGGTAGAAATATTCATCGCCTGCCAGGCAGGTGGAGACTACCCCCGGCTGGGCGAGGGCCTTCTGATACCAGTCCTTTTCCCGGAGCTCCTCCACGCGGTAGCGCATCGACCACCTGGGAATGACGGCAGAGCCGTCCTGGCGGTAGATGTGGAAATCCAGCAGCTGATATTTTGGAGCGGCTAAGAGCTGATATACGGTATTCAGCCGGTCTAAGGCCGCAGACTGCTTCTGCCTGTCAGCGGAGGCCGCCTCCTGGATGAGGGCTCCATCCTCCATGGTTACCACATGGGAGAGGGAGAGGGCGGTATTGCGCATCTCCTCCTGATACAGATTTAAGACGGCGCTCTGGGCGATCTGCACCGAATCAGCGGCCGCACGGTAGATGTATCTCCCAGCGGCCGTAAAGGCCACAGCCAGGACGATCATCACCGGGAAAACGATCATGCAGATATAGCTGGTTATCACGTTTTTTACTAAATTGCTTTTCCATAATTTTTTCATGTACTTATTCTACTACAAATTTAGAAAAAACCAATAAAAAAATTTGCTGAAAATGAAAAAATAAGAAAAATTTTTGGCAATTTTCCTGAATATCTTGCATCTATTCCAAAAAAGAGGTATACTGGATACAGTCTATGATGGCACACCAGCATCTGCCGGGGCGAAAGGACGACTAAATATGCAGTCAGAAGCCTTTCCGGCAGTGGGTCAGGAGGAATTGCAATGATTGAAGCAACGAGCTGCGGCGGTGTGGTTATCTTTCGTGGTAAAATTCTGGTTTTATATAAGAATTATAAAAATAAGTATGAAGGTTGGGTTTTGCCAAAAGGAACTGTAGAGGACGGGGAGGAGTTTAAGGAAACCGCTCTCCGGGAAGTGAAGGAAGAAACCGGCGTCAGCGCGTCGATCATCAAGTATATCGGGAAGAGCCAATATACCTTTAACACACCCCAGGACATGGTGGAGAAGGATGTGCACTGGTATCTGATGATGGCTGACAGCTACTACAGCAAACCACAACGTGAGGAATACTTTATTGATTCCGGGTATTATAAGTTTTACGAGGCCTATCATCTGCTGAAGTTTTCTAATGAGAAGCAGATTTTGGAAAAGGCCTATAATGAATACCTGGATTTAAAAAAGGCGAACCTCTGGGGGTCGAAGAAGTATTTTTAGTAAAGGGTCCGGTAAACGACCGGCTGACACCGAAGCCCAAGGAAACGAAAAAAGAGGAAGGCAGAGAGGAAAAATAAATTCCCCTCAGTCTTCCTTTTATCGTGTTTGTATATTACTCCAGTAGTTCCAAGCATGACTCTTTGCTTTTGCCACTTCTACGACTGGTTTTCCGTGGCGGCCACAGAGATCCCATTGACCATCACATTGTCATCGATGCCGATGACCAGGCATCGGCGGCCGTCGATGATCTTCGTCTCCACCAGATCCGCGCAGTCCGGGTCTACCTGGATGGTGATCACCGGGGTTTTAATCTCAAATTTCCGGGTATTTGCCACATTGGAGACCAGGAGAGAGGCCTTGGAGCCGGCAGCCTCATCGAAGTTCCGGTCAAAGGACTCCATCTTTTCCTGGTCAGCGCCGCTGGCCTCCAGAAGGCTCCGGACCTCATGTTTGTCTAATGCCAGGGGCTCCGGGTCATCCTTTTTCTCTTCGATCATGGCGGTGAGCTGTTCGTGGATGTTTTTCACCAGGGCATAGTCACAGGTCTCTCCCAGGGTCTCCTCCACCAGCTGGTTAAAGGTTTCCTTCTGATCCCCGGCGGACATAGGCATGGAGCAGCCGAAGAGAGGCTCCACAAAGGATTCCTGGAGGTCCTCGCCGTTTTTCGAATAGTAGAGGAAGCTGTGGATATCTGTGCTCCGGTCATGGAAGGCAGGGAAGAGGAAGCCGCGGTCCGGCATCTCCACCAGCCAGTCCCTGGTGCGGTTTTTAAAGCAGTTTTCCTCTGCATCGTAGGAGAGCCCGGCCTTAGACTGCTTTACCGGACAGATGGAGCAGAGAAGGAAGTCATAAACCTCATCGGAGGCATCAAACATCTCCAGATTGTCAGAGGACTTCCCGGGGATGTCATAAAGGCCGTGGATCAGAAGGATTAGATAATTCTCCCCGTAATAATAGTGCTCGATTACCTTGTCATAGAATTCCTCCAGCTGTGCCTCCTCCTCCAGGTGGCTGTTCCGCAGCTTGAGAAAAAAGTGCTGGCCGCCGCCAGGCATCTCGGAATCTGTGGGAAAGTCCATGTTCAGCAGATTCTTCCCCAGGGTTCCGGAAAGGGTTTTCCGGAAAATTTCAAAGTATTTGAATCGGTCCTCCTCTGGCAGGGTGAGGAAGGAATTAGAGATCTCTGCCTTTTTCTTCTTTTCCCCGTCCACATAGCAGCCGCAGATGCGGGTAATGGCGCAGTTTTCTGGGGTGAACTGCTTTTTGATTTCGGATATTTCTTTCTTGTTCATAGTATGTAACCGCCTTTTTGCTTTGTGTCAATGGTGATTTTTTGTTGCAGAGAATCATTATACTACAAAGCAGCGGGCTTAGTCACCTGTTTTTGAAAATTTTAAAGCGATTCTATACAATGCAGCAGACCAGTGAGTAGAAAAGGGTAGGGCAAAGGAGGCAGCCAAGTCCCATATAAAAGGAGGCCATCATGGCGCCATAGGGAACCAAATCCGGATCGACGGCTGCTAATCCAGCGGATACGCCGCTGGTGCTGCCCAGGAGAGCCCCGTAAATCATGGCGCTTTTGGGGGTTTTTAAGCCGATTGCCCTGGCGGCCCACGGGGTCAGCAGCATGATGGCGATGGATTTGAGAACACCGATGGCGATGGAGAGGGCGACCGCCCCGGAGGTGACCCCCAGGGCGGAGGCAGTGACCGGGCCTACGATAAAGGTGACCGCTCCGGAGGCGATGACCGTCAGCTCCCTGGGATCGCGGATGCCGAAGCCCAGGGCAAGGAGCAGCGCGCTTACAAATGACAGGCATACACCGCCTGACAGTGCAGCAAGTCCCGCCCATTTGTACTTCATGATAGCGCGGATATCCGAGCCATAGGAAACGGCTACTACTGAGATATCCCGCAGCGTGGCGCAGCCCAGGACTCCCACGCCGGAGAAGACTGCAAGGTCTGCGATACCCGACGCTTTATGGGTCGCCATGCCGCAGAAAAGGGACAGAAGCAGGCCGGATAAGACGGCCATGGCAGAGCCGCAGGCAGGCTGTTTCAAGAGATGCTTTGCCGCTCCCTTTGCCAGCAGGTATACAGCTCCTACATACAGGATCCCTGTAGGCAGGCTGTTTTTAGTCAGAAATTCAAGAATCAGCTTCATGGCTTTCCAACCTTTCCCGAAGTAAAAACATAATCGCTATGGTAAGCAGGACAGGCGCAGCTCCACATGCGATGGCGATACCTCCCTTTGACATGGCAGAGAAAACATCCTGTGTGGACGCCATGGCAATCACAATCGGGATATAAAGCTGCTTCCAAAAGAGAATCCCCTTTTCAAGGTCAGGAGAAAAATGCCGGGTGCTTTTCAGGACAGAGATAAGGAATAGAAAGATGAGAATTCCAAACCCTACGCTGCCAACCTCCGTATCCAGATTGAAAAGGCTGCCCAGAATACTGCCAAGGGCCGTACCCGCAAGCAAGCTTAATGCGATTAAGACAGTGCCGAAAAACATGGTCAGAATGGCCCCCACTGGATCAGATGGGCTATAATCAATACGCCAAAGCTCATAATATTCTGAAAGATGAAAAATTTTCCGAACCATTTCAGCCACTTGTTATAGGTGATATTTCCCAGTGCCAGGCAGGCAAAGAGGATTCCGGAGTTGGGGACGATAATATTTGCCAGGCCGTCCCCGTACTGGAATGCCATGATGGCGGTCTGGTTGGTGATGCCTACCACATCTGAGAGCGGGAGGAGGATGGGCAGGGTGACGATGGCCTGTCCGCTGCCGGAGGGGATGACAAAGTTCATCACAGACTGTACCAGCTGCATTCCAATCACTGCCAGATAAGAGGGAAGCTGGCTGACTGCGCCGGAGAGATAGTAAACGATGGTATCGACAGTACCAGAGGCAGTCAGGATGGTGGAGACGCTCCTGGCCACTGCCATCATAAAGGCGCCGTACATGACCGACTTGGCTCCTTTCATCACCGCGTCAACCAGCTCCTTGCTGCTAAGCCCGGCAATCATACCTGGAACGATGCACATTAAAAGGAAAAACGCGTCCATCTGGGCGATATCCAGCATTTCAAAAAAGATGATGGATATCAGCATACCGGAAAAAATAAGCAAAAATGCGATTCCAGCCAGCTTTTGCCGCAGAGTAAAGGCAGCGTCCTCAACCTGGAAGCCCGCGACGGCAGCGGAGCTGGCGGCTGGATCATACACCAGGCTTTTGGCCGGATTGGCCTGAACCTTTTTTCCATAGCTTGCAACAAAGAGGATCGCCACAGCCAGGGACAGCGCCCAGGCGATAAAGCGGAAGGCGAAGCCAGAGTACAGGGGGAGCCCGGCCAGCTTCTGGCCGATGATGACGGTGAAGGGATTGGCAAAGGAGACCGTAAAGCCAATGCATTCAGAGATCAGCACTGCACCGCAGGCGGTCATGGCATCAAAGCCCAGGGACAAAAACAAAGGCATCAAGATGGGAATGAAGATCAGGCAGATCTCCGGTGTGCCGAGAAAGTTTTCCATCAGGCTGATGAGTATCATCATCATGGGGATGACCCAGATGCTTTTATTGCGCATGTGGTATGCCAGCCGTTTGATCATGATGTCGATGATCCCGATTTTCCGTGCTACGCTGAAGGCGCCGCCGATGAGGAAGGTCATGATAATCATGTCCGAAGCGCTGACAAAGCCATTATGGAGGGAGGAGAGCAGATCCATCAGGCTTAGATAGCTCTTATCTACAAAGTGGAAGGAAGCAGCGTCTACAATGTTCCGGCCGGTAACGGGATCCGCGATCCGCTCAAAGGTGCCGGAGGGGATGACAAAGCTCAGGAGCCAGGCCAGCAGCGTAAAGGACATGACGATGGCCATTCCGTCGGGGAAATGTGGTTTTTTTGCGATTGCTTTTTCACTCATGTAAGTTACCTCTCTTAAGATTCATGTATTCTTTTATGGTGGTGCGGAGGGTCTGCTCGGTGGCGATCCGCTCGATGCTGGAGGAGCCCACAAACCCTTCTGCACAGGTTTGCGCTAATATGTGGTTTACCATATCCGGCGACTGCATAATGCCGCCGTGGCATAAGGCGATGATCTGAGGGTTTTCCCTCTTTGCGGCGGAAAGCACCCTCTGGGTAAAGGAGATGGTCTCCTCCAGAGAGGTGGTGCGCTTTAAGCCCACATCCCCGCCGGAGGTAAGGCCGGAGTGGGAGATAAGGATATCCACGCCGGCGCTGGCGATTTTTACGGCTTCTTCTTCACAATAGCAGTAAGCCATGGTCACCATGCCCAGGCGGGAGGCGGTGCGCAGCATTTCCAGCTCCCGGTCAAATCCCAGCCCCACCTGCTCCAGCTCACTGCGCATAGTGCCGGAGAGCTTTCCCACGGTGGGGAAATTAATGGCGCCGGAGTACCCCAGCTGGTAAAGCTCGGTGAGAAAGCGCTCCATATCCCTGGTGGGATCCACGCCGTACACCCCGGCCATCACCGGCGTGTGCTCCACCCGGTTGAGAATCTGGTGCTTCCCCATGTCATAGACGATCTGATTGGCGTCGCCGATGGGGAGATTACCGGCTATGGAGGGCAGGCCGTCCATGCGGTATCTGCCGGAATTATACACGACGATGCCGTCTACGCTGCACTGATCGGCGATCCGGGCTACCATGCCATTCCCGGCGCCGGTAATCAGGAGCCCCTGCCCCGCCGCGATTTTCTGTCGCATACCATCCAGTATGCCCTGTCTGCTTTTTCTTGCTTTCATGTTCGGTTCCTCATTTCTTTTGCTGAGCATTTTTGTTTTGCGCATAAGTTTAGCAGATGCTGTATCAGCAGGTCTGCGAAGGCCGGATCATTGATGTGGAGATCCGCCAGGTATACCGGTACCTGCCCATCCATCCTCTGCTGCACGGTCCGGATAAAGGCGGCATCGGCTTCCGGGTCGTAAAAGCTCTTCCCCTTTTGATTCACCGAGGAAAATCCACGGCACGGGATACACAGACATGCATTTCCATTAGGATGGGAGAGCCGCTGGGCAAAAATTTCGCCGGCCCGGGTCAGCTCCTCTGCATTTGCACGGATTTTGTGCATTTGGGGAGTGTGGGCATAGATGGTTCTTCCCTGGGCCTGGAAGCCGGCACTTTGCCCGGAGGTGGAATTAATCATCTCCAGGGCGCCGGGGACAACCACATAAGGGATTCCCGCGGCAGCGGCGCTTCGCAGCCGCTGCTCGCCGGCAGAATAGATTCCGCCGGCCACCTCATCGATGATTTCGCTGGTTGTGATGTCCAGAACAGCACAGAACCTGCCCTCCTGAATCATCCGCTCCAGGATTCTCCCCCCGGAAATCCCGCGGGCAGTGAAGGTATAAACGGTAAAGCCCTCCTCCTCCAGCCGGGAAACACAGCGGTTGACACAGGGGGTGGTGACGCCGAAGGCTGTGACCGCGGCTGCCTTTTCCTCCGGCTTCGCCAAAGGCGCGGTGGCCAGCTGGGCCTGAAGGATGGCAGCGGTTTTGGCGAATATGTGCCGGAGCATTCCATTCTTAGCCTGGAGATCCACCACCGGATTAATCAGGAGGATATCTTCCCCCATTGTAAGCCAGGTGGTATCTCCGGAGGCGGAGGGCGTAACCATCAGCTTCGGAAAGCCGAAGGGGAGGCCAGTCATAGCCTTGCAGATGACCGAAGCTCCGCCGCCTCCCCCGATCCCTACAATGCCGTCGATGGTTCCGGATCCGGTAAGCTCCCTGAAAAGCGCGGACAAGCCATGGGTCATAAGGGCCGCGGCTTCGGATCGGCTGGCGGCCTGAAGCATAGCCGGGTAAGCATCTCCCAGGATTTGTGCCGGCCCGATCTGGGCATTGCTTCCTTCCGCCCTTTGCAATGAGATATCCACAAGCAGGCATCGGATATTCCGGCGGGTTAATTCTTCCTGGAGAAGGCAGGCCTGAGGCGCCTTCGTGTCTATAGTGGCACAGAGACAGACACATTTTTTTGATTCCATGGAAAAACCTCCTTATCCGTGTGATGAAAGGGCCTGCTGCGCCCAGTATTCATTTTCCCGGGCTGCGCGGCAAACTCCGATGATGTCAGCCGTTTCCTCCTGCAGAAGCCTTTCCGCCTGCTCCGGCGTGTGCACACCTCCTGTTAAGACAACCGGGACCGAAACTGCGGCGCGGATCCTTGCGGCAGCTGCCCCGAAATATCCTGGCTTGTTGGAATAGGGATTGGTGTAGTAGTATTTCACGCCTCCGGAGAGGTCGATGAGATCTGCGCCGTTCTGCTCCAGAAGCTTTGCCAGCTGGATAGCATCCTCTACCGTGCTGCCTCCCGGGCAGAAGTCCTCCGCAGCGATGCGGGCGGAAATCAGAAAGGAGGCGCTTACCCTGGCCCGTATACTTTGGAGAACCTCCAAAAACAGACGGCTGCGGCCCTGGAAGCTGCCGCCGGCGTAGGGGCCGGAGCTCCGGTGGTTGGTCAGAGGGGAAAAGAGCATATGGATTAAAAACACGTGGGAGCCCTTAATCTGGACCCCGTCGAATCCGGCCTTTTGAACCCGGGCGGCGGCACTGCCGAAATCCTCGGCGATGCGGGCGAGGGCGCTGTCGCTCAAGGTATCTGCAGGGGAAGTCATTTCCGGATTTTTCAAGGGGTCAAGGCACCCCCGCAGCTGTTCCAGATTCCAGCCGCCGTCGTGATCCAGCTGGAGCAGGCTGACGCAGCCATTCTCCCGGAGGAGACTGGACAGCCTTTGCAGACCGGGGATGCAGTGATCGCTGGCGGCAGTCAGCATATTCGGGTGATACTGGCCCAGGGTATCCACGGCCGTGTGCTCTGTAACCGTGATTCCAAAGCCTTTGGAGCGCTGGCGAAACCAGTCCAGGGTTTTACCGGTTACCAGCCCCTCGGGGCTCCCGGTTGCGGTTCCCGAGGGCGCAAGGAGCAGCCGGTTTTTGATGCGCCTGCCCTTTAGCTCCAGGGGAGTCAGTAGATGCTTCATGGTTATAGTCCACCTTTCTGGAAAAAATTCTTGATTTCTCACCGTCTTTTTGATTAAATGATAAGATACCGGGGAGCACCCCAACATCATGATAAATAAGCAATATGGGAAAGGAGAGCGGGATGACACTTCGCAATTTTGAAATCTTTGCCGCGGTCTGTAAGTATATGAATATGTCTGAGGCGGCGAAATCTCTGTACATTACAACGCCGGCGGTCAGCCAGGCTATCAGTGAGATGGAACGCTATTATGGCGTGGAGCTGTTTTTAAGGCAGGGCCGCCGCCTTTACCTGACCCATGGAGGGAAAACGCTGCTCTGCGGGGTGGCGCCTCTTCTGAACGAGGCGGCTGCAGTGGAGCAGAGGATGTTTCATGAGGCGGAGAACCCGGTGATCCGGCTGGGCTGCACCATGAGTGTCAGCGCCACCTTTCTCCCCTATATGGTATCCGATTATATGCGCCAGAATCCTCAGGTACAGGTGCAGCTCTACGCCTACATTGCCAGCACGCTGAAGGCCATGCTTCTCGACGGATCTCTGGACTTTGCCATCATTGCGGGAGAAATCGATCCGGCGCAGTTTCAGGCGAGCCCTTTTTTAGATGATGAGCAGGTGTTTATCGCCCACAAGGCCCATCCGATTTTGGCAGGCTGTCCTTCTGAATTCCCGGAGATTACCCTGGATCCGTCTATGAAGCTCCAGTTGATCGTGCGGGACAAGGCCAGCAGTACCTATTCTCAGATCTGCGCCTCCCTGCAAAGCATCGGCGCGAACTATGAGGTCAATGGTATAATCAGCAACATTGACGGAATTATCCTCGCCGTTTCCTGCGGGCTGGGAATCAGCTCTGTGTCCAAATTCGCTAAGATACGGGAGCCGGATGTACGCAGATTCCGGATCCGGGGGATCCGGGTGGCCAGGAAGTTTAATCTGGTACAGCTAAGGGACCGGGAGCTGCAGCCGGCTTATAAAAAATTAAAGGAGTTTATTCTCGCCTATAGCTGTGACAGCAGCCTTAACAGGCTGTTATAGGAGGAAACCACATCGCTGCGGAGCATATATTCCTCAGGGGAATGCTCTTTATAGTGAGGGCAGCTTAAGGCCACAACCTCTAAATCCTCCTTTTTATCCGTAAAGACGCCCAGCTCGCAGGTTCCTTGGCCGATCCGGATGGAAAATTCCGGGTACTCCTTTTTTACCAGAGTTAAAAATTCATCTTGGATGCGGTAGTCCCAGTGGGCGATGTCGTGATCCACCTGGCCATGAATCTGGAGCAGGGAGCAGAGCCTTTTTGCCTTGCCGATGAGGAGATGCCGCCGGTGCTCCAGAAAGCTCCGGGCCAGCATGGTGACATAAAGCTCCTCCTGGCGCGTTTCCACCACCCCTACATTTGCGGTGGTTTCTATAAGGCCCGGCCATTTTTTATTTAAGCTGACCAGCCCGTCGGGCAGCAAAAGAAGCAACGTCCGCAGGGTGTCTGCAGTTTTTTCCGATAAAGCGTAAGCCTCTGGTGAACCAGCTGGGGCCAGGGAGATCTGAACATCCGGATCCCGATCCTCTAGCTCCAGTTTATAATTTTTCAGCTGCTCCTCACAGAGCTGGGAAATGAACGACTCATTCTCAGGGGAAACGGCGATGACCGCTTCCGCTGTCCGGGCAAAGGAGCTGGAGTTTCCCGCCCCTCCCTGGAAGGATATAAGCTGATAGCTGGTGAACCGGGCTAATTTGAGAAGGAGCCAGTTTAGAAGGGTAATGGCATTGCCGCGCTCTTCGATGGCCTTCGCGCCGGAATGGCCGCCCTGAAGCCCGCATACCTTAAGGCTCAGCTGCCGGCTGCCAGCCTTGACCGGGGTTTGCAGCCTTGGGATGTGCATGCGGAATTCGGTCTCCCCATTCCCGGCCACAGCGATGGCGCCGATATCCAGATTAATTAACTTTTTGGCAGTCAGCTTTTGGCAGTCGAAATTTTGCGCACCCTTCATATCGGTTTCTTCATCCACTGTGAAGATGGCCTCCAGCGGGGGATGGGCCAGGGTAGTGTCCTCCAGGATTGCCATAATCATGGCCACGCCGATCCCATCATCCCCGCCAAGGGTGGTGTCCTTTGCACGGATCACTTCCCCGTCAGTGAATAGAAGATGAAGGGGATCCTTGGTAAAATCATGGGTGGATCCATCTGTTTTTTCACAAACCATATCCATGTGGGCCTGCAGAGCCACTGCCGGATGCTGCTCTCTGCCCCTGCTTGCAGGCTTCCGGACAAATACATTATTCACTGCATCCAGCTCTGCCTCCAGCCCCAGGTTCTGCGCCCATTGAAGGATTGTATGGCTGATGCGCTCCATATTCCCGGAGCCCCGGGGGATTTGAGAGATCTCATAAAAATGCTTCAGTACAAGCCTCGGTTCATAGGTTCCAAATGTGTTTTCGTATGACATAATATCCTCCGCTTTCTGGTGTAGTTTTTCGTATCCTTCTGGAAAAAATTATAACAAAAACAATAGATTAAGTAAATTTTCAATATTTTAATGAAATGTTAAGGGATAGTTAATCGAAATAAATCATGCAGAAAACGCTTGCTGAATTTTCCAATTTATGCTATTCTATTTGTAAGTTAGTTGATACTAACCATTTAACTAACTATAAAAATAACAGACAAAAAAGGAAGTATTCCAGAACGGAGGCTAATATGAGCGTGGTGATCATCGGAGGGCATGACCGGATGGTATGCCAATATGAAAGGATTTGCAAAGGGTTTTGCTGCAGTGCAAAGGTATTCACCCAGATGAGCGGGAAGCTGGCAAAGCAGATCGGGAGCCCGGATATTATGGTGCTGTTTACCAATACCGTGTCCCACAAGATGGTTCGCTGCGCCTTAGAGGAGGCCAAGAGGTCTAATGCAAAGGTAATTCGATGCCATACCAGCAGCAAATCCGCCCTCACGGAAATCCTGGAAAAAGAAGTGGCAGGGGCCGCGGAATCGTGATATGATGGAGAATGCGGACAGAGTGGTCACGGTTCACACTTCTATAGGCCAAGGGCCTGACAGAATGTTAGTGCGCTCTTACAAAAAAGAGATTTGGAGGATGGGACATGCTTAGGATTTCAAGAGATTATGTAACAGATGTACTTCAGGGCAAACAGGCGCCGGCAGGGCGCTGTGAGAGCGGGGACATGGTGGCCTTTGAGACCAGGGACTGCTATGATGACAATGATATTACAGAGGAGAATCCCTATGGAAATCACAGGGATGGCCTGGAGAATCCAGCCACCGGCCCTTTGTATGTGAACGGGGCCAGGCCGGGGGACGTGCTGAAGGTGGAGATTATGGAGATCCGCCTGCGGGAATATGGCATTATGCGGACCTCTGCCACGGCAGGGGCATTCCATCACCTGTATCTGGATAAATCCGCCAGGAGATTTTATTTCCAGAAGAATGAGGAGACAGGGCGGGAGGGCTTCTGGTTCGATGAGAAGCTGTGGCTGGACTGCGATACCATGATCGGGGTGATCGGGACGGCTCCGGCGGGGGAGGGGATTCCCACCATCACCCCGGGAAGCCACGGGGGAAATATGGACTGCTCCAGGATCACGGCAGGCACCACCCTTTATCTTCCGGTGAATGTGCCGGGGGCCCTGCTCTCCATCGGCGATCTCCACGCCAGGATGGGAGATGGGGAGCTGCTTATCTGCGGTCTGGAGACTGCCGGGACGGTGGTGGTCCGGGTTTCGGTTTTGCCTGGGGAGAAGCATGAGACGCTTTTTAAGGCCCTTCCCCTGCTGTGGACCGAGACAGAGGTGATGACCATCCAGTCAGCTCCCAGCCTGGAGGAGGCCTCTCTTTTGGCGGCGAGAGCCATGGAGCGCTTTCTGGCGGGGACAGCCGGGCTGGATGATGTGAAGGCCGGGATGGCTATGTCACTTTTGGGGAACCTGGTGATCTGCCAGATTGTGAATCCCTTGTTCACGGTGCGCTGCGCGCTTCCTCTGGAGGTGTTGGAGACCTATGATGTGCTGGAGGCCTATGGGCCACAGCATGAAGGCAGTCTCAAAGCAGCTCCCGAATATGCTCCATCAGGAAGGTAATCACCTGCTTCCTGGTGACGATGCCGATAAACATATTCCGGTCATCCACCACAGGGACGAAATTCTGATTCAGCGCTTCCGAAAAGAGCTGCTCTAAGGGCACATCAATCTTCACGGCGGGGTTTCGATCCATCCTTGTGATGGTGCTTAAGGGGCGGGATGTTTTTTGGGGATCCTTGTCATGCTCATTTAAAAGCACCCAGAGAAAATCGCCCTCACTGACCGTCCCGGCATAGGTGCCGTCTGTGTGGATCACCGGCACAGCGGTATAGCCGCTGGTGTGGAGCTTTTTGATGGCGTCGGAAAGAGGGATGCGGTCCTCCAGATACATAGCTTCATTCTTAGTAATTAAAAGTTGAAAAATATTCATCTTCTGCAATCTCCTGTTGTTTGGCCTCGAGGTACGTTTCCTTATTATACTTTGTCCACAGCCGACAGGCTGCGGATAAGAGCTACGTTTCCTTATTATAACAGATCATGGGAAAAATAGGCAGGATTTTTCATGATTTCACAGAATTTTTATCTTTTCTGGCGTCTAAGCATTGGCGCCAGCCTGCCGTTTCCGCCACTCTGCTGGAGGAAGCTGATAAATCGTCTTAAAGGCTCTGGTGAAATGGAAGGGATTGGCATATCCCACCAGGCGGGAAATCTGCGTGATGGAAAGGTCTGTGGAGCCAAGGAGCTGGCAAGCCTTATTCATGCGGTACTGGATCAAAAAATCCTGAGGGCTTTTGGCGGTGATCCTCTTAAACAGCTTGCTGAAATAGCTTCGGTTCAGATTCAGATTCGCGGCCAGATCCTCCACAGTAATCTCATCCATATAATGCTTCTCAATAAAATCTATCGTGGACTGGATATAAAAGTCCTGGATGTTATTCTTTACCGTTCGTTTCCCAGTTATGGAGCTTCGGATCAAGGCGCCGAAAAATAAGTTCACATACCCCATTACCTCACAGGGCAGCAGCTCTGGTTCCTCGATAAGCTTCTTCAAATATCCGAAACATGCCTCCTGCCCATGGGCATTTGCCGGGCGGTAGATGGGCGAGTCCTGGCTTAAGCCCGCTTGATTCAGATATTCCTTCGCCTTCATCCCATCAAATTCAACCCACAGATATTCCCAGGGATTTTCACCGTCCGCATCATAATGTACCAGCTTATTTGGCTCGATCAGGAAGGCCTGGCCAGCGTGAAGCTGGTATTTGGAATCATTGCCCTGAAAGCTGGTACGGTAGGTTCCTTTCCCAGACAGGATACAGTGGATCAGAAAATGATTCCGCATCCCGGGACCAAAGGTGTGATAGGGACTGCACTGCTCATATCCATACTGATGCAGGGTCAGGTCAAAATAGTCATTATTCAAAAAAAGATAATTTTTCACGGAAAAATCCTCCTGTTTATTCTCACTATATACCATAATGTGTCCTAATGTCAAGACAGAAGAAAAAAGCAACAAAATGGTAGGAAAGATGCCTGGATAATTTATGTACTGGAGGGGGATGTCATGTTAGAATATGGTCAGTTGAAAGAAAATACCTTATTTTTAACTATGACAGTGGCCTGAATCCCAGATATTTAGACGGAGCAGGCCAGCAGAAAGCAAGGAGGAAAGAAATGAAGAGAAGGATGAAGAGGAACAAGGCGGCAGCACTTATTTTGGCAGGGACTATGTCTCTTTCCCTGGCAGCATGTGGCGGAAATTCCCAGGAAAACGCCCAGGGAGGAAACGGCGGCGGTTCTGGAGAAGCGGTCACGGTGGCTATCTGGGATAATGCCCAGCTTGCAGGATTAAAGGAAATCATGGCAGACTTTACCAGTGAGTCCGGAATTCCGGTGGAGATACAGGTGGTTCCCTGGGATCAGTACTGGACCCTTCTGGAGGACGGGGCCCAGGGGGGAAGTATGCCGGATGTGTTCTGGATGCATTCCAACTACAGCCAGAAGTTCATGAGCAATGACATTCTTCTGGATTTAACCGACCGGATTGCCGGGAGTGATGTGATTGATCTGAGCAAGTATTATGAGGATATTACCGGATTGTACCAGCTGGATGGAAAGACCTACGGGATTCCCAAGGATTACGATACCATCGGGCTTTGGTATAATAAGGCTCTGTTTGATGAGGCCGGGATCGCCTATCCGGATGAAAGCTGGACCTGGGAGACCTTTGCCGAGACTGCTGAAAAGCTGACCGATAAGGACAAGGGACAGTACGGCTTCGCATCCCCGGCAGCGAACAACCAGGATGGATATTACAACCTGATTTATAGCCAGGGAGGCACTATTCTTAATGAGGATAAGACGAAATCCGGCTGGGATTCGCCGGAGACCATCTCAGCCATGAACTGGTGGCTGGAGAATCTGGTAAAAAAGTCCATGCCCACCCAGGAGGTGATGGGAGAGTCTGCGGCAGATGTTTTATTCGGATCCGGAAAGGTTGCCATGATTATGCAGGGCTCCTGGATGGTCGCCGCATTTAAGGGGAATGAATATACCGACGAAAACTGTGACGTGGCCGTGCTCCCTATGGCAGAGGATGGGACCAGAAAGACCATCTATAATGGCCTGGGATGGGCGGCTTCCGCAGAAGGGCCTCATGTGGAGGAATCCTGGAAGCTTCTGGAGTATCTTGGAAGCGAAGCAGCGCAGAAAAAGCAGGCGGAGCTTGGGGTAACCATGTCTGCCTACATGGGAACCTCCGACACCTGGGTAAACTGTGCACCGGAGTTCCATTTGCAGGCATATCTGGATATGACAGATGACATGGTGATCCGCCCCTATACCAGAAATACTAAGATTTGGGAGGACTATTCCCAGATCACCATGGTAAAGGCTTATACTGGGGAAATGACCATGGAAGAGGTGTGCAGGGATATCGCAGCATTTATGAATGAGCAGCTGGCTCAGGAGCAGTAAAGGAACATTGATATGGCAATTTTTTTTCAGGAGAAAGAAAAAGTATTTACCCTGCATACAAGGCATAGCACCTGGCAGATGCAGGTAAGCCCTTATGGACATTTGCTTCATCTGTACTATGGGAGAAGGGTGGAGAAAACATCCATGTCCTACCTGGTCAGGGGGATAAACCGTGGGTTTTCCGGCTCTCCCTATGCGGCCTTTGGGGAGGACCGGGGATACTCCTTAGACACCTATCCCCAGGAATATTCAACCTTTGGCGTGGGGGATTACCGCACAGGCTGCCTGCAGCTGGAGCACAGCGACGGCAGCCAGGCGGCGGAGCTGGTGTATGTGTCTCACCGGATCCTTTCCGGGAAATACTCCCTTCCAGGACTTCCGGCGCTGTGGGCTGAGCCTGGAGGGGATGGGGCAGCAGGGCCAGAGGGTTCTAAAAAGGCCGGTTCCGACTCGGTTCAGACCCTGGAGATTGTGCTGAGAGATACAGCCTTACCGATAGAGGTAAGGCTGTATTACGGCGTGTTTGAGGAATATGACGCCATTACCAGATCCTGCCGGATCACCAATCGTGGCGGAGATGGGGTCTATCTGAACCAGGCGCTGTCTATGTGTCTGGATTTTCTCAGGGAGGATCTGGACTTGGTATCCTTTTATGGAAGACATACCATGGAGCGGATGGTGGAGCGGCGGCGGATTTCCCATGGAAGGCAGGTGGTGGAAAGCCGCCGGGGAAGCTCCAGCCATCAGCAGAATCCATTTGTCATTCTGTGCGCTTCTGAAGCAAATGAAGAATATGGGGAATGCTTCGGCGCGGCCCTTGTGTACAGCGGAAGCTTTCTGGCTTCAGCGGAGCTGGATCCCATTAATCAGATCCGGTTTACCATGGGCATCCATCCCGATGGCTTTCGCTGGCGGCTGGAGCCGGGGGAGAGCTTTACAGCTCCCGAGGTAGTCTGCTCCTTCAGCGCTTCTGGCTTTGGGGTGCTGTCACAAAATTATCACCGCCTTTATCAGAAGCATCTTATCAGAAGCAAATATAAAGATGTACAGCGTCCGGTGCTCTTAAACCACTGGGAGGCTATGGAGTTTTCCTTTCAGGAGGAGGATCTGGTTTCTCTGGCGGCCAGCGCGAAGGATCTGGGGATCCAGCTGTTTGTGATGGATGACGGGTGGTTTGGAGAGAGGAATCAGGACACCAGCGGTCTGGGGGACTGGCAGGTAAACCGGGAGAAGCTTCCCTCTGGCATCGGTGGGCTTTCCAGGCGTATCCATGGGCTGGGGCTTCAGTTTGGAATCTGGATCGAGCCTGAGATGGTGAATGAGGACAGCAATCTTTACCGGACCCATCCAGAGTGGTGTCTGCGGGCTCCAGGACGGCTTCCTAATGTGGAGCGGGGCCAGCTGGTGCTGGATATGGGCCGGCCGGAGGTTCGCGATTACCTCTTTCGGCAGATAGGGGCTGTGTTGGATGAGGGGGAGATCAACTACGTAAAATGGGACATGAACCGGAGCTTGTCAGATGTGTGGTCCGGGATCCTCCCCAGGGAACGCCAGGGGGAAGCGTCCCACCGCTATGTGCTGGGGGTCTATGAGCTGATGGAGCGATTTACCAGTACGTATCCGGATATTCTGTGGGAGAGCTGCTCCGGAGGCGGAGGCCGGTTCGACGCAGGAATCCTGTATTACATGCCTCAGATTTGGTGCAGCGATAATACGGACGCTGTAGAACGGCTTCAGATTCAGTACGGCACCTCCTTCGGCTATCCGGTCAGCGCCATGGGCAGCCATGTATCCGCCTGTCCCAACCTGCAAACCGGCCGGCGGACCCCCATGGAAACCAGAGCCCTTATTGCTATGTCAGGAACCTTCGGCTATGAGCTGGATGTGAGGAAACTGGGAGAGAAGGAGCAGGAGCAGATTCGGGAACAGATCCGGGAATTCCAGCGATTTTACCCGCTGATCCATCATGGCGATTACTACCGCCTGACCGACGCAGTTAAGGATTCCGTGTTTACTGCCTGGGAGTTTGCGGCTCCGGATGCATCGGAGGCGCTGATCTGTGTGGTGACTCTGCGGGCAAGGTCCAATGCTCCCCAGATCCGTTTGCGGGTAAAGGGGCTTAAGGAGAATGGAATTTACCAGATCAATGAGGAAGCGGCGCACTACCAGGGCAGTGCGCTGATGTACGGAGGAATCCTGCTGCCAGCCCTGCCAGGGGATTATCAGAGCATAGCTTTTTGGGTAAGGCAGGTTACAGAGAAAGACAGATAGATTCGGACGGTTAAAGGAAAAACCCGTCTGGAGGTCAGAAATGTAAATTCGGATCCCAGCGGGTTTTTGGAATTTTTAGGAAATCTTACTTGGCTGCTTTTTTGGAAAATTCTGTGGTGACCAGATCTTCATAGGGCACCCTTTCTGGCAGCTCACCGCCCTCTTCCAGGATATTTTCCAAAAGAAGGAAGCTCTCTTCCTCAAAAACCGTGTCCGCCTTCCAGGTATTCTGAGCCTTGTAGCGTTCCACAATGGTGGTCAGGGACTGGAGGTCTGTCTCCTTGAACTGAGGCTGGATCGTCTTGGCAATCTCCTCGGAGGAGTGGGAATTCACATAGTCCAATCCCTTCTGGATGGGATGGAACAAAAAATGTTACTGTTCACAGGTAGTATCCCGCGAGGCGTTCACTGTGAGTGAAAGTCACAGTGAACCCGAGGAATTCGGCGCCAAAATGGACAGAATGTCCAT
>CATOJE010000028.1 GCA_951800145.1 uncultured Lachnospiraceae bacterium | reverse complement strand
GACCTTATGCGTCCGCTACGCTTTCGGCGGAGCGAGAGCGCGGTGACGTTGGGACCCGGCCTGACGCGGGCGTAGCTTCCTGGCGAATATGCGCCTGCATCTTTTGTCGCTGCCTGTGGCTCCTAACGGGCTGCAAAACATTTGGCCAGAGATTCCTGGCGGGTTTAAAAATACACTTAGCCAGCGATCCCTAACCATCCGCGACTCACTGAAATAGCAACCTACTGAAACCTCACGATTTCTTTCTTAAGCCGCTTCATAATCTTCTTCTCCAGCCGTGATATGTATGACTGGGATATCCCTAAAAGATCCGCCACCTCCTTCTGTGTCATCTCCTCCCCGTCCTCATTGCTCAGCCCGTACCGCAGCTCCACGATCTTCTGCTCTCTGGGATTTAGCCGGCTGATGGCCGCATTTAAAAGGCCGCGCTCGGTTTCTGTTTCCAGGTCCTTATAGATCACATCCTCATCCGTGCCTAAAATATCGGACAGCAGCAGCTCATTTCCGTCCCAGTCCACATTCAGAGGCTCATCGATAGAAACCTCCATTTTTGTCTTGCTGTTTCTCCGCAAATACATCAGAATCTCATTTTCAATACAGCGGGACGCGTAGGTGGCCAGCTTGATATTTTTCTCCGGATTAAAGGTATTGATGGCTTTGATTAAGCCGATGGTGCCGATGGAGATCAGGTCCTCCACCCCCACGGCTGTGTTATCAAACTTTTTGGCTATGTAGACCACCAGGCGCAGGTTATGCTCGATCAGCCTGGATCGCGCTTCCTTTGCCTGGGGGCCGCCCAGCTTATTGATCATCTCCTGCTCTGCTTCCCCCTCTAAGGGCGCAGGCAGAATATCAGCGCCGCCGATGTAGTGGATTTCCCCCTCCCGCTGCATCAGCATGGTGCAGAAGCTGGGACGGGTTTTGAACTGGAAACGGCTGGGTACGGAAACTTTTAATATCATGGAATATCTCCTCCTTATAATTGGCAATCAACGCTTAAGCTCTTATGATTCTACTTAATTCGTAACCCCTCAGACAGGCAGCTTCTTGCCGTCTGCGCTGTTACGTTTATTCGTGTAAAAGGATCCGGCAGCCGTTTTTCATCTTGAGAGCGCCGGGGCTTACTGCCACCAGAGGGCGCTCAAATACCAGGCAGCGCTTTCCCTGCACCGCCTCCATCCGGTCCAGGGTCACTGCGGTAAGCACCGATCCCCCTCCGTCAATGGTTCGGTAGGGGATCATGGACACCCCTTCTGGTTTGGGACAGAGCGCTTCTAAAAGCCTCCGGTCCGCCACATGGACCGGGCGGCCGGAGGCAGGATCCTTTAACCGGTTTCCTGTATCCAGAAACCCTTCTGCCTCTGCCTGACGTCCCTGGTAAAATAAGGTTACCTGGTAACGGCAGGAGCGTTCACAAGCAGCTTCGTGGATCCCCTTCCAGAGAGCTTCGGCCAGAAGCACGCCTCCTGCCAGAAAGAAAAGCATTCCCACGAAGCCCAGAGAGCTGCTCCAGATGGGATGGCCATGAAGGAGCATCCAGCCCTGGTTTCCCCATTCCAGGATTCCCTGAGTCAGGGCGGATCCGAAAAGCAGGCCCAGCTCCGCACGGATAAACTCCCGGCAGCTTAAGGGCCAGAAGGCGATGTACACCATCAGTGCGCCTATCCCGGCCAGTGCAGGCAGCCAAAGCAGAAGGGCTAAAAGGCCGGAGGGCAGGAGCAAAAGCCATCCGTACAGAAGCAGAACTGAGAGCAGTGCTCCTGCGGCGCTCCCGGCAGCCAGACGGCTTCCCTTTCCTTTTAACTTAAGAATCATTCTTAACAGCCAGAGAAGAAAAAAATCCATGGAAAAGTTTACCGCAAAAAGTATATCCGGATAAATCGTGATTTCCATAGAAAAAAGCCCTCCCTGTCTATAACATTCATTATAAACAGAAAAGGCTTCAAAGTTTGTCAAACCAAGGGACGAAATTACCCTTTTTCATCGCCAAAATCCGGCAGCTTTACCGCTTATTCTTTAAGAAATCCGGAATATTGATCTGTACCTCCGTATTTCTGGGACGATAGGGGGGCATGGGCTGAGGCTGGGTATAAGGCTGCTGAGCTGCGGCTGTAGCCGCCTCCGGAGCTGTCTTGGGCATAGCAGGCATAGAGGGCTGCTGCATTCCGTAAGCGGGAGCTGCGGCCTGTCTGGGAGCCTGCTTATAGCCGGAGAAGCCGGCGGATGCCTTTGCTGCAGGTGCAGCGCCCCTGGTCTCCAGGCCAGTGGCAATCACGGTGATGGAAACCTCATCCTGGGCGCTCTCGTCATACATGGCGCCGAAGATAATATTCGCCTCCTCACCGGTAAGCTCCTGAACATAGCTGGCCGCTTCATTCGCCTCGATGAGGCTGATATCGCCAGAGATATTAATAATCACATGGGAAGCTCCCTCGATGGTGGTCTCTAGCAGAGGGCTGGACACCGCCTGCTTCACAGCCTCGATGGCCTTGTCATCGCCCTTGGCGCTGCCGATGCCGATATGGGCGATGCCCTTATCCGTCATAACGGTCTGAACATCTGCAAAATCCAGGTTAATCAGGCCGGGAACATTAATCAGGTCCGTGATGCCTTGAACTGCCTGCTGCAGCACCTCATCCGCCTTCTTTAAGGATTCGGGCATTGTAGTCCTGCGGTCTACGATCTCTAAAAGCTTGTCATTGGGGATGACGATCAGGGTATCCACGCTTTCCTTTAAACGGTCGATTCCCCGGAGAGCATTATCCATACGCGTCTTTCCCTCAAAGCGGAAGGGCTTGGTCACCACGCCTACGGTCAGGATCCCCATATCCTTTGCGATCCTGGCCACCACAGGAGCAGCGCCGGTTCCGGTTCCGCCTCCCATGCCGCAGGTTACGAACACCATGTCCGCTCCTCTTAATGCCTGGGATATCTCATCCGAGCTTTCCTCCGCCGCCTTTTCTCCAACCTCCGGTCTTGCGCCTGCGCCCTTTCCTCCGGTAAGCTTCTCCCCGATCTGCATGGTGGTGGGCGCCTGGCAGGTTGCCAGAACCTGCTTGTCCGTGTTAATACCGATAAATTCCACTCCGATGATGTCCTCTTCCACCATCCGGTTTACTGCGTTGTTCCCCGCTCCGCCCACACCGACTACGATGATGCGTGCTGCGCTCTCTGACTCATTTATCTTAATTTCTAACAAGACCGTTTCCTCCTTATTCTCCCTGGTTTTCTCTTCCTCAATCGTAAATGTATGGTTATTCACATAGAAATTCTAGTCTAACTAATATCATATTTGATTTTCCCGAAAATAGCAACTATTTTTTTGATATATTTTTGGTAATTATACCCTACCTTTTTATGAAAGAATACCACATACTGCTATTGTTTTCATCGTACCGGTCCAGGTATAAGGTCCCGGCCAGGCCCTCCAGCTGAGGAAGCATATTATAAAGCTCGTGGATCTTGCCATTCATGTCCTTATTGCTCCCCAGATATACATCCACATCCCCGATTACCAGCGTGGCATTCCCCCGGTCATCGTAGCAAATCTGGTCCGCATCGATGGACTTTGTCATCAGATCCTGGGTCAGGTTCATAATCTGCTCAAAGATTTCCTGATTTTCCACAGGAAGGGGCTGATTCAGCACAATGCTTCCGAAGGTCAGCCCTGTAATCTGCGGAATCCCTTCCAGGCGGCTGCTTGCACTCTCGATCACAATGCCGTCCTTATCAAAATACATATAGCTGCTCATGTAGGATACATAGCCTACCACACTCTTTTCATAGAGGATGACCTCCGCCTCGGTGGGACTCTGAAAGATGATTTCGTAATCCTCCACAAATGGGATCTCCTTTGGGGGCTGAAACCGGTTTCGATAGTAGCAGTACAAAGAATTCCGATCCCACCGTCCTCCAAACAGGATCTCCTCGATCTGCTGCGCCGTATATTTCTGATTTCCTCTTACGGTAACTGTGGAGATATTTAAGGACAGGGCAATCAGAACCAGAAGCAGAAGGAAGGCTGCCCCAATCCAAATTCCCATATGCCCTTTTTTCGTTTCCATGTTTTTTGACATAATGCTTCTCACCTGATGTATTGGCCTTGCCAGGCAGCCTTCAGCAGCGCTGTCAATCAGCACCAGCAGATCACTCCGTTCAGTGTCTGGATGTCCCGGCAGATGTCCTCATACCCTCTTTCAATATACTGGCAGTCCGAAATTACCGTTTCGCCCTGAGCCGCCAGGGCCGCGGTGACCAGAGCCGCTCCTCCTCTCAGATCCCAGGCCCTCACTCTGGCTCCCTTCAGCCGATGGATCCCGCAGATCTCTGCGTGATTTCCCTGAACCTGGATCTCCGCCCCCATGTGCCATAGCTCTCCCACGGTTTTAAATCTGGCCTCAAATACCGTCTCCTCCACCTGGCTGATCCCCTCTCCCCTGGAAAGCCAGGCCAGCATAGGGGACTGAAGGTCCGTGGGAAAGCCGGGATAGGGGCTGGTGGAAAGCTTCATTGCCCTGGGCCGCCCCTTCATGGACAGGGCGATCCCTCCGCCCTCCCCGCTGCTGTCTGGAATCCTCTCCACCTTCGCCCCTGCTTCCCGCAAAACCTGGACCACTTCCTCCATATCCTCCCAGGCAGCGCCCAGGATCCGGACATCCCCCTCTGTGGCTGCCGCAGCGATGAGATACGTGCCTGCGGCAATCCGATCCCCGGGAACGGCAAATTCTGTCCCATAAAGCTCCTCTACCCCCTGGACGCGGAGGGTGGAGGTGCCGATCCCTTCGATTTTCCCTCCCATCTGATTCAGCAGACGGCAGAGACTGATGATCTCCGGCTCCATGGCCGCTCCCAGGATCAGGGTCTCCCCCTGGGCCAGCACTGATGCCAGAAGCGCATTTTCTGTAGCCCCCACACTGGGATAGGGGAAGGAGATCTCTGCCCCCTTTAGCGCTGGGGCCAAAGCCTCCATCCTCCCATCCTCCTCCCATACCCTTGCCCCCAGGGACAGAAAGGCGCTTAAATGCAGGTCGATGGGACGGCTTCCGATGGAGCAGCCCCCTGGATACCAGGTCACGGCCTGGCCCTGCCTTCCCAGTAGGGAGCCCATTACCAGGATAGAAGAACGCATCTTTTCCATATCCGCCTTCCGGATGCGGGCGCCTGTTATCTGCGAAGCATTGACCTCCAGTGTATTCTTATCCCAGCAGCACTGACAGCCTATGGATTCTAAAATTCCCACCATACAGACAACATCCTGTATGATGGGGACATTGGTAAATTTCATGGTTCCCTTCTGGAGGATTGATGCCGCCAGCATGGGCAGCACTCCGTTTTTCGAACCTTGGATTTTTATCTCGCCTGATAAAGGCCGGTAACCGCAAATGCGAATCTCCGACAAACAAGCTCCCTCCAAAACCATACTTGCCGCCATTCCCAGCCGGCTGGGAACAGCAGCGCGCGCTTCTATACTTAATACTATATGAAGGGGAGGCTTGTTTTGTAACTCATTCCCGGTTATTTTTGCAATTTAATCTGATTCGACACACTGAGAACCATCCCCATCTCCATCATCAAAAATACCACCGAGGTGCCGCCGTAGCTGATAAAGGGGAGGGTGATTCCTGTATTGGGGATGGTGTTGGTCACCACCGCGATGTTTAAGACCACCTGGATGGCGATATGCCCCATCACCCCCACCACCAGCATAGCGCCGAACAGATCCGGGGCATTGCTGGCGATGAGCATAAACCGGTAAATGATAAAGAGGAAAATCAAAATCACGGAAATCGCGCCAAAGATGCCTAATTCCTCGCAGATAATGGAAAATACCATATCATTCTGCGCCTCTGGCACAAAGCCCAGCTTCTGTATGCTCTCCCCCAGCCCCTTTCCCACTAATCCGCCGGAGCCTATGGCATAGAGGCCCTGGAGAACCTGATATCCTCCATCCTGAGGGTAGGCCTCCGGATCCAGCCATACATGGATCCGGCTCAGCTGATAGCTGTGCATCAGCCCGATCCGTTCCAGGGCTGTGGCGATGGGGCCGGCGAAGGTTACCACAAGGCCTGCCGCCCCCACACAGGCCACAAAGGGCCACTGGAGCTTACAGGCCACAAAGGACATCACAAAGGCGATCCCAAGGATAATAATGCCGGAGCTCAGATTATTCTTTGCCACCAGGGCGGCGATGGGGATGGTAATAACGGCGATCCACCTCAGGGCCTTCAGCTTATTAATCTGCGCCCCCATCTCGGTAATCACCACTGCCAGAAGAAGGATCAGGGCGATCTTTACCAGCTCCGTGGGCTGGAACTGGAGCGGCCCCAGCTTCAGCCACCGCTTCTTTCCATTCACTTCAATCCCCAAAGGGGTGAGCATTACCATCAGCATCAGCACATAGGAAAGAAGGTAAGAAAGCAGTGCAAACTTGGCGAAGAAATGATAATTTATCTTGGAGATCAGCACCATAATCAGCGCTCCTCCAATCGCGATATATCCCTGCCGCTTCATAAAATAGCCTGCGTCCCCATACTTTAGCTGGGCCGAATAAGAGCTGGAGCTGTAGATCATCACCAGCCCGAATACGGTTAAAAAGATAATTGCAAAAAGCAGGCTGTAGTCATAAAAACGCCTGGCCCGCATCTTACGGCCCGGCTGGGGCTGAGGCGAGGCCGGCTCCTGGTGCTGGGCCGAACTGTACCGGTCGATGGGGATGGGCCTGGCCGGCTGCCCGGACGGCACTGGCCTTTGTCCGCCGGAGGGATTCCGGATTGCAGCCTGGCTGTGCTCCCCCGGTCGTTTCCCGCCTGAGCCCGGCCTGGCCTTAGACGGACGGGCGCCGCCATTCCCCGGCACGGATCCCGCCGGACGGCCTCCCCCGCTTCCCGGCCTCTGCCCGGAGGGGCTGCCTCCCCCGCTCCCTGGCCTCTGCCCGGAGGGGCTGCCTCCCCCGCTCCCTGGCCTCTGCCCGGGCGGACGGCTTCCCCCATTCCCCGGCCTCTGTCCGGAGGGGCGGCTGCCCCCGCCCCCGGCTCCCCTTCCCATGGAATGGCTCCCTCCGCCCCCGGGCTTCTTCATAGGACGGATATTTCCCCCATAGGGCTTCTGGCCGGATTGTACTGGCCGCTGCTTATTTGCCATGCACTGTCCTCCTTAATCCTTAAGAGTACTCTCGGAATCTGACAAAATCAGCCAGAAAGAGCTTCTGAAAAAGCATTATAAATTTCCCACACATTCCTTAAAGATGCGGCCTCTCTCCTCGTAATTTTTAAACATCCCCCAGCTGGCGCAGGCAGGACTTAAAAGCACGTAATCCCCCATGTTAGCATAGGAGGCGCAGACCTTTACCGCCTCCTGCATATCCTCTGCATACATAATCTCCGTAAACCCATGCTCCCTTGCACACTGAGCGATTTTGTCCCTGGTCTGGCCGATTAAAACCAGGTGCTTTACCTTCCCCTCAAAGGCTTCAATCCACTCATCAAAGGTATTCTGCTTATCATAACCGCCGGCGATCAGCAGGGTGGGCCCGGGCATGGCGCGGATCGCCTGGATGGCCGCGTCCGGATTCGTCCCCTTGGAATCATTGTAATACCTTACGCCGCTGCGCTCTCCCACAAACTCGATCCGGTGCTCCACTGCCTGGAACTCCCGGAGCGTCCGCCGGATCGACTCCATCGGCACCCCAAGGGTCCGGCCTATGGCCACCGCCGCCATCACATTTTCATAATTATGACGGCCCAGAAGCTTTAATTCATGGACATTGACCACCATCTGACGCCGCTTGTCGTGAGCCCAGAGGATCTCATCCCCATTCAGATAAAGCCCCTCCTCCAGCACGTTCCGGCTGCTGAAGAAGATCACCTTAGCCTTCCGCTCGATCTCCGGGATCTGAGGATCCGGCTCCGTTTCTTCCTTCTCCCCCAGGCCGAAGCGCTTTAGCACCGGATCATCGTAATTTAATACGATGGTGTCCTCCTTAGTCTGGTTTAAGGCGATGCTTTTTTTCATCTCGATATACCGCTCCATGGTTCTGTGGCGGTTTAAATGATCGGGAGTAATATTTAAAATCGCGCTTACATTGGGATGGAAATCCATGATGGTCTCCAGCTGAAAGCTGGAAACCTCTGCCACGGTGATGGAATCCTCTGTGGTCTCCAGGGCCACCTGGGTGTAGGGAATCCCGATGTTCCCCACCACAAAGACCTGTTCAAAATAATCCTTTAAAATCTGCCCGGCAAGGGCGGTGGTGGTGGTCTTCCCATTGGTGCCGGTGATCGCAGCCAGACGCCCCTTAGCGCAGTGGTAGGCCAGCTGGATCTCTCCCCAGATGGGAATCTTTGCCTCGTCAATCACTGCCACAAAGGGAGCCTCTAAGGGAATCCCGGGACTGATAATGCACAGCTCCACCCCCGCCAGGTCTGTCCGCTTTAATTCTCCAAGGACCACCGACACCTTCCGGCTGTCCTCAAACTTTTCCTTTAAGGTATTCTCATCCAGCGTCTCATTGCCATCATAGAGCACCACCTCGCCGCCCAGCTCCAGCAAAAGCTTTGCCGCCGCGATGCCGCTCACCCCTGTGCCTGCCACTAAAACCTTCTGACTGCTCAAATCCAAAACCTCCTATAATCCTAAGTATGCCACCATACAGAGAACTGCGGTGACTATGGCAAATACCGCAACTACTCTGGTCTCCGACCATCCGCATAATTCAAAATGGTGGTGGATGGGAGCCATCTTAAAGATGCGCTTCCCTCCGGTTTTCTTAAAGTAAGCCACCTGAATGATCACAGATACTACTTCGATCAAATAAATAAACCCAATGAGCACAATAAATAAGGGCATCTGCAGCATAAACGCGCTGGAGGCCACAAAGCCCCCCAGGGCCAGAGAGCCGGTATCCCCCATGAACACCTTGGCCGGATACACATTAAACAGAAGGAATCCTAAAAGGCTTCCCACCACCGCGCCTGTGATGGGACTGATGCCGCTTCCCTCTCCCAGGGAAATGATCGTTAAGAAGGTGGCCACCAGTATGGTTACACTGGTGCAGAGCCCATCCAGGCCATCGGTAAAATTCACCCCATTGTCCGTGCCAAGCACAATGAAAAATACCGCCGGGACAAATAGAATCCCCAGGTTTAAATAGAGCCCCTCTTCAAAGCCGCCGGTGAAGGGAATCAGCATCCCATTCCCCACCTCCCCGCCTTTTACCAGATACCAGGCGAAGATCCCGGTGATCACACACTGGCCGAGAAGCTTCTGCTTGGGATTTAAGCCTTCTGAGCGCTTCATCACGATCTTGATGTAATCATCTAAAAATCCAATGATGCCAAAGCCCACCGTCACAAATAGGACAGGGATGATCTTTGGATATCTTGGGATATAAAACAGGGACGTGATAATCACACTGGTGAGGATCATAAGCCCGCCCATGGTGGGCGTTCCCTGCTTTTTTAAATGGGCCTGGGGCCCCTCCTCCCGCACCTGCTGTCCGAATTTTAATTTATGGAGAAAGGGAATCACCACCGGGCATAAAAGGGCGCTGATGGCGAATGCGATAATAATGGCTAATATGGTTTCATTAATCATAGGACACCTCAAATTCTTATGTAGGATTCTCTCAAAAAGTCATTATGTAGTATACGTCTTTTTTCCGGAATAATCAACCGGAATTCATGTTCTCTTTTATGCCCAGAACTGGCAGAATATTCCGGAATAAATCCGCGATCACCGGCGCCGCGATGGTGCCCCCATAGTAGATTCCCTCCGGCTCATCGATGGTAATTAAGGCGATGACCTGGGGCTGATCCGCCGGGGCAAAGCCGATAAAAGAGGAGATGTATTTCTTCAGGCTTCTTGGCAGCTTTTCCGAGGTGGCAGTCTTTCCGCCGATGCGAAAGCCCTCCAGATAGGCCCGCTTTCCGCTTCCCTCCGCCACCACCTGCTCTAAGATATACCGCATGGTCTGGCTGGTTTCCTCTGATAAAATCTGGTCCCCCAGGGGATAGGTAAATTCCCGCATCCAGGTTCCGTCAGCAGACTGGGCCTTCACGCCGAAATGAGGCGTCACCCGCCGGCCTCCGTTAATAATCGAGGATACCGTGGCCACCAGCTGGACCGGCGTAATCTGGAAGGACTGGCCAAAGGAAACCGTAGCCAGCTCCACCGGCCCCATAGCTTCCTTTTTATGCATAATCGTGGAAGCCTCTCCCGGGATGTCGATGCCGGTCTTGCCCTTTAATCCAAACTGCTGGAAATATTGGTAATAGAGATCCACTCCAAGGCGCTGCCCTACATCGATCAGCACAGGATTGCAGGAGTTCATCATCCCCTGAAGGAAGTTCTCCCCTCCATGGCCTCCCACCTTGTGGCAGCGGATCTTCCGATCCTCCACGATCCGGAAGCCAGGACAGGAAAACCGGTCCTCCAGCTTCACCACCCCCGCCTCCAACCCCGCGGCGGCCGTGATGATCTTAAAGGTGGATCCGGGCTCATAGGTATCGCTGACACAGCTGTTCCGCCACATCCGGTTTCTTCGCTCCTGGGGATCCAGCCCCTTAAGGACCTCCTCCTCCGCCTTCAGCCTGGCGCTTTCACTGACTAGATTCTGGTCCAGGGTAAAGGGGTCATTTAAGTTAAATTCCGGAACATTCACCAGAGCCAGGATCTCCCCATTCTGTGGATTCATCACCAGGATGGACACGCCCTTTGCGTTCTTTTTCTCCATGGTCTCATAGGCCAGCTGCTGGGCGTACTGCTGGATATTCACATCCAGGCTGGTGATCAGGTCATTGCCTGGGATGGGCTCGATCCGCTCCTCCAGGCCATTCTTTAATTCCACCCCTGCCGCGTCCGCCATACTGAGAATCGTTCCATTAATTCCCTTTAAATAGGATTCATACTTTACCTCCAGCCCGATGATCCCCTGGTTATCCCCTCCGGTAAAGCCCAGCACCTTGGAGGCCAGGCTGTCGTAAGGATAGTACCGCTTATAATCCTCATCCACCTTCACCCCCTCCAGCCCAAAGCTCCTGACCCGGTCTCCCAGCTCCTTCTCCACATTGGAGGCAATCACCTCCCGGGAGCTTCGCTTTTCCACCTTTTTCCGGACCGTCTCTTCTGGCAGGTCCAGCTCCCGGCACAGCACAGCGATGGCAGCTTCCGGATCCTTTACCTGATTGTGGATCACAGAAATGGTGCAGACGGTCCGGTTATCTGCCAGCACTACCCCGTTCCGATCCAGAATCCTCCCTCTGGCCGCCTTGATAGCCCTCTCCCTCTGGTGGAGATCCTCCGCCCTGGCCGAGTAGTACTGGGAGCGGAATACCATGAGATAAACAAGCCGCCCTGCTAATCCGATCATCATGATTGATAACAGGAAATAGAGGACGGCTACCTTTCCCCTGTGACAGGTCTGATTTTCATTCATGGCAGCTCCTGCCCTGTCTTTTTGTTCATTATATGAACGGCCCGGACACTTTATGTGTCAGATGCCCGGAAGCATCACGGTACCGCCTCTGTGGTGCTGTGTTCGGCAGCCTGGGTGCTCTCCTGGGTTTCCTCCTCACCGGCGGATTCCTCCACCCCTTCTGGCAAGGACTCCTCAGGGCTCAGCGCCTCCTCCCCCTCCACATACTCATCGGTCTCATAAACCTTTGTCTCTGGCTGAGCTTCCGGCTGGGTTTCCTCAGGCACAGGGCTTCCGGAAGAAATCCCCTCCTCCTGAGGCAGCTGATTTTCGATCTCCTCCGGCACCTCCAAAAGCTCCGTGTCAGGAAACACATTCATATAAGGAAGGATTTCGGTGAGAATCTGCTGCACTACCTTCGTGGCATAGGAGCTGTGGGGCTGATCCTTCTTCTCCACATGAGGCACATCGATGATAACGTAAACCAGCACCTGGGGGTTATCCACCGGAGCAAAGCCCACAAAGGAAACCAGATAATTCTTCTCCGCCCTGGGCAGCTTTTCCGCTGTCCCCGTCTTTCCTCCCACCTCATAGCCCTCCACCTGGGCTGCTGAGCCGGTGCCCTCCGCAACAGTGCGGAACAGGGCCTGCTTAATAAAATTCGCTGTGGTCTCAGACACCGTCTCCCGCACAAGCTTCGGCTCGATCCGGCGGACCACCGAGCCCTGGGCATTTAAAATCTGCTTTGCCACATGGGGCTCGTAGTAAGATCCCCCATTGATTATGGAGCAGTAGGCAGCGGCCATCTGGATCATGGTACAGTTGTAGCTCTGGCCAAATGAATTCGTGGCCAGATCCGGCAGCCGCATATTATCCACATCATAAACTAAGGTGCCGGTATCCGCCTCTCCCGGCAGATCCACGCCGGTGCGGGAGCCAAAGCCGAACATCTTCTGGTATTTAACAAATTTCTCCTTCCCCAGCATCAGCGCCATCTGCATCAAAGCGTCATTACAGGAGTTCATCAGCGTCTCCTGCACGGTCTGCATCCCGTGGCCGCTCCGCTTCACACAGTGGATCTTCCGATCCGCCACCTCCTGGTATCCGTCACAGTAAAAGCTCTCGCTTCCATTTAATACCCCCTCCTCCAAACAGGCGGCGATGGTAAATACCTTCTGGGGTGAGCCCGGCTCATAGGTATCGCTGACGCAGTAGTTCCGCCATACCTTATTCCAGGCTACCTGCATTCCCAGAGACCAGACCTCGTCACTGGTATAATGCTCCGAAACCTGGGCCTTTGTAAGCTTGTCCAGCTCCGGATACTTCCGGTGGTAGCTGTCTATGGCCTCTGACACCCCGAATTCCCGGATCTGCGCGTCAGTAAAATAACCATCGATCTCCCGGGGCTGATTTAAATCAAACCGGTTCTTATTAGTCATCGCCAGTATCTCGCCATTGTTGGGATTCATGACGATAGCCGCACTCATATCGCTTCCTGTCTCCTGCTCCCACTGGTCGATGTAATTCTCCACTATCTTCTGGATATTCACATCAATGGTGGACACCACTGTATTCCCATTGGAAGCAGGCTTTATCACCCGCTCCAGATTGGTCTCTTCATTCAGATAGCCGTACTCCCTGCCATTGATGCCCATAAGCTGGTCATTATAAAACTGCTCGATGCCTCCATTCCCCTGAACCCCGTCCCCCTGGGTAAAGCCGATGACATTACAGGCCAGGGAATGATAGGGATAAAACCGCCGGTATTCATCCTCAAACCACACGCCTTTCACCCGCTCCTTTGAGTCCGCATCTGCAAACGCCTGATTCATCTGCGTCTTTACCTCCTCGAAGGCTTCCTTTTGCTCATAGGAAAGCTGCCTGGCATAGCGGATATAGGCGGAGTCCCGTTTTCCCTCAATCAGGGAGCGCAGCTCCCCGGAATCGTATTCAAATACCTGTACCAGGGCCTGTATGGTAGGCTCTAAAAAGGACTGGGGATCTGACATGATCTGCTTGGGATCCAGAATGATATTATACACCTTCTCGCTGGTGGCTAAGAAGGTTCCATTTCGGTCCACAATATCTCCCCGCCGATAGGGGATGGTACGGCTGTCATACTCCTGCTGGGACAGGACGATCTGGGAATAGTCCTCCTGCTTTGTCTTGATAATATTGTACAGAACCACAATTAATGCAAACAAAGCCAGCGTAATTACCATTACGGTAATCGCCAGCTTTTCCTGCATGTAAGTCACAAATAACCTGGGGCCGCCTTTCTGATTCTTCTTTCCCGGCCCCTTAGTGTTCTGGGATGTCATCATACTGTCTTACATACTCGCTTTCCGTCTTGTTATACATTATGATCTGATTTTTATTCGCATATACCATACCAAGCTCCTCGGTTGCCACCTGGTACACATAATCCAGATCTACATATGTATTGATGCTGGTTTCCAGAGCATCATTCTCAGACTTCAAGACCTCCAGTTCCTTCTCATAGGTTTCGATATTATGGATCCTGGATGTAATCGATGACTGAATCTTTAAGTAATTTACACATAAATATAAGGTAAGAATTGCCGCGATGGTAAGCATTACCAGGAAGGGCAGATCCATCTGAAGGGCCTTCTCCTGGTTTCGCCTCACCGTGTAGTCAGGCTGCTTCACCCGCCTGGGCTCCCGCTCCCTGGTAACCGGAACCTGATCCGGCCGCAATTTCCGAACTGTGTTCCCCTCAATGTATTCTCTTGTATGACGCGAACTCCTCTTCTCAGCCATATCAGGTTTCCTCCTTTACATTTTTCTCTTGTCCTTCTTAAGCCGTGGCGCTGCGCTCAAATACCCGCAGCTTGGCACTCTTGGCGCGTTTATTCACTTCCTCCTCCTTCGCAGAGGGTATCACCGGCTTTCTGGTCACCACTCTTCCCCGGCTCTTCCTCCCGCACACGCACACTGGAAAATCCGGAGGACAGGTACAGGGATTTTCATTTTCCCGGAATTTATTCTTCACAATCCGATCCTCCAGGGAGTGAAAGGTAATCACTGCCAGCCTTCCTCCAGGCTTCAGACAGCTAATCATCTCATCTAACGACGCCGTCAGCACCGCCAGCTCCCCATTGAGCTCGATCCGAATGGCCTGAAAGGTCTGCTTAGCCGGATGGCCATTCACCCGGAACTTTGCCGGGATAGCTGCCTTTACCACCTCCGCCAGCTCCCCTGTGGTCTTAATGGGCTTTTCCTGCCTCCTTCTCACGATATGCTTGGCAATATTCTTCGCAAATTTATCCTCGCCGTAGTCCCGGATGATCCGGTACAGCTCCATCTCCCCATAGGTGTTCACGATGTCCGCAGCGGTTCTCTCCTGCTGCCGGTCCATCCTCATATCCAGGGGCGCATCCTCCCGGTAGGTAAATCCCCTCTCCGGCGTATCCAGCTGATAAGAAGAAACTCCCAGATCCAGATAAATCCCATCCACCTTACTGATCCCCAGCTCCCTTAGGATCCCAGGGGTATTAACATAATTACTCTTTACAATGGTTACCTGCTCCTGAAAGCACTTAAGCCGCTTGGATGCAGCTGCAATGGCATCTTCATCCTGATCGATCCCTATCAGTCTTCCGTCCTTTCCCAGACGGCGGCACAGCTCATACGCATGTCCGCCTCCTCCTAATGTGCCATCCACATAAATTCCTCCTGGATTCACATTCAGGCTGTCTATGGTCTCCTGAAGCAGGACGGATATATGCTGAAATTCCATCAAATTCCCAATCCTTCCATATTTTCTGCAATCTCTTCCATATCGTCATAGGAATTTGCCTCAAGCCAGCGGTCCTTCGCCCAGATCTCTATCCGGCTTCCCACTCCTACCAGTACTGCATCCTTCTCGATCCCTGCAAACTCCCGCAGCACAGAGGGGAGGAGGATTCTTCCCTGCTTGTCTACTTCACAAGAGGTGGCGCCTGCCAGGAAGAACCGGGAGAACTTTCTCGCATTCGCATTCGTCAGGGGTAAGGTGTGGAGCTTCTCTTCCAGGGATTTCCACTCGGTATTTTCATACGCAAACAAGCAGCCATCCAATCCCTTCGTAACAACGAATTCATCTCCTAGCTGCTCCCTGAACTTGGAAGGCACGATCAAACGTCCCTTCGCATCGACTGTATGATTGTATTCACCCATGAACATATCTATCACCTGGCATCTGTCCCATACAACCAATCCACTTGGCTACCCTTCTGTACCACTTCCTACCACTTTCCACCACTTGTATAATTATTTTAGTACATTCGCCTCAAAATAGCAAGCGTTTTTCTCAAAAGAGGAAAAACAAAAAACAGGAGGGACACTCCCTCCTGCTGTTGCCTCTAAGTTTTTATGATATTTTATCTGAGTTGTACAGGCGTTCCATCCGGCCTTTTAAAAACCAGCAGTGATGTATTGCTCGATTAACTGGTCCAGCGCCACACTGTACTGATAGATCTGATCGTAATCCTCACCTTTATCGATACTGGTATTTAGTATATTTCTTGCTGATTCTATCTGCTCAATCAGCTCTTTTTTTGATAGATTCTTCATACATTCTCCTTCTTCTCTTTTCTCAGCCAAATATGCTTTCCCGTCAGGATACAAGCAGCCCCCGCCGCCAAAATCATGGATAAGCATTGAGAAACCGGGAGCCCCGTTCCAAAAAGAAGAAGCTGATCCGTTCGAAGGCCTTCTATCCAGCTCCTTCCTATCCCATAGCCCAGTAAATAGATTAAAAACATCTCGCCATTAAACTTCTTTTGCTTCCGATACCACAGCATAAACACTAACAGGCACAGATTCCACATTGATTCGTACAGGAACGTGGGATGTACCTGAATGTACTCCACCCCTTCCTCCACAATTAAATGCTGGATAAGTTCCTGAGATATCATAGAAGGATTCACCAGGGAACGCTTGATCCGCATTGCCAGGAGCCCCTCCGTATACCCACCGAATGCCTCGCAGTTAAAGAAATTTCCCCATCGCCCAATAATTTGTCCTAAAGTCAGCCCCAGGACACCTGTATCTGCCATGGAAAAGAAAGACATTTTTCGAATCCTGGAAAATATAAGCAAGGTAATCACTGCTCCGATTACCCCTCCATAGATCGCCAGGCCTCCCGCCCTCAGGTTAAAGATTTGAAGCAGATTGTCCTTGTATGCGTCCCATTCAAATATGACGTAATACGCCCGCGCTCCGATAATTGCAAAAATAATTGCATACAATGCAAAATCCAGGTACAGCTCCGGATCCTGTCCCCGTCTCTTCGCATCCTTCTGGGCCAGATAAATACCAGCAAGCATTCCGCAGCCAATAATTATTCCATAAAAAGCAATCCGAAAGCCAAATATAGTAATGCTGTTTTGCAGATGCTTTATGGAAATCCCCAGATTTACGAAGCTAATATCTACTCCACTTAATGTCATATGTAAAACTCCTCTCTGCCCTCGAGCTTCTTACATTTTAACCCTAAACTCGGGAAAAAGCAACGAATTTCGATTGACAGGATACGATGACTTTCGACAATAAAAGGGAATTTTTTAAGCAGAAGAATAAATTCCAGAAAATAAGCCATCCTTACCATAGATTCGAGAAGTACTGATAACCATAAGGAGGCCCATTAATTATGAATGAAAAATTTGAGATTGCTGCAGTATATGGAAGAGAAATCCTGGATTCCAGGGGAAATCCCACAGTAGAGGCTGAGGTGCACTTAGAAGGCGGGGCATGGGGAAGGGCGGCCGCGCCATCCGGCGCCTCCACCGGACAGCATGAGGCCATCGAGCTGCGGGACGGCAACGGGCGTTTCCACGGAAAGGGCGTGCAGCGGGCAGTAAATTCCGTAAATACTGTGCTGGCTGAGGTGCTGATGTTCGAGGATGCCAGAGATCAGAAGAATATCGACCGCCTGTTAAGGGAAGCGGACGGCACAGAAAACAAGGGAAAGCTGGGGGCCAACAGCATCTTAAGCCTGTCCATGGCCTGCGCCAGGGCCGCCGCGGCCGCCTATGAAATGCCCCTTTTCCAGTATATCGGCGGCATATACGGGAACAAGCTCCCTATGCCTATGATGAATATCTTAAATGGAGGAGCCCACTCAGATAACTCCGTGGATATCCAGGAATTCATGATTCTCCCCATGGGCGCCTCCTCCTTCCGGGAAGGCGCCAGATGGTGCGCAGAGGTTTACCAGGTGCTTAAGAAGCTGCTGAAGGAAAAGAAGCTTTCCACTGCCGTGGGAGATGAGGGCGGCTTTGCCCCGGATGTCATCTCCGGCGAGGCGGCCATCGAGCTGATTCTCACCTCCATTCAGCTGGCAGGCTTTAAGGAGAGAACTGACTTTATGATCTCCCTGGACGCAGCAGCCAGCGAATGGAAGAATCCTGAACTGGGCCCTGGCTTTTACACCCTGCCAAAGCAGCGTCAGACCTATAACCGGGAGCAGATGATGGAGTACTGGGTAAAGCTGGTAGATTCCTATCCCATCTACTCCATCGAGGATCCCATGGATGAAGAAGACTGGGAAGGCTGGCGGCTGTTAACGGAAAAAATCGGCGGGCGCACCCGGCTGGTGGGCGATGATTTGTTTGTCACTAATACCAACCGGTTGCAAAAAGGCATCACAGATCACAGCGCCAATGCCATCTTAATCAAGCCTAATCAGATCGGCACCTTAACCGAAACCATGGAAGCCATCCAGTTAGCAAAGCTGAACGGATATACCACCATCATGTCCCACCGCTCCGGCGAAACCGAGGACAGCACCATCGCGGACCTGGCTGTGGGCATGGGCACCCAGCTGATCAAAACCGGCGCCCCCTGCCGGGGCGAACGTACCGCCAAATACAATCAGCTTCTGCGCATTGAGGAAAAGATCGAAGCCTTCTAAATCCTGGCGATCCCCTCTTCCACTGCCGTGTCTGCCACAGCCTTTGCCACCACCTCTGCCACTTCCTTATTTAAGGGGGAGGGGATGATATTTTCCTTGTGGAGCGATTCCTCCGGGATCATCCCCGCGATGGCGTAAGCTGCCCGCACCTTCATGGATTCTGTGATCTCCCTGGCCCGCACGGAAAGAGCGCCTTTGAAAATCCCCGGGAATACCAGCACATTATTAATCTGGTTGGGGAAATCAGAACGCCCGGTTCCTACCACCGCAGCCCCTCCGGCCTTTGCCTCCTCCGGCATAATCTCCGGTGTGGGATTCGCCATGGCGAACACAATGCCCTGATTCATGGATGCCACCATCTCCCTGGTCACCAGGTTCGGCCTGGACACGCCCACAAAGGCGTCCGCCCCCTTCAGGGCATCCGCCAGGGAGCCATGGTCATGATTTTGATTGCTGATGTGGGAGATCTCCTCCTGGCCAGAGGTCAGCCCCTCATCCCCCTCACAGATAATGCCGTGGATGTCACACATCACCACATTTCCAAAGCCCATGCGGATCAGCAGCTTCCCGATGGCGATTCCCGCTGCTCCGGCGCCGTTGATGACGATTTTTAAAGCTCCCATCCTCTTGCCCGTCACCTTCACCGCATTGATCAAGGCTGCCGCCACCACAATAGCCGTGCCGTGCTGGTCATCATGAAATACCGGGATATCACACAGCTCCTTTAAGCGGCGCTCGATCTCAAAGCATCTGGGGGCAGCGATATCCTCCAGGTTAATCCCCCCGAAGCTTTTGGAGATCAGGGCAATGGTCTGGACGATGGTATCTGTATCCTTTGAGTCAATGCACAGGGGGAACGCGTCCACATCTGCAAACTCTTTAAATAAGGCGCACTTCCCTTCCATCACCGGCATGCCGGCCGCAGGGCCGATATCCCCCAGCCCCAGAACCGCTGTGCCGTCGGTAATCACCGCCACCAGCTTCGACCGCCTGGTCAGCCGGAAGGACTCCTCATAATCCTTTGCTATCACCCTGCAGGGCTCCGCCACTCCCGGGGTGTAAGCCAGGGACAGATCCTCCCTGGTCTCTATCCGCTTCCGGGAGATCACCTCGATCTTCCCTCCTAAATCATAATGCATCTGTAATGAAGCTTCATTCACATCCATCCTGGATTCCTCCTTCTAAACCATCTTCTCAGGTATAAAAATTTCGTCAAATTTCTCTTCTGTCAAAAATCCCAGAGCAACACAGGCTTCCTTTAAGGAAATCCCTTCACTATAAGCTTTTTTCGCTGTTTTTGCCCCGTTTTCATAGCCGATATAAGGGTTTAAACAGGTTACAAGCATCAGAGAACGATGTAAATTTTCCGTCATTTTCTCCCGGTTGGCCTGAATCCCTGCCACACAGTTCTTATTAAAGGAAATCAGGGAATCCGACAGCAGCCGAACCGACTGGAGGAAATTATAAATACATACCGGCATGAACACATTCAGCTGGAAATTCCCCTGGGAAGCCGCCATCCCCACTGCCACGTCATTGGCCATCACCTGCACTGCCACCATGGTAACAGACTCGCACTGGGTGGGATTCACCTTTCCCGGCATGATGGAGCTGCCAGGCTCATTCTCCGGGATCCGTATCTCCCCCAGCCCGCAGCGGGGACCGCTGGCCAGCCAGCGGATATCATTAGCGATTTTCATCATATTCGCCGCCAGGCCCTTCAGGGCTCCATGGGCAAACACCAGCTCGTCCTTGCTGGTCAGGGCGTGGAACTTATTTTCCGCTGTCCGAAATTCCTTTCCCGTCAGCTCTGACACAGCCTTTGCCACCTCCACGTCAAAGCCCGCCGGCGCATTTAAGCCGGTGCCCACCGCAGTCCCTCCCAAAGCCAGCTCCTTAAGGCCCGGAAGGCTTAAAAAAAGCATCTCCCTGGATTTCTCCAGCATATTCTTCCACCCGCTGATCTCCTGAGAGAAGGTAATGGGTGTGGCGTCCTGAAGATGGGTGCGGCCCGTCTTGACAATCCCCTCATTCTCCTCCATCAGACGTTCAAAGGTCTGTATCAGGTCATCTATGGCTGGAAACAGATGCTCCTCAATGGACAGCGCCGCCCCAATGTGCATGGCTGTAGGGAAGGTGTCATTGGAGCTCTGGGACATGTTCACATGGTCATTGGGGTGGAGCCGCGCCTCCCCGGCGATTTCATTCCCCCGGTTGGCGATCACCTCGTTCACATTCATATTCGACTGAGTCCCGCTGCCAGTCTGCCATACAGCCAGCGGAAAATGGCTGTCCAGCCGGCCTGCTGAAATTTCGTCGCAGACCTGGCAGATCAGGCTCCTGCGGGGCTCATCCAGCCTTCCAAGGCGGTGATTCGCTATGGCGGCCGCCTTCTTCAGGGTGCCGAAGGCACGGATGATTTCCATCGGGATCTTCTCCGTTCCAATCTTAAAATTCTCCAGACTCCGCTGGGTCTGCGCCCCCCAGTACCGATCCGCGGGAACCCTTACCTCTCCCATAGAGTCGTGCTCGATTCGAAAATCCATCATGTTTTCCTCCTGTGTTGGAAATGTGGACAGCCTGTTACTGCTTAGCCTCTCCATTGACCTTATTATACGCGAAGCATGCCGGAAATACAAGAAAAACCATACACTGCAGCCCTTTATCCGTCTTTCATTGATAATTCAGCACAATCGTATGGTCATCCACTCAAAAATATGGTACACTCGAAATAACGTGATTGATACATTCAGGTTAAATGCAGGAGGTGCCAAATGGCAAGGACCGTAGGAATCGGGATACAGGATTTCGGAAAAATCATCCGAAACAATTGTTTTTACGTGGATAAAACGGCGTTCATTCAGGAATGGTGGGAAAACCAGGATGAGGTAACATTGATTACCCGCCCCCGGCGATTCGGTAAAACACTGGCAATGAACATGCTGGAGCATTTTTTTTCTGTGGAATATGCAGACGATGGCGTCTTATTTGAAGGATTAGATATATGGAAAGAAGAGAGATATCGTAATCTTCAGGGCAGCTATCCGGTAATTTTCTTAAGCTTTGCAGATGTGAAGGAAACAACCTTTGGAAATGCAAGGGATAAGATCTGCCGTATCATCAAAAGTTTGTTTGATAGATTTTCAGTCTTGCAGGATGGAGGACCCGATCGAAAAAGACTTCCAGATATTTTCCATGAAATATCCCCTGCAATGAGCGATTCTGTAGCTTCTTATTCCCTGAAAGCTTTATCAGAATTTCTTTCGAATTATTATGGAAAAAAAGTCATCATTTTATTAGATGAATATGATACTCCCATGCAGGAGGCTTATGTACACGGATATTGGGATGAAATGGCGGCATTTATCCGAAGCCTGTTCAATTCTACTTTTAAAACGAATCCGTCCATGGAGAGGGCAGTCATGACGGGTATTACAAGAATCAGTAAAGAGTCTATTTTCTCTGACTTAAATCATTTAGAGATAGTTACCTCTACCTCATGCAAATATGAGGCTTCTTTCGGTTTTACAGAACTGGAAGTCTTTGCCGCCATGGATGAATTCGGACTTACAAAAAAGGAAGAGGTTCGTGCCTGGTATGATGGGTTTACATTTGGAAATACATGTGATATTTATAATCCATGGTCCATTATCAATTATCTTGACAAGCAACGGTTTGCTGCTTACTGGGCAAACACCAGTTCCAACAGCCTGGTGGGGAAGCTGATTCAGGAAGGGATTCCAGAGATAAAAATTATCATGGAAGATTTGCTGCAGGGAAAATCTTTTCATGCGGCAATTGATGAACAGATTCTATTCAGTCAGCTGAACCATAATCTCCATGCTATCTGGAGTCTGTTCCTGGCCTGTGGCTATCTGAAGGTGGAGGCTTATACGATCAATGGGGATTCTGGTGAATGCGAGTATACACTGTCTCTGACCAATAAGGAAGTACGGTTAATGTTCCGGCATATGATAAATGGCTGGTTTGCAGAGTATACGCCGGCTTATAATGCGTTTATCAAGGCGTTGCTGTTGGATGACAGGAAAGCCATGAATGTCTATATGAATCGGACTGCATTGGCTACCTTCAGTTTTTTTGATGCTGGCAGCAAGCCGTCTGAAGCTGCCGAACCGGAGCGCTTCTATCATGGCTTTGTGTTAGGTCTAATGGTGGATTTAGCAGATAGATACCGCATCACTTCTAACAGAGAAAGTGGTTTGGGGAGATATGATGTGATGCTGGAACCCTTGAAGGATGAGGATCCGGCCTTTGTGCTGGAATTCAAGGTGCATGATTCCGAGGATGAGAAGACGCTAGCAGATACTGTGACAGCAGCGCTTCAGCAGATAGAGGAGAAAGCATATGATACGGTTCTGGCAATGCGTGGAATCCCCAAGGAGCGGATTCGGCATTACGGGTTTGCCTTTATAGGGAAGACCGTGTTGATAGGATAGAGAATATTTCATACGGTAACGCATAAGATGCAGGCTGAAACCCCTCTTCGATGAATCCATCCACGATTCTGGGTCTCAGCCTGCATCTTTATGCATTTCAATTTTTCATTTTCCCGCTTTCCTTTTCCTGCTCCTTCCGCCTTAACAGCATCATTCCCCCAAGGAATCCTCCGCTTACCAGGAAGGTCACGGTCAAAGGTATCCAGGGGGTGGTATCTCCTGTCTTAGGCATCGCCCCTAAGGGCACCGCCTCATCCTCGATGATCATCCCGTCGCTTAAGGGTACATCCCCGTCATCGATAACCGATAAGGGAACCGGATCGTCGGTAATCACTGTGGTGGAGCGGCCCGGATTTCCCGGATCTCTGGTGCCTCCGCCTCCCGGTCCGCCTGGGGAATCCAGTTCAGTCACCATAAACTCCCAGTCAATCTTTGTCAGCAGATCCGCATATTTACAGGTCCCGGTCTCGTCTAAGGCCAGCTCCTCATCGATTTTCAGCTCCACGGTTATCTCTCCCAAGGAACGGGCATCGTAGCGTCCCAGATAAACCAGACGCTGCAGCCCCTCATCCGTCACCAGGGCAGAGCCGGAGGCATTGCCCTGATACAGCAGCGTCCCGTCGTGCCATACGCTCATCTGAATCATGCTCAGAAGCTCATCCCGCAGGGCATCCTGAGCGCGGGGAAGTACCTGCATATAAACCCGGAAATCTCTGGAGCTGTTATTTTCAATCTGAAGCTTATCCCGGTAAACGCCGCCCGGCATCATGTCAGTAAAGCTCATAAACCAGTTCCCCTCCTCTGCGCCTTCCTGATCGCGATATGGGGTATAGACGAACCGGCCCTCTGACCGCTCGAAGGAGAGGCGCTTGGTCAGCTCAGACTCCACGATACCTGAATCCGCCATGGCCGTCAGGTAGGACACCACCGTCTGGTCAATGCTGTTGGAGCCGAACACCTTCTCCACAGCTGCTTTTGTATTCTGCACTGTGGTGGCAGTTACATCTAAGGTGTAGCGGCAGCTGTCATAGCCATTGGCGGAGTTTTTCGTCTCCATGGTGATCAAATGGTAGCCGTCCTCCTGCTTTTCGTAATAGCCATAGCTTCCGCTTACCGTATTTTCCAGAAGGGGATTCATGGCCACGCTTTCCAGCAGGCGGGGGCTGGCCTCCCCTGGCTGGAGAACGCCCATATAGTAGAACACATAGTTTCCCGTCAGGGCCGGGCTCTCATTAACCAACAGCCACTTCCCCTCTGCCTCCTGGATGGAATTGACACTGGGGATGTCCAGCCGCAGGCCAGGCTCCTGATTCCTCCCGGAGGCTAAGGCGACCACAGCAGACTGGTTGAACCGGGGAACCGCAGCAAACTGGCACTCCCCTCCCTCCGGCTGGAAGATCAGAGGAAGCGGTTCCCCTGCCAGAGGCTCCACCGGAACACTTTTTATCTCCCCGGTGGCCTGGTCTAAGGTATCCATGTATACATTCTCCTGGCGGATCCATCGCTGGCTCAGCTCTACCTTTGCCAAGACGGGGGCCCCGTGGCCCTGGGGGCTGTCATTGGTCACCCAGACTGCCTTCTCCACGCTGATTCCCGGCTGCCAGTTCTCTGGCGGGTCGAAATTCTCCTCCAGGCGGGTGCTGTATTTGGCGATCTGGTATTCATTTCCGGCCTGAATCTGCTGCGTCCATACTGCCCAGGTGCCTCCGATCATTGCAGCAGCTGCCGCAGCCGCCAGGCCTGCGATTATTACTCTCTTTTTCTTCCTCATATTTGTTCTCCCTGTCAATATGATGTGCTCCCGGAATCTCACAAAATCAGGCACAAAGAGATTCCGAGAGCACATTATGCTTTCCTGACTCAGGCCTTCTTCCCGGGAATATCTTCTTTCCTGTCCGGACCGGCATTCTTTTTCTCTGCTTCTTTATCCGGCGTTTCTCCACTCTCGGACTTCACCAGCCAGTCTGCCGCCATTCCTCCTATCAGTATCAGGGCCATCACCCCAATCACTGCCGGCTTCTTGCCGAAATCCACAAAATAGCCTGCGTAGGGGATGGAGAAGGGAAGCGCCTTCCCCACCACGTTTTCATAGGATACCGGATTGGGATCCTGGGTGGGGTTGGCATCGCCCTTGGTGATAAACTGTCTGGTGACCTCCAGCTTCTCCGCCACCCGGTGGGTCACCAGGGAATCCTCCCCGGCCTGGTAGGTGATTGCGTCCCCCTCGGAGATCTGCTCAAAGGGGGCCTGCTTGTAATATATAACGCTGGCCACGTGATAGGTGGGCTCCATACTTCCGCTGAGCACCACCACCGGCCGGTAGCCGGCCAGTAAGGGGGCCGCGATGAGCAGGTAGGCAATGATGCACAGGTACACGGGCCAGGAGAGGATGTTCAGGGTTTTTTGGATCCGTTTCATTGGTTTGGGTTAGCCTTTCGTGCTGTGCTTTCTAGTTGATCAGATTTACACCATCTGTATCTGTTTTAACATTGGTTAATTTTGTAATGTCAAATAGTGTTCCATCTGCTGCTTTCCAGCTATCTGCTACTGCATCCTTGGTTGCCTGAACAAATTCTGAGGTAATGGTCAAAGTATAGTTAGAATCTGCATATCCCTTCTTACCATCACTAAGCTTGGATTCTGCCTTACGGAATAATTTCTGATTTTCCGGAATCGTTTTAGCGATATCATTGATATCCTGCGTCCCTAAGGCTTGCCAGTCTGTTTCTTTTATACTGGCTTCGTCTGCCGCAAAGGCATAGTACTCTGTTGTCTCATAAAGGCCAAGGTCAACATTTGTTGCCAGGATCAGCTTATCCATAAGCTTGGATGTTTTTGATTTCGGGTTGGCTGTACCGTCCTTCGGTTTCGCTTCCAGCACTCCGTTCCAATACCAGTAGCCATCACCTCCGTCGATCCATCCATCTGTAAGGTTTAAATTTTTATAGACAACGGTTTTATCATTTTCTGTCAAGCCATTTTTATCACCAATGTCCACTTGCTCTCCATCTACCGTCTCGATTTGTGATGTCTGATCTGCAGTAAAGATCCCGTCTTTAAAGCCATTGCCATCGCCTTTTCCCTTATTAAATGCTTCCTGATTACTGCTGAGAATGGTCTGGTATGCATTCGTTTCACCGGTATAATTCCATTTCTCTTCCATCTTAATCCTTACCAGCACTGGATAATCGCCGGTGTTTTCCGCGCCTACCACCTTATCCCATGTTTGGCCTGGCTTTAAAAACTGGTCATCGGACGGAGGAGTAAATTCCTCAACTAATGACTCCACATGGCTGCCTGTCTTTAACGGGTTATCCAGGGTTGCTGTCTGACTATAATACGCAAATGTCCCCCCTACCAGTGCCAACGCGCCTAAACCTGCTCCTGCGATTGCCTTCTTATTCAACTTCATTTCTCATTCTCCCTTCTTTGTCTCGTTATCTTTGTTGCTCATTTATTCTTCTATCTGCCATGTTTTCAAAAAATCAGGGCATAAATAGACTGGTTAAACATTCTGCCGGATGCGCTCCGGAAGCCTTTCTCCTACGGCCGGGCGGCGTCCCCCTGATACAGGGTATCCTCACTCATCAGCTCCCACTGGCATCCCAGCGCCTTAAATGTCCCGATGTCGCCGAATAATCCTGCCACGGCCCCGTCGGTTGCCTGGACGGTCTGGGCAGTCACCCGAAGGGTATAGTCTGCGTCCCGGTATCCTCCAAGCTCCTCCCCCTTAAGCTCCGGGGAGGCCTTTAAAAAGGTGATTTTCTTTCCTTGTCTCTGGACAATCTCCGCCATCTCTGCGGTGGTCACATAGCCGTTCGCTGTGGTCTCGTCCTTCTCAAACTCTACCCAGTCGCTGCTGTCCTTTGCCGGCGGCTCCTCGCTCTCGGTGCATGCATAGTACTTCCGCTCAATGTAGGCGCCCATGTCGATATTCTCATCCAGCCTTACCCCATCCAGGATCCTTGCGGTCTCCGGGGCTTCTCCCCCCTCCTGCTTTCCGGGAAGTATCTGCTTGTAATAGTAGTAGCCGTCCGCCGGGTTATAGACCCACAGCTGATCCGGATCCATGATTTTATGTACCACCGAATCGTCGATTTCGGTTCCCGCATTTCCATCCCCGGGATCTTGCTGGTAGACATTTTCAAATTTATTTCTGGCGTCTGGCGTGGCCCCCAGCCCGGTTTTCTCCTTCTGCAGCGTGGTGTCCACATCGTACAGCTTAAAGCTGTCCGACCGTCTGACCCAGGTTTCCTGGAACTTCACCCGGACCACCACTGGGAGGGTGCCCTCATTCTTTACAGTCACATCCTTATTCACTGTGGCCCCCGGCTTCCAGTTCTCCCCGTCCTCCGGACGGAAGTCCTCCACCAGCACTGTGTCGTAGGTTCCGGTGGTAAACTCATTGGTTTTGGTGTGGGTCTGATTGAAGTACGCGAAGGTCCCGCCGATGCCGGCCACTGCCAGGATTCCCCCTAAGGGGATTATTTTTATGATCCGTTTCATCCTGCTTCCTCCTTATCTTCAATCAGCCTGGCTGCCGGACCGGGATGTCCCCTGGGTCCAGGTTAAGCTGCCGTCATTGTTTAAGGATACGGACATGTTCCAGGAGGCTTGGACTCCTGGCTGGCCTCCATGGTCCTCCACAGGGACTGCCTCTGCATGGAAGGTGAGGCGGTAGTGCTTGTCACTGTAATCCGCGGCATGCCGGTCATTCGAAACATCCGGGCTCAGCTTGATGCTTTCCAGAATATCCGCCGTCATCTCCCCGGCCGGAAGAATCCTTTTATAATACCGGTAGTATTTTCCATTTGCATCCTTATAAGCCTTTGTCCATTCCGCCCCCTCTGTGCCGCCATACGCCGTCTCAGGCAGTATGGGCTGACTGGCATTCTCCGGGATATCTGGCTCGCCCCACGCGTCGGTCCATCCCTTCTCTACCTTAAGGGTCTTAAGCTCTGGTATCTCGCTCCCATCTTCCTGATACCAGCCCTCCTCCGGCATCACCTCCACCCGGAGGAAGATATCCATCTTCCCGGTATTCTGGAGGGCAACTCTTTTCGTCACCAGCTCTCCCGGGAGGAAGGAGCTGTCCGGGTTATATTCCTCCACAATGGCCGCACCGCTGTGAGCTGTGGTCAGCGGGTTTGCCAGAGCCTGCTTGCTGCTGTAATATGCCCAGGTGATGCCGAAACCGATTAAGGCGGCGGCAGCAGTCCCCAGCACCAGCATTTTCTTTCCCTTTAAAGCCGTTCTCATCCCTTTTCCTTCCAAAGCTGCCACCTCCTTACTGAACTGGCCATGAGACGGTATAGGTGTATTTATTTCCATTCCATCCCTCTGGCACAGTAATATTTTTCCCAAACAGCTCCTTCACCGCCTCCTGACTCACGATCACATCATCGCTGGCCTGGACGATTTCCATAACCGCGTGAATTTCGTAGGAAGCCTTCTTGTAGGTCTCATCTAACGTTCCAAATGTGACCTTCTCAATAAAGGATGATGTTTTTCGCTTATCCTCCGGTTTTCCGGAAGCAGAGCCGGGAAGCACATACCGGTAATAGTACCAGCCGTCATCTCCCTTAACCCAGTCATCGGAATTGATCTTTGGGCTTACACCTGGCGGATTTGGCAGTATCATGTTCCCACTGGTCCATTTTTCCGAATAGGCTGCACGGATAAATACATCCGCTTCCCCTTCATTTATAAAGGTTACTTTTTTATCTCCACGCTCCAGGATCTCTGGCTGTTCTTCAATTTTTCCTGTCACTGACGGCGTCTTGATAGGATTTTCCAGGGTCATCTTATGGAGAACTGTAGCTGCAGTGTTCCCAATCACCGCAGCGGCAGCCAGCAGCGCTATGGTTAGCACAAGCTTATTCTTTTTGAAATCCATCTTAGCCATACAGCGCCACCTCCTCATCTAATACCTTTTCTCTAAACCCGAATCGTTCCTCCCCCATATAGGGTTCTTCAAACGCCATCGGCCCTCCGCCCCCATGATCCGGGCTTCTGCCGGAGCTGGAGCTTCCTTCTCCATGGGGCTCTGTGTATTCATTCTTTTTAAATGGAGCTGTCTCCACACTCCATTCACCAGAGCCATCCGGCGGCTGTTTCACGTTGGTTACTAAAGCGGTGTGGTGGAAGTAACTTTTGTGCTCCATCGTGTTCCTAACCGTGACTGTAATGTGGTTGCCTGGCTTTAAGGTAATTCTTCCGGCTTTTTCTGTATTATCCCAGCTAAATTGTCCGGAAGGAGCATCGGACTCCATTCCTGCCAGAGTGTATTCCATGGGGACCGCTTCATGGATGGTAAAGGTTTTTCCACTAGAAACATCCTCCTTTGTGAAGAAGATTATGATCGTCTCACTGATGCCTCCGTCCGTTAATGCAACTGTCGTATAGGCCTTCTCTCCGTCCTTTACCTCGATCAGGAATTTATAGTTGTGTTTAAAATCAACCGGCTCCCCGTCTGGATTTACCAGCTTTTTAATCTGCAGGGCGGCGGCCTGAAGGGTGTTGGTGATGGTAGTTTTCACAGAAGTGTTTACCTGGGTTGCAGGATCCTTCCTTTCCTCAGGCTCCCCATAGCCAATCTGATACTGATACCCATCTGACGCTACCGTCCAGTTTCCCCTGCCCGGCTCACTGATAGGGCTGAACTCTCCGTTTTCACCATATTCCATCTCGCAGATTCGATATTCAATAAGGCTTCCTGCATCGTAAACGGGTAAATTTTCCCATGTATACTTGTTGATTCGATTTCCATCCTCATTCTTTTTTGCATCTGCTATCTGAAATGTAACCGGATTTTGCTGATCCTCTCCTGCAGAATTTTTAGGCAGATTATTTACTAATTGATAATTGCTTCCTGTCTTGCGGTATAATCCAATCGTTACCTTTGCAGGAATGCCTTCAGGCACCCCAATCCATACCTTTTCTACGGTCTGGGACATGGTTTTGGGAGCATATGCATTCGTTACAGTCACATTTGTCGTATTCTTACTTCCACTTGCTGAGCTGCTCCGCTCATAGGTTACTGTATAGGGCCAGTTTTCTCCTTTCTTGCCTGGTAAATGGCCGTTTTCTAAAATATTCACCGAACCATTCATTTCAAATACCATGTAATCTACGGCAAAGGCTGTTCCATCCTTCCGGTACATGTATTGGGGCAGATTATCAAAAGCGCCTTTCCATTGATTGGTTTCATTTAATTCAATCTTCCGGTCTGTGAATGGATGCCATAAATCTTTTCCCACTTCAGACCAATACAGCTGCACAGTAACGGATTCCGGCCGGTTTTTATCCTGGTCATTTCCATCCTCCCACTTCTTCTCCACCTCTACCCGCTGTGTATCGGTTAGTGTATTGGTTATGATAAAGTGTGACTTATTGCTTTCCGATGTCACTGCTGATTGATAACCAGCAGGAACATCTACTTCCACAACCCGGTATTCCCCATTATCCAGATTCTTCCACTCATACGACCATGTTGGCTTACTTAATGTCACCGGTTTTCCTACATCCTCGTAACCGTTATTACCTGCACCCACCTTCTTCTGAAGCTTTACCGTAACTTCCTTGGGACGGTAAGACTCATCATCACCGACCCATTCCTTTCTTACAGAAATACTTTTCTGTCCTCGGATCGGCTCAACATTTACCGGCTTCAGTCCAGGAATGACAAATTTCATAGAGCAGTTGGAATCGATGCCGCCCCGTTCCATATACAAAATTGTGATCTGGTGCGGCGTGTCTGGATTTCCCATATTTTCACTTCGTTTTTCTGCTTTACTTACCGATAATTGAGCATCATACCCATCAATGGTTCTGCTCGAATCGTTTAAAAACCACCATAAATTTACATCGTTTCTCCAAACCGCCTCCCATGGCTTCCCTATGTTAAAGCCTGCGTTATATACATCAGGAAACGCGCTATGCTCTCCTCCCAAATCTAAAATCAGCTTGCCATCCAAAAATACCCATAGATCATCATCACCGGAAAAGGTATAGGTTAATGGACCTGTATAATCACCCACAGTAAAATTAAAGGTATAGCGCATTCCGAAAAACCAGTTATGGGGTTTCTGCTTTTCACCAGGCCTATAATGTCCTTGTGCGCCTGGAAGTTTATCTAACGGATAAAAATTGTTTGTTGAGTCTGCGCTAGCTCCTTCCCACCTTCCGTTAACTTGAACTCCTGCCCATTTTAATTGATGAAAATCTCCCCTTCTCTCAAATGTCAGCTTTGTATCGATATCCTCTGTAGGATAGATTCTTTTTCCAATCTTAGCTTCATCCGTAAAAAATCCTGGATCATATATTTTTCTCCCACCAAAGCTCCCGTAGATCGGATTATCTTCCCCGTCCAGGCCTGTAACAATTCTCCGGATAATTGGAGCGGAATACCCTGCATAAGTCCCGTTCGTATTATTGGCATTTAAATAAACCGTTCTCTCTTGCCCGTCAGCGCACTGTGCCTGAACTGGCACGTCATCCCCCAGCCCCGCACTCAGTCTGCTGCCATTTGTTGCGTTTTTTGAATAATTCTCAGAATTGGTAATATATTGGCCTTTGTCATAGCCATCATTATAAACTCTATTTGGATTGCCTGTGTCAGTGACGAGATTGCCATTCGAATCTTTACTGCCGTAAGGGCTGACTGCATCGTAATCATAAAAAACCACATCGCTGTCATACTCCGTCGACGATTGCTTATATAATACCTTCAGCATAACATTCTGATTAATCGGAATTTCAATTTCTGTAGCTGGCTGTGAATTATCTCCCTCCTGTGTGTTCTCTCCTTTTTTCGGGTATGTGTCCAGCAATTCCCCATTCATATTGCATACCTGGATTTGCTCTACTTTATAACCCTCTAATTCTTCTGTAAAATCATTCAGTCTCGCACCTGTAAATTCTCTGCCTAAAGAAACTGGTTCGCTATCCAGGTATCGTTTTTCATATCGTACGCTGTCTACAGTAATTGCGTCATCTGTATAATTTCCTTCCCGGCCAACCTCCACATATCGCTGAACTACGATCTGGTATGGCCCTGAATTTTCTTCCTCCAGCACCACCACATACACAGAAAAATGGTCCGTCTCCGCCGTCACCACATCCCCGTTTCCTTCCGCGGTGGTATCCACCTCATTCACTTCCACTGTTTCCTCATCCAGATGGTAAACCTGAATGCTGCTCTCCTGACGGCCTTCCGCAGCCTGGAGCTGGCCTTCCTCCTGAGCCTGAGCTTCCTCTTCCTGCCCTGCATCCTCCCCGTCAGGCTGGTCCGCCAGCATCATCGCTGCCGTCCGGACTTCCTCCGCCTCCAGCTTCACGTTCTTAAAGGTCACCTTCAGCATGCCTCCAGGCTCGGTCTCCGCTCCCTCCGCCATCAGCTTGATATCAAAGGCGCGGTAATCCTTGATCTGGGTTCCCTCTTCCTCCGCCTTTTTCTGCAGGGCCTCCATTACCTGCAGCTGCTGCTCTTCATCTGCCTCAGCCACCCGGATCTCCAGATCCTCTGCCTCCGGGAAGTATTCTGCCGGACCGCTGACAATCACCTCTGTGCCATTTACCTCCCCCTTCAGGGTTACCTCCCCCTCCCCGGCCACCTGGATCCGAAAACCCTGGGTAGATTTGCAGTCTCTCCCTTTATATTTATAGGAGGCGGTCACCTTTCCGTAATAGGTTCCCGGCGCCGTATTCTTGCTTACCCGGAACTTACAGGTGACGGAGGTTCCATAGTTCACATCATCCTCTTCCGTAAAGCCTTTGATCTTGAATCCGTTCAGCTTCACTCCATAGGTTTCTACCTGACAGTTTAGCCGGCTGATCAGGGGCTTGTCCTCCTTTTTCACCGGAGCCTGGGAATCTGGATCGCCCCACTGGGCCCAGGTATTGGAGGGAGTAGCCTTTAACCCATTGGAGGCGCTGGCCTTGGAGCCTGTATAGCCTGAAGAGCCGCTTTTTCCATCGGATGATGTTTTTTTCTCAGACGATGGCTTTTCCCCTGTCGGAGTATTTCCCTCTGCCTGGGAAGGACTGGCAGGTCTGCCATCGGAAGGGCTGGCCGTCTCCCCGCCTGGGGCGGTTGCGGTTTCTTCCTTCTCTTCTGCCTCTTCCTTCGGCTCCTCCCGATGGCTCGCCTCCAGCTCTGCTTCCTCCAGAATCTCCTGAAGCTCGCCGATATCGAAGTCCAGCACCATCTCATGCTCTTCCCCGGTTAAAAAGGGCCCCTCCCCGTCAAATTCCACCGGCAAAAGGTTCAGCGCCCCGATGGTATACCGGAAGGTTTCCTTCGCAGATACATTCTTCTTTTCTTCCGTTTTTCCTTTAAAGGAGAAGTTTATGGTCTGGCTCTTGATGCCCTTTACCTCGTCATCGATGGTGTAATAAAAATTCACATAATAGCTCTGCCCTGGCCGGATGACCAGATTCTCCAGGTGATCCGGCGTGTCATCCATATCCTCCGGATCCTCTTCCCATTCTTCCTCCCCTTCGGAGGTTTTCTCCTGCTCTGAAGCTTCCTCCCCTGTCTGGGCGAATCGTTCATCCTCCAGTGCCAGAAGCTGGAAGTCCTCCTCCTCAAAATCCTCCGCCCAGGACTCTTCCTCATAGAGCTGGCTCAGGTCCTCAAAGTATGCGCTGCCCTCCGCGATTTTCCCTCCGCTGCATTTCAGCTGGCCATGGGTTATGGTCTGGTTTGTGTTATTTTTTATGTACAGCTCTAAGCATACGCTGTCCCCGGCGTCATATCCGGCGCTGTCTGACAGCAGCACAAGCTGTACATCCTCTTTTCCCTTATTCACCAGCTTTACCCTGCTGTCCCGGATGGCGTCGGAGGCGGTCGCCGCCTCCTTCTTTCCTTCCTCTGTCGCGGCAAGGACAGAACCGGCATATGAGTTGCCAAACACAAAGGATAACATCATGGTCACCACCAGATATCGGCTGACCCACCGCTTCAGGCCCGGCTTGATCTTACTCCACATCTTACTCTCCTCCTATTTCCTCTTCTTTCCCTTCTGCTTTGTCTAAGGCACTATCAATCAGCTTCAGCATCTCCAGCGCACTTCGAAAGTGGCTGTCCTGCTTCCCCTCCACCCACAGGATTTTCCCCTGCCAGGTGGCATGCTCCCGATAGTGGAGCTGTATCGTAAAGGTCCCTAAACGCCCTTTATTCGTCAATGCTTCCTGCTTTTCTCCCATATCCTGTTTTTCTCCTGTTCCATTTTCGGAGCGGTAATCTCGTAGCGGATTTCTTTCTTTTTGCTTTTGCTCAGCTCCTGATATCTCTGGTCAATCCTGGATATTATCCCGCAGGCGTCCTCCGGGCCGGTTCCCATCAGCAGGGCCAGGTATTGGCAGGGGCTGTACCGGGTGTAGATATCCTCCCGCCGCAGGCTGCTGCATATGGACCGGCGAAGCCACCCTTCCCGTTTTGGGGTCCGGACTGCCCCTATACGTCCCGACGTCTCTCTCTCTGTCTTTTCTTTCCGCTCTTCCGGAATGCCTTCCTCCAAGGTACATATCAGAAGCGTTGCCTCCTTCCCCTCTCTCTCCATTAACCGCGCCATAACCCGGCTGCTGTCCAGAAAGCTGGGGAAGCTTAAGTAATACGCTCCCGGCTCCCTTTTCTCCTCATGAAGCTCCTGCTGGATCAGATCCAGGCTTTTCGGACAGCCATATAATTTATTTTCCAGTTCCCGCTGGCGCTTCTGCGTCTGTTCCGCGGGGGCTATCCCCAGCTGTTCCCTGTACAGCCGTGTAGTTTCCTGATAAAGCCGTGCCGCCCTTTCCTTCTGGCCCATAGCAGTCAGACACCGGGCTATCTTCTCCTCCCAGCCCTCCAGAGGATACCAGCCTGCCGCCTGGGCATAAAGAGGATAAAGGGTTTTAAAATCTGCTTCCTCACTTAAGATCTGCCCCAGCTGATTCAGCGCGGCCTCATAAAGCTTTTTACAGCGCATCCTCCAGGCCTCTACCCAGGTTTCCGGAGAAAGCCTGGGCAGCAACTCCCCCTGATACCGTCTGACCGCCTCCAAAAGACAGGCTCTCCGCTCCCTGGGGGCTGTCTCAGGATCCTCCGCCTTCATTAAAAAGGCCTCCAGCTCCTGTACATCCACCTTTATCCGGCTGCTGCTCACGTACCGGCAGCGCCCGCCCTTTATTTCAATGTGGTCTTCTTCCGGCAGCCCCAGCTCCTGGAGCTGCTTACGCAGACGGCTGACCATGTTATTTAGGTTATTATTCACCTTGGGGCCCTTTGCCTGTCTGTACAGGTACTCCATCAGCGTGTCTTTTTTTATTCCTGCTTCCCCATGTAAAAGCAGAAGCAGAAAAAGCTGGATGGATTTGGAGAAGTACAGACCTTCAAAGGAAATCGGTTTCCGGTCATACTCCATGGAAAAGCTGCCCAGCATCTTGATCTGCAGGACATGCTCTTCACTTTTTTGAACTTTATTCATCACGTCACCTTATCATTATGCTTGCCTTTCCATCAAGTCGGGAAGCTGCCTGTAAACAGTAACACATATTTTTTTATAGAAACAAAACCGGGGCATAAAGTAGACTTTATGCCCCGGGCGTGATATAATGCGGATATGGAAATTTCGACTATAAAAACCAATTTTTGTATGATATATCGACCATATTTTCTAGTAAATTCCAATTAGTAAAGTGGAGATTAAACTCTACCTTTTTCCCCATATTTTTTTCAAATCAATTAACTTGTAACTTTTTACCTGCCTGATTCATTTGATTCCTTCACCAATTTGATACCAGGGATTTGTAGAAATTCTGCAATTTACTTTTAATCCTTGATATGCTATAATAGCGTAAGTTTAAAGGACAACATGATTCAAGAAATTATGAAGCACCTTGTGGCGGAATCGTAAAATTAAGATAGGCAAAGGAGATTTAATATACTATGAAACTAGGCATTGTAGGACTGCCCAATGTGGGCAAGAGCACCCTTTTTAATTCCCTGACAAAGGCAGGGGCGGAATCTGCGAATTATCCCTTCTGCACCATTGACCCGAATGTAGGGGTGGTTGCAGTGCCGGATCCCAGGTTAAAGCAGCTGGCGGCTCTGTACGATTCAGAGAAAATCACCCCTGCGGTGATCGAATTCGTGGACATCGCCGGGCTGGTGAAGGGCGCCTCTAAGGGAGAGGGCCTGGGAAATCAGTTTCTTTCCAATATCCGCGAGGTGGATGCCATCATCCATGTGGTGCGCTGCTTTGAGGATGGGAATGTGATCCATGTGGACGGAAGCGTAAATCCCCTGCGGGATATCGAGACCATTAATCTGGAGCTGATCTTCTCGGATATAGAAATTTTGGAGCGGCGCATTGCAAAGACATCCAAAGGCGCCTTTAATAATAAAGAGCTGGCAAAAGAGGTGGAGCTTTTAAAGAAGATCAAGGCCTGGCTGGAGGACGGAAGGCTGGCCAGATCCATGGAGACAGCCGATGAGGACGAGCTGGCCTTTGTAGAGTCCTTAAATCTTTTAACCTGGAAGCCGGTGATCTTTGCAGCCAATGTGGGAGAGTCGGATCTGGCAGACGACGGAGCGGAGAATGCTTATGTGCAGAGTGTGAAAAAGTTTGCCGGCGAGAACCAGTCGGAGGTCTTTGTGATCTGCGCCCAGATCGAGCAGGAGATCGCAGAGCTGGATGAAGAAGAAAAGAGCATGTTTTTAGAGGATCTGGGGCTGACCGAGTCCGGACTGGACAAGCTGATTGCCGCAAGCTACCGGATCCTGGGATTAATCAGCTACTTAACCGCCGGCGTCACAGAAACCCGGGCCTGGACGATTAAAGTGGGAACCAAGGCTCCCCAGGCAGCCGGGAAAATCCACTCCGATTTTGAGCGGGGCTTTATCCGGGCTGAGGTGGTAAATTACCAGGATCTTTTAGACTGCAAGACATACCCTGCCGCCAAGGAAAAGGGGCTTGTGCGCCTGGAGGGGAAGGATTATGTGGTAAAGGATGGGGATGTGATCCTGTTCCGGTTTAATGTCTGATATCCTGGAAGATTTGTTATGTCCTGCTGGAAAATGAAAGAGCCTTTCCTTATCGCGCCTTTATTACAATAAAAAGTAATGGTTTTTTAGCGACAAATCATACTTATTTTATTGATATTTTTCCTCATGCAGCATATAATACTATGTGACGAATCCATTTCAGGAGGTTTTCCCTATGGCATTTACAACCGACTTATTACAAAGTCTTGTTCCTATTACACAGTTCAACCGTGGTCAGGCTTCCCGGATTTTTGACCGGCTGCACTCTGAACGCCAGCTAATTGTACTAAAAAACAACCAGCCCTCCGCAGTCATCCTCTCACCGGAAGAATATGCCCGTCTTGCTGAGATTGAAGAAGACTACACGCTCCTTCTGGAAGCCAGCAGACGTTTGGAAGAAAACCACGGAAAGTCTGCCCTCTCCTTTCAGTCCGTTATGGATGATTTAGGTCTCAGTGAAGCAGATCTCAACGAAACGGAGGCCATCCAAATAAATGACCTGGCAGATTGAATTCCTCGAAGACGCAAAAAATGATTTAAAAAAACTGGATCACTCCTCCCAGATTCAGATTCTGAAAGGGATACGCAAAGTAAGCCAAAACCCCCTCCCGACTTTCCAGGGCGGCTATGGCAGGCCGCTCATATCCTCCATAGGGATTTTGCCGCCGTCACATTTTGTCGCTGTGAACGGCGTGACCGTGGACAGGAAAATGAAAGGGCACCGCAGGATCATCCGAATCGATGATCGGGCGGTACCCTTATTCTTATATTCCACCTATTCCTCTTCTCCTACGATCTCATCATACTCCGCCGCATCCAGCATCTCATCAAACGCGTCGGACACAATCTCAAATTCCTCATCATCCTCGATATTTTCCAGATTCGGCTGCCCGTCTGCATCCTCTGAGTAGCGGTAGAGATACACCTCTCCCTCCTCCGCTGCTGGTCCCTCCATGGGAAGCAGGGCGATGTATTCTTTTTCCCCGGCCTGGAAGATGTTAATGACAACACATTCTAAGGTGGTATCGTCATCTAATGTTAAGGTTACTGTGGTCTCCTCCGGCTCTTCTCCCATTCCGGAAAAATTATTGTTCCGTTTTTTATCGTCCTTCATGATTCTTCCTCCTAAGATTCTTTCCCTCATTTCTCCCTTAGAGTACTCCCTTACTTTATCAAACATTTTGGGAAAAAGCAAGGCTTTTAGATGTTCTCTCCCACTTCCCTATCCGGTAAAATATCACGGTGATCACCGCTCCCAGTACCCAGGAGCACAAAAGGGAAAGCCAGATGCATTCATACCGCCCATTAGGAAGCTCCGGAGTTCTGGTGAGATAGGCAATGCCGTAAGCCAGAGGGACCCGCACAGCCACCGTGGTTGCCAGGGAAATCCACATGGGAGTCATAGTATCCCCTGCTCCCCGCATCACGCCGGAAAGGCTCTGGGTCACTGCCATGGCGATATACCCGACAGCCAGAATCCCCATCATGTTAGCGCTCAGGATAACCAGCTCCTCTGTGTTCGTAAAAATCGCCATTAAGTAGCGGCCGAACACCAGGATCAGCCCGGTAATCACAGCGGAGGTCCCGGCTGCGATCAGGGTTCCCTGCTTCGCCCCCTGATGGACCCGGTCATACTGCTTTGCTCCCACATTCTGCCCCGCGTAGGTGGTCATGGCTGTTCCGAAGGAGAAATTAGGCATCATGGCAAAGCCATCCACCCGCATGATAATCACATTGGCAGCGATCACCAGCTCCCCGAAGCTATTGGTGAGGGACTGGACCACCACCATAGCCAGGGAAAAGATCGCCTGGGTAATTCCCGAGGGAAGCCCCAGGCGCAGGACTGTCAGAATATTCTCCCGGTGAGGCTTTAAATAGCTGCGCTTCATGTCAAACAGGTGGGTCATCCTTCGCAGCTTCAGAAGGCAGAGCAGGGCGGAAGCAAGCTGGGCGATCACCGTAGCCAGGGCCACCCCGGCCACTCCCATCTGAAAGCCGGCCACAAACCACACATCCAGAATTATGTTTAATACCGTGGCAATTAATAGATACACCAGCGCTGACAGAGAGTCCCCAAGCCCTCTTAAAATCCCGCAGAACATGTTATAGTAGGCCACCCCGGCGATGCCCATCAGCAGGATAAACAGGTAGGAGGCGCACCAGTCCAGGATGCTTTCCGGCGTATTGAGAAGGATGAGTACCGGGCGGATCAGGGCTGCGCCTAACACCATCAGGAGCAGGGAGGAGGCCGCAGTCAGGGTGATAGTGCTTCCGATGGTCCTGGATAAGTTTTCCCGGTCCCGGGAGCCGAAATACTGAGAAACCATAATGCTGGCGCCCATGGCGATCCCCACAAACAGCACCAGCAGCAGATTCAAAATCGGACTTGCACTTCCCACTGCCGCCAGGGCATTGTCCCCCACATACCGTCCCACCACGATGCTGTCCACTGTGTTGTAAAGCTGCTGGGCAATATTCCCGATGAGCATGGGGATGGTAAATGCCACGATCTTCTCCCATGGCGTCCCCTCCGTCATATCCACCTGTGCAAATAATTGTTTCACCTTTGTTATCATTCTTTTCCAACCTCTCTAAATCTTTATGCGCCTGTCCTGCTGTCTGTACCGGATTACCACTCAATTCCTTCCCGGGCTTTGATTCCCCTGGTATATGGGTGTTTTACCGCCCTCATCTCAGTCACGTAATCTGCCAGCTCCAGAAGGGATTCCCAGGGCCTTCTCCCGGTTAGAATCACCTCCAGATTACTCCTTCGCTTTACCAGGAATTGCTCCAGCCGTTCCCTTGGGATCAGCCCGCTTTGGCAGGCTCCCAGTATCTCATCAAGAATCACCAGATCAACGGAGCCTGGAAAAGCTCCCGCCTCCTGCTCCTCCCATAGCCCCCACCGGGATATTGCCAGATCAAAGTATTCATTATAGTAGCTGGCGGCCATCTCCCGCTCCCTTTCCGTCATGCAAAAGGTAAAGCCAAAGCTTTTCTCGCAGGGCAGAAGCTGGATACCCGGAACCTGTCTTAAGGCCAGCACCTCCCCGGAATCCTCTGTCTTTAAAAACCGGGCAATACCCACCTTATATCCCCGCCCCGCTGCCCGGACCGCCTGTCCCAGGGCCGCCGTGGTTTTTCCCTTTCCATCCCCACAGTAGATGTGAAGCAGGCCAAGCTTGTTCTGTTCCATTCATATCACCTCTCTGCCGTCTGCCCCTTCCTGTCGTGCTGCACGGGAGCCTTCCTTGTATCTTCTGTACCTTGCATATATTCCCGCACAAACCGGGAAATCTCCTGCTGCCTGTGATACCGCTCCTTCACACAGTACACATGAAGCCGCTCCTTGGCCCTGGTCATGGCTACATAGAACATCCGCCGCTCCTCCTCCATATCCGCGTCCAAAAGCGCCTTGTGATGGGGTGTCACCCCTTCATTGGCATCCAGTATGTAAACAATCCGAAACTCCAGCCCCTTGGAGCTGTGCATGGTCATCAGGGACACCCCTTCCTTCTTCTGGTTCCGGTCCCTGGCCTGCTCTGCCAGCTGCTCCTTGTATTCCAGAATATGCTTAAACCAGGCCTCGCAGGTTTGATACTCTGCCCCGCTCTCCTGGATCTGGTCCGCCACCTCGAAAAGCTCCTCCGGCTTCATCCGCCGGAATTTAGCATATTCATTCAGGTACTCATTATACCCTACCGCCTTCCGGATGTAGTTTACCGCCGCGCCGGGAGCCATCTTCCGAATCATGGATAAATGATACTGGAGATCCTCGATCCGCTCCACCATCCATCCCTTGTCCTGGTAAAAGGATTTTACCTGCTCCCAGTTTACCATCTCCCCCTCCAGCGCCTCCCGGCTGATGTAACGCTTGGGGCGGTTCATCACGGAAAGCACTCTGGCCCGCTCCACATGGCCTCTGGCCACCAGGATGTAATCCAGAATATTCTTCGCGATCCAGTGGTCATAAATATTAGGCAGCACATCCCGAAGCTGGAAGGGGATATTATACTCCATCAGCTTCTCCACCAGGAGCCTGGGGCCCTGGTTGGTCCGAAACAGCACTGCCATCTCCTCATAGGAGGCCCCCGCCTGCACATAATCCCGGATTTCCTGGCAGATGGCCTCCGCCTCCTTCGCCCCGTCCTGCCACATCCTGGTAATCACCGGCCGGCCGCCCTTCTTGGCCGCATGGATATCCTTTGGAAAACGGGTCTTATTGTGGTGAATCAGCCTTCCCGCCGTCTCTACGATCTGAGGGGTGGAGCGGTAATTAGTGTCTAAAAGCACCTGCTTTGCCTCCGGATAGTCTGCCGGAAAGCCCAGCATCAGCTCCGGCCTGGCTCCCCGGAACCGGTAAATAGACTGGTCGTCATCCCCTACAATAAACAAATTATTCTCCGGCAGAGCCATCATCCGGATCACCTGATACTGGATCCGGTTAATGTCCTGAAATTCATCAATCAGAATATACTGGTACTTTTTCTGCCAGGCAGACAGGATATCCTTCCGCTCCCGAAACAGCTGATAGCACATCACCAGCATGTCGTCGAAGTCCAGCAGGCCCAGCTGCCGCATCTGGGTCTCGTAGGCCTGGTAAAGGGATTTAAAGATCTCCTCGGAGCAGTTCTTCGCATAGTAATGATCCAGGGACAGCATCTCTCCCTTTACCCCGCTGATCTCGCTTAGGATGGACTGGATAAACTCTCCCTCATCCTCCACATCCAGCTTAAGCCTCTCCATCTGCTGGCGGATAAACTGGATTTTCTGCTCTTCCTTTACGATATTGGATCCATCATACTGATATGCCAGCTTTAAAATCCGGAAAAACACAGAGTGGAAGGTGCCAAAACTGACCCTTCCACCTGACTTTCCCTCTTCCAATGCCAGATACCGCTCCTCCATCTCCCTGGCAGCCGCCCTGGTAAAGGTGATAACCAGAATATTCGAGGGCTTCACCCCCTGCTCACGGACCAGATGGCGGACCCGGCCCACGATCACAGTGGTCTTCCCGGAACCAGGCCCGGCCAGCACCATCATAGGCCCCTTCCCATGGCTCACTGCCTGGGACTGCGCTTGATTAAAAGGCATGGTATTTCCTCACATTACATTAAAAATCATCTTCTCCTCAGCAGCCCTGCAGCTTAAGGATCCCTGCCCGGATCCGCTTTAAGGACTCTTCCTTCCCCAGCACCTCCATAATCTCGGTGGCTCCTGCAGGAGTCATCTGTTTCCCGGACACTGCCGTGCGGATGGGCCACATCACAAAGCCAGTTTTATATCCCTTCTCCGACACGTAAGCCATCAGCGCCTGGTATAAGCCGTCATTGGAGTAGTCCTCCTGATTTTCCAGGATCGGCAGCACCTCCGTAAGAACCTCCAGGGAGGTCTCAGGAGTGGACTTCATCTTCTTATGCTGGTACATGGATACGTCGTATTCCGGCATCTCCTCAAAGAAATCCACATGGCCAGGAATATCTGGAAACACCTCAATCCTGGTCTTCACCATACCTGCGATTTTCCGGAAATCCAAATCCTTATGAAGTGCCCCCTTTAAATACGGCAGGGCCATCTCATAAAACCGCTCCGGATCCATAGCCTTCATATATTCCCCGTTCATCCATCTCAGCTTCGTCATGTCAAAGACAGCCGGAGACTTGCTCATGCGGCGGTAATCAAAGGCCTTTACCATCTCCTCCAGGGAAAAGATCTCATTAGTCCCCTCCGGCGACCAGCCCAGGAGCGCCACATAATTCACCACCGCCTCAGTCAAAAATCCCTGCTCGATCAAATCCTCATAGGAGGAATGGCCGCTGCGCTTGCTCAGCTTCTGGTGCTCCTCATTAGTAATCAGAGGGCAATGGACATACACCGGCACCTCCCACCCGAAGGCCTCATACAGGCGGTTATACTTGGGGGAGGAGGAAAGATACTCATTCCCGCGTACCACATGGGTGATTCCCATAAGATGGTCGTCCACCACATTGGCAAAATTATAGGTGGGGTAGCCGTCGGATTTAATCAGAACCATATCGTCTAATTCCCCATTATCCACGGTAATGTCGCCGTAGATCTCATCGTGGAATGTGGTGGTTCCCTCTGTGGGATTATTCTGGCGGATCACATAGGGAAGCCCGGCCCTAAGCTTTTCCTCCACCTCTTCCCTGGAAAGGCTTAAGCAGTGCTTATCATAATTCATGATCATCTCGCCGTTCACCTCATGCTTTAAGGTCTCCAGGCGCTCCTGGGTGCAGAAGCAGTAGTAAGCCTCACCCTTCTCCACCAGCTGCTTTGCATACTCCAGGTAAATGCCTGCCTTCTGCCGCTCACTCTGGACATAGGGGCCGCAGCCTCCATCCTTATCCGGGCCCTCATCATGAACCAGCCCGGTCTCTGCCAGGGTATGGTAGATAATCTCCGTGGCTCCCTCCACAAAACGCTCCTGATCCGTATCCTCAATGCGGAGGAGAAAGTCCCCTCCCTCATGCTTTGCGATTAAATACGCGTATAATGCCGTTCTCAAGTTTCCTACATGCATCCGTCCGGTGGGACTGGGCGCATACCTGGTTCTCACTTTCATCTCTATGCTCTCCTATCATTCCATTCTGTGATATGCTCGTTGGCTTTTTGCACTTTCCTCATTATAACGCAATAGGCGGTAAAAGACAATGGCGTATTCTATCAAAAAAGGAGTGCTGTTCACGGCCAATGTCATTAACTTAATTTGGGAAGCGGATTTTCCATAGTATGTAAAGCGCGAAATTGCTATTTACTTTAGTCTCTGTGATCGTGAACGTCTAGGGGATCGCTAGCTAAGTGGGTGTCGCAGCCTGGTAGGATTCGCTGGCCAAGTGGGTGTCGTTACCCGTTAGGAAGCGCCAGCTGAGTATACGTCGCTACCCGTTGGGGAATCCAAGTTTTCGGGGTATGGGTGCAGGCGCATATTCGCCGGGAAGCTACGCGCCCCAGCAGCCGTGTCCCAACGTCACCGCGCTCTCGCTCCGC